>NZ_CP029487.1:1858929-2168750 GCF_002441855.2 Eubacterium maltosivorans | reverse complement strand
CGGATCTGCCGCTGCTGGCGGACGCAGCGGAGAAGCTGAAAACCCATGCCCAGTTTTATTTTTCGGTACAGGATCTGAAGTGGCTGAACAAGGGCGGCCGTGTGTCTAAGGGGGTCGCTGTGGTGGGGGATTTCCTGAAAATCCGTCCAGTGGTCTATGTGGATCAGGGTGAGCTCAACATCATCGGCAAGGTGCGCGGCGATAAGAAGGCAGTGGCGGCGCTGGTGGAGAAGGTGCTTGACAAGATCGGTGACTACAGGGACCAGACCATTGGCATTGCCTATGCCGACCCCATGGAATGCCAGGAGCTTATTGTGTCACTGCAGAATAAGCTGAAGATGGCGGGGATGCCGGACACAGCGCCAGTGCCCATCGGCACCGTGCTGGCCGCGCACCTCGGCCTGCGGGGCATCGGCGCTTATTTCTGGGATGAACGGCCTGAGGTGATTTTGAGAGATTGCCTGTAGGGATTTTTTGTGAAGATGCGGCGCGGTCCGAGACTGCGCCTTTTATCCAGATAAGGAAAAAGGCTTTGTCTCTTGAGCCTAGCGGTACGGTCTGAAACGCGCCGTACCCTTTGGCGCAAGCCGCGAGCAAGTGCGACTGGCGCTCTCGGTGCTACTGCGAAGCGGTAGCAACCTAAGAGGGACCCAGACACGTCAAGGTTGTGGCGTAGCCCGAGACTGCGCCTTTTATCCAGATAAGAAAAAAGGACCAGGCGCTGTGGAAAACGGCTGGAAATCGTGCCGCTTGATCGGAACAGCCGGACACTGGTGAGATAAAAGGTTGGCTTTAGCGAGGAAGATATGGTTGTGAGGCGCAGTGGCCGCAGGCCGCTTTTTCCTTCCTTAGGTAAAAGGCTTCGTCTCTTTAGGTTCTGTCACGGTGGTGCGGCCGCAGGCCGCGTCCAATCAAATCTGTCAGGGCGGATATGCACTGCAATTCTCCATTCTCAATTTTCCATTCAAAAACATGCCCCTGGTTATGTGCGTTATACGCGTTATGACTTTTTCAGGGGCTCAAAGCTTTTATCCATGCGGGTTCTGGCCGTTTTTCATAACGCAGGCGGACTTTTTTGAAAATTGTGTTATGAAAGTTTGGGACTGAAACTTGGCAGTGCGTTACTGTGAAGAAGTATAAATTCTTAAAACTTTCTTAAATGTAAACGTCTTTTCATGGCGCGTCAAAAAAAAGATGTTTATTTTCTTAAAAAGCTTGCGTCAGCCCGCCCTGGCATGTATAATAGACAAGGTTGACTATCTGCGATGAGATGGGAAGTTGCTGTTACTAATTCAGGTAATTCCCATGGAGTATGTCACGATCACAGAATCGGACGACAACCCCTTGAAACCGGCTGTTTCAGGCCGCTTTTTTTAAAAGTTTTAGAATGAAACACCCGGCAGAGTTGACAAGGCGGTTGACGTACCTAAATGCTATTGCAAAAAACATACAAGGAGGTAAATTTAGGTATGGCAAAACAAAAAATTAGAATCAGACTCAAGGCTTTTGATCATCAGTTACTCGATCAATCAGCTGAAAAAATCGTTGAAACAGCAAAGAGAACAGGTGCGAGTGTTTCTGGCCCTATTCCGCTTCCGACTGACAAAGAAGTCATCACGATTTTAAGAGCGGTTCACAAGTACAAGGATTCCAGAGAACAGTTCGAAATGCGCACACACAAACGCCTGATCGACATCTTAAATCCGACACCGAAAACAGTAGACGCCTTAATGCGTTTGAATCTGCCAGCAGGCGTTGATATCGAAATTAAATTATAATTTTTAGTCAACCACACACAATATTATGATCGCGCGGCGATCCAATGATATAGGAGGAAAAAATTGAAAAAAGCAATTATCGGCAAGAAAATTGGTATGACTCAGATTTTCACAGAAAACGGTACGGTAATCCCGGTAACGGTTGTGGAAGCGGGTCCATGTGTAGTTGTCCAGAAGAAAAATATGGACGTTGACGGTTACGAAGCCATTCAGCTCGCTTACGGCGATGTGAAGGAAAAACGCGTAACCAAACCTTTAAAAGGTCATTATGACAAACACGGCGCCCCGTACAAAAAGGTCATCCGTGAATTTAAATTAGACGATTACGATGCTTTTGAAACAGGACAGGTCATCAAGGCGGACATGTTTGAAGCCGGTGACAAGGTTGATATCTCCGGTAAATCCAAAGGTAAGGGTTTCCAGGGCGTTATCAAGCGTCACGGCCAGTCCAGAGGACCGATGGCTCATGGTTCTAAGTACCACAGAAGCCCAGGCTCCATGGGTGCTTCTGCTTACCCGGCTCGCGTTATGAAGGGTAAGAACTTACCAGGTCAGATGGGGAATAAGAATGTCACTGCTTTAAATCTGGAAGTTGTTCAGGTTTCTGCAGAAGATAACATTCTGCTCATTAAGGGTGCTGTTCCCGGTCCTAGAGGCTCACTGGTTTCCATCAAAAGCAGCGTTAAAGCATAGAATATCTTAGCTTGAAAGGAGGAATTCAAATGCCAAAAATGGACATCTTAGATGTAAAAGGAAATGTCGTTGGTGACGTGGAACTCAGCGAAAGAGTTTTCGGAATCGAACCCAACGAACCGGTTGTACATGAAGTGGTCGTAGCACTGCTTGCAAATAAACGTCAGGGCACGAAAGGCACCTTAACCCGTTCCGAGGTCAGAGGCGGCGGCAGAAAGCCCTGGAGACAAAAAGGAACTGGCCGCGCACGTGCCGGCACAAGCCGTTCTCCCTTATGGGTTGGCGGCGGCGTGATCTTCGCTCCAAAATCCAGAGATTACAGCAAGAAGGTTAACAAAAAGGTTCGTAACCTGGCCATGCGTTCTGTTTTCTCAGCGAAGGCTCAGGACAATGAATTAAGAGTTTTGGATCAGCTGACAATGGATGCGCCGAAGACCAAGGAAATGGTCGGCATCTTAAGCGCCATCAACGCGCCGAAGGCTCTGATCGTAACCGCAGAAAAGGACGATACGGTTGTCCGCTCTGCAAACAACATCCAGAAAGTAGCGACCACAACGGTCAGCGAACTGAATGTTTATGACATGTTAAAATACGACGTTCTGGTCATGACCAAGGACGCTTTAGAAAAAATTGAGGAGGTATATGCATAATGAAGAATCCTCGCGATATTATCATTCGTCCGCTGATCACTGAAAAGAGCATGGATGATAGTGAATTCAACCGATATACTTTCGAAGTCGCTAAAAATGCGAACAAAATCGAAATCAAGAATGCCGTTGAAGAAATCTTCGATGTGAAGGTCGAAAAAGTTGCGACCATGAACATGAACGGTAAAATGAAGAGAATGGGCCGTTTCGAAGGCAGAAGAAAGAACTGGAAAAAAGCCATCGTTAAACTGACTGAAGACAGCAAGGCCATTGAATTCTTCGAAGGCGTATAAGCCTAAGACCCGATAAGCATTTAACACTACAGGAGGTTTGCGAATAATGGGTATTAAAAAATACAAACCGACGTCCCCTGGACGCAGAAATATGAGTGTCAATACATTTGACGAAGTAACCAAAAAAGAACCGGAAAAATCCTTACTGACGCCTTTAAAATCCAAAGCTGGTCGTAACAACTACGGTCGTATCACCGTAAGACACCAGGGCGGCGGCGTCAAGAGAAAATACAGAATCATTGACTTCAAGAGAAACAAAGACGGTGTACCGGGCAAGGTTGCCGGTATCGAATACGATCCGAACCGCAGCTCCAACATCGCGCTGATCCACTATGCGGATGGGGAAAAACGTTACATCATCGCGCCTTTAAAATTAAAGGTTGGCGACACCATCGTCTCTGGTCCTGAAGCAGAAATCACCATTGGCAACTGCCTGCCGCTGAAAAACATTCCTGTTGGTACACTGGTACACAACATTGAATTAAAAGCGGGCAAGGGCGGCCAGATGGTCCGTTCAGCCGGTGCTTCTGCCCAGCTGATGGCCAAGGAAGGCAACTACGCAACCCTGCGTCTGCCATCTGGTGAAATGCGCCAGGTGCGCCTGGAATGCCGCGCGACTGTCGGTACGGTTGGTAACTTAGACCATCAGAATGTCCGCATTGGTAAAGCGGGCCGTAAACGCCACATGGGCATCCGCCCAACGGTTCGTGGTTCTGTTATGAACCCGAACGACCATCCACACGGTGGTGGGGAAGGCCGTGCTCCGGTTGGCCGCTCTGGCCCAGTTACGCCTTGGGGTAAACCGGCACTTGGTTATAAGACACGTAAGAAGAATAAACCTTCCGATAAATATATCGTACGTCGTCGTAACGTGAAATAAGCATAGGAGGTTAAAATATGAGTCGATCTGTAAAAAAAGGACCTTACGTCAGCGAAAAGCTGCTTAAAAGAATCGAAGAAATGAACGAAAAAGGCGAAAAGAACGTGCTGAAGACCTGGTCAAGAAGCTCCACTTTATTCCCACAGATGGTTGGACACACCATCGCTGTTCATGACGGTAGAAAGCATGTGCCTGTATATGTCACTGAAGACATGGTGGGTCACAAACTCGGCGAGTTTGCGCCCACAAGAACCTACAGAGGCCATGCCGGCGAAAAGAAAACAAAAATGAAATAGCCAAAAGGAGGGTGCAAAGTGGAAGCAAGAGCTACAGCTAAATATGTACGTGTTTCATCCAGAAAGGCTAAATTAGTGGCTGATTTGATCAGAGGTAAAAGCCTCGGAGAAGCCTTAAGTATTTTGGCTTTAACACCGAACAAAGCCGCGAAAATCACTGAAAAAGTCGTAAAATCTGCCTTAGCAAACGCGGAAAATAACCATAACATGGATCCTGAAAAACTGTATATCGATCAGATCTACGCCGATCAGGGACCAACCTTAAAGAGATACAAAGCTGGCCCGCAGGGACGTGCTTTTCCAATTAAGAAGAGAACTTCCCACATCACAGCTGTTTTAAAAGAATACGAAGTACAGGAATAGGAGGAATCAGGTTTGGGTCAAAAAGTTAATGCACACGGCTTACGTGTGGGCGTGATTAAAGACTGGAATGCAAAATGGTATGCAAATGACAGAGATTTTGCGGATTGCTTAATTGAAGATCACGATATTCGTAAATACATCAAGGCCAGCCAATTCCAGGCGGGCATTTCCAAAATCGTTATCGAACGTTTCGGTAACAAGATTAAAATCCACATTCATACTGCTAAACCCGGCATGATCATCGGCAAGGGCGGTGCTGGTATTGAAGCGCTGAGATTAGAACTTGAAAAGATGACTGGCAAAACAGTCTTCATCAATATTGTAGAAGTCAAGAACATCGATATGGATGCTCAGTTGATCGCTGAAAACATTGCAGGCCAGTTAGAAAGAAGAATTTCTTTCCGTCGTGCAATGAAGCAGTGCATGCAGCGCACCATGCGCGCAGGCGCTAAGGGCATCAAAACCATGGTTGCCGGCCGTCTGAACGGTGCTGAAATGGCACGTACAGAAGGCTACGCTCAGGGGAATGTACCCATGCAGACCCTGCGTGCCAATATCGATTATGGTTTCGCTGAAGCCGACACAACCTATGGAAAATTAGGCATCAAGGTTTGGGTCAACAAAGGTGAAATCTTAACAGGACGTGAAAACATCTTAGCCGTCAGCGAGGAAGAAGATTCCAGAGGCAAAAGAAACAATAACCGTCGTAAAGCTCCCAGAAAAGAAGCAAACTAAGAGAGGAGGACATACAATATGTTAATGCCGAAACGTGTTAAACGTAGAAGAGTACATAGAGGTCGTATGAAAGGCCAGGCTACCCGCGGTAACAAAATCACCTACGGTGATTACGCGATCCAGGCCTTAGAGCCGGCATGGATCACAGCCAATCAGATTGAAGCTGCCCGTGTCGCCATGACCAGATATATTAAAAGAGGTGGTAAGGTTTGGATCAAGATTTTCCCGGACAAGCCAGTTACCGCCAAACCAGCTGAAACGCGTATGGGTTCCGGTAAAGGGGCTCCAGAATACTGGGTAGCCGTTGTTAAACCAGGCCGCGTGTTATTTGAAATCTCAGGTATTCCTGAAGATGTCGCAAGAGAAGCGATGCGTCTTGCTCAGCACAAGCTGCCGATCAAAACCAAGTTTATCACTCGTGCAGCACAGGAAGAAGTGGGTGAATAAGTATGAAAGCAAAAGAATTAAGAGAATTAACGAACGTAGAATTAGAAGGCAAGCTTGGAGATTTAAAGGAAGAATTATTCAACCTGCGTTTCCAGCACGCTACCGGACAATTAGAAAATCCGATGCGGATTAAGGAAGTAAAGAAAACTTACGCACGTATCAAGACGATTATGCAGGAACGCGCCGCAAAATCGGCTGAAGCGTAAAAACTGGAGGTTTAGCTGATGATGGAACGTAATGAAAGAAAAACCCGTGTTGGTCGCGTAGTCAGTGACAAAATGGACAAGACCATTGTCGTTGCTGTTGAAACTTTTGTAAAACATCCTCTTTACAAGAAAAGAGTTAAGAATACAGTTAAGTTTAAAGCACATGATGAAAATAACGAATGTGGCATTGGCGATACCGTTAAAATCATGGAAACAAGACCACTTAGTAAAGATAAACGCTGGAGATTAGTTGAAATAGTAGAAAAGGCATTATAAGATTTAGTGCCCGGAAGGAGGTATTTCGGATGATTCAACAAGAAAGTAGATTGAAAGTTGCTGATAATACCGGTGCAAAGGAATTGTTATGCATCCGAGTTCTCGGTGGTTCAGGAAGACGTTATGCCAACATTGGTGACGTGATTGTATGCGCTGTAAAAAGTGCTGCACCTGGCGGAGACGTTAAAAAAGGTGACGTTGTAAAAGCGGTTGTTGTTCGCTCAAAACGCGGTGTACGCCGTGATGACGGAAGCTATATCAAATTTGACCAGAACGCAGCTGTTTTGATAAAAGATGATAAAAATCCAAGAGGAACCCGTATCTTCGGACCTGTTGCGAGAGAGTTAAGAGACAAGAAGTATATGAAAATTGTATCTTTGGCTCCTGAAGTACTTTAATTAGGAGGTGACCATATGGCTAACAAGATGCATGTAAAAAAAGATGATATTGTCCAGGTAATTTCTGGTAAAGATAAAGGCAAAACCGGTAAGGTTTTAGCCGCTTTCCCTGACGAAGGAAAAGTACGTGTCGAAGGTGTCAACATTCTGACCAAGCATAAAAAACCATCCCAGGCAATGCAGCAGGGTGGCATTATCCGCGAAGAAGGCAAAATTGACGCTTCAAACGTATTGTTGAACTGTGATAAATGCGGCCGCGGCGTTCGTACCGGCGTACAGATTACAGAAGATGGTAAAAAAGTAAGAGTCTGCAAGAAATGCGGACAGGTTCTCGATAACTAATCTGGGGAAGGAGGCACATTATGGCTAGAATGCAAGATAAGTATCTCAACGAAGTCGTACCGGCTTTGAAAGAGAAATTTCAGTATAAAAATGTAATGGAAGTTCCTAAACTGGAAAAGGTTGTAATCAACATGGGTTTAGGGGACTGTAAAGATAATTCAAAGGCTTTGGAAGCTGCGGTTATTGACTTAGGCATCATCGCCGGTCAGAGACCGGTTGTAACCAAGGCTAAAAAGTCAGTTGCAAACTTTAAGGTAAGAGAAGGACAGAATGTCGGCGCTAAAGTGACCTTAAGAAGCGACAGAATGTACGAATTCTGCGACAAGCTGTTTAACATCGCTCTCCCTCGCGTAAGAGACTTCAGAGGTTTATCCAACAAGTCTTTTGACGGCAGAGGCAACTACGCATTCGGTATCAAGGAACAGTTAATCTTCCCTGAAATTGACTACGACAAGGTAGAACAGATCAGAGGGATGGACATTATGTTCGTAACCACGGCTAAAACTGACGAGGAAGCGCACGAACTGTTAAGCTTACTCGGCTTACCGTATGCTAAATAAGGAGGCTCGTTACAATGGCTAAAAAAGCAATGAAAGAAAAACAGCAGAAAAAACAAAAATATTCGTCACGTGAATACAACCGTTGTCGGATTTGCGGGAGACCACATGCTTACTTAAGAAAGTTTGGTATCTGCAGAATTTGTTTTAGAGAATTGGCTTATAAGGGAGAAATTCCTGGTGTTCGTAAAGCCAGCTGGTAAGTACGGCTTACACAAACGAAAAGGAGGCACTAAGCATGACAATGACTGATCCAATTGCAGATATGCTGACAAGAATCAGAAATGCAAACAATGCAGGTCACAAAACTGTAGAAATGCCGGCTTCCAAAGAAAAGAAAGCGATCGCTGAAATTCTTTTGGAAGAAGGTTATATCAATAAAGTAGATTTCATTGATGATGACAAACAGGGCATTATCAAAATCACACTTAAATACGGCGAAAACAAGAGCAAGGTTATTGCTGGTTTAAAGAGAATCTCTAAACCGGGCCTGCGTGTTTATGCTGGGAACAACGAAATCCCAAAAGTATTAAACGGACTGGGTGTAGCAATCATTTCTACATCTAAGGGCGTTTTAACCGATAAAGAAGCTAGAAGAGCCGGCGTAGGCGGCGAAGTAATCTGTTACGTCTGGTAACAAATTAACAGGAGGTATACGAAAATGTCAAGAATCGGTAAAGCTCCAGTTGCCATTCCCGCTGGTGTCGAAATCAAATTAGATGGACATACCTTAACTGTAAAAGGGCCTAAAGGTCAACTGGTTAGAGAGTTCCATCCTGATATGATTATCGAAATTGAAGAGAACGAAGTGATCGTTAAAAGACCATCTGAAAATAAAGAACACAAATCCTTACACGGCTTAACCCGTGCGCTGATCGCCAACATGGTAACTGGCGTCAGCAATGGATTTGAAAAAGTCCTTGAAATCAGTGGCGTTGGTTACAGAGCTGAAAAGAAAGGCAACAAACTGGTCATGAACCTTGGATATTCCCATCCTGTCGAAATGGAAGATCCAGAAGGCGTTGAGACCGTTTGTGATGGACAGACTAAAGTAATTGTCAAAGGCATCAGCAAGGAAGCCGTTGGCGCACACGCTGCCAATATCCGTGCAAAGAGATTGCCTGAACCTTACAAGGGACATGGTGTTAAGTACGCGGACGAACATATCCGTCGTAAAGTTGGTAAAACTGGTTAATCATTAACGGCTATGCCCGACAGGTAAGAAAAAGGAGTGAATCTGAATGATTAAAAAAATCAATAAAAACGAATTACGTTTGAGAAAACATTTAAGAGTCCGTAAAAAAATTGCCGGAACAAATGAAAGACCTCGTCTGAACGTATTCAGAAGCAATAAAAATATGTATGCACAGATCATTGATGATGCCAAAGGTATCACCCTGGTTTCTGCTTCCACCCTTGACAAAGATCTGAGAGATCAGGTTGAAAATGGTGGCGGAAAAGCCGCTGCGAAAATGGTCGGCGAAGCCATTGCCAAAAAAGCACTGGCAGCAGGCATTGAAGATGTCGTGTTTGACAGAGGCGGTTATATCTACACTGGAAGAGTAAAAGAATTAGCAGACGGCGCGCGTGAAGCCGGATTAAAATTCTAAGTAAAGGAGGTCGCTTGATGCAGAGTAATAAAATTGATCCGAACACATTGGATTTACAGGAAAGAGTTGTTACTATCAACCGTGTCACCAAGGTTGTAAAAGGTGGTCGTAACTTTAGATTCAGTTGTTTAGTGATTGTTGGAGACGGAAACGGCTATGTAGGTGTCGGCAAAGGGAAAGCAATGGAAATTCCAGACGCGATCCGCAAAGGCATTGAATCCGCTAAAAAATCATTAATCAAAGTACCACTTGTTGGAACAACCATTCCGCATTTAGTACAGGGCGAAGATGGCGCCGGCAAAGTGCTCTTAAAACCTGCCGGACCTGGTACCGGTGTTATCGCCGGCGGCGCTGTTCGTGCTGTATGCGAATTAGCAGGAATTAAAGATATCAGAACGAAATCTTTAGGAACTAATAATGCCCGCAATATGGTCAATGCTACAATGGAAGGGTTAGCACGTTTAACCACTCTTGAAGAAGTAGCAGCCAAACGCGGCAAAACACCTGAAGAAATTTTAGGTTAGGAGGCGTTCATCGTGGCGAAACAATTAAAAATCACACTTAAGAAAAGCATCATCGGTCGCAATCAGAGACAGCGTAAGACGATTGAAGCCCTGGGTCTTAAGAAAATCGGACAGACCGTTGTTCATGATGACACCCCTCAGATTCGCGGCATGATCCACAAAACAGATTTCATGCTCGACGTTGAAGAAGTATAGGAGGTGTACGATGAGATTACATACCTTAAGACCTGCAGAAGGCTCTAAGAAAGATACCAAGCGTAAAGGCCGCGGTACCGCAACCGGACAGGGTAAAACTGCCGGCAGAGGACAGGACGGCCAAAAATCACGTTCAGGCGGCGGCGTACGTCCGGGCTTTGAAGGTGGTCAGATGCCACTGGCGCGCAGACTGCCAAAACGTGGTTTCTCAAACTATCGTTTCAAGAAAGAATACGCCATCGTCAATGTTGGCGAATTAAACGCTTTTGAAGAAAATACTGTAGTAACACCTGAGTTATTATTAGAATATGGTTTCATTCGCAAATTAAAAGCTGGTGTAAAAATTTTGGGTGAAGGGGATTTGGAAAAAGCTTTAACCGTTAAAGCGAACAAAGTCAGCAAATCTGCTGAAGAAAAAATCCTTGCCCGAGGAGGAAAGGTAGAGGTGATTTAGATGATTTCTACTTTGAAGGATGCATGGAGAATTCCGGATTTACGACGCAAGATGATCTATACGATCGCGCTTTTGTTCGTCTATCGTCTGGGTTCTTTTATTCCCGTCCCTTACATTGACACCGCGCAGCTTGCGAACCTTGTTAATGATGGCGGAATTTTTGGATTGTTTAACATCATTTCCGGGGGGAACTTTGGTAATTTTACGATTTTTGCCATGAGCATCACCCCATACATCAATGCATCCATCATCATGAATCTTCTAGCATTTGCCATACCAGCATTAGAAAGATTACAAAAAGAAGGCGAAGAAGGACGTAAAAAAATTGCCCAGTACACCCGTTACTTAACCATTGTGCTGGCAATTATCCAAGCCTTGGGGATGAGTTTATCCTATGGTGGACTTTTAACCGAAAAGAATGCCTTTACCATTTTCGTTGTTGTGCTCTGTATTACAGCAGGAACAACCTTCCTGATGTTCTTAGGCGAACAGATCACAGAAAACGGCATCGGCAACGGGATTTCACTGATTATCTTTATCAGTATCATCTCCAGAATTCCAAATGCGATCGTACAGGTTTATCAATACGTACAGGTTGGAACCATGTCGATCGTCGCGGTTATTTTACTCGTCATCGGTATCATCATCGCAACGGTTGCCGTTGTGGCCGTTACCGAAGGGCAGCGTAAAATACCCGTGCAGTATGCAAAGAGAGTGGTCGGACGTAAAATGTACGGCGGACAGAGCACCCATATTCCGCTCCGCGTGAATATGGCAGGCGTTATCCCAATCATTTTTGCCAGTTCCTTAACCCTCTTCCCGGCAACTTTAGCACAGTTTTTCCCGAACTCCGGCTTCTCAGCCTGGATATCTAAATACTTTGCCTGGGGCGCACCGGTAACAACCATTATTTATATCGTTTTAATTGTAGCCTTCACCTATTTCTACACCGCTGTTACCTTCAATCCATTCGATATTGCAGATAACATCAAGAAACAGGGTGGTTATGTGCCCGGTATACGGCCAGGTAAGCCAACCGTTGAGTATTTATCCCGTATTATGAACCGTCTGACCCTTTTTGGTGGGATTTTCCTCGCGCTGATTGCGATCATTCCAATCATCATCGGAAATTTCATGGGCGGCGTCAGCTTACAGTTCGGTGGTACAAGCTTACTGATCATCGTCGGTGTTGCACTGGAAACAGTTAAACAAATCGAGTCAGAAATGACCATGCGGAATTATCAAGGATTTTTAAAATAGTAAAAACGGAGATAAGAAAATGAGAGTTGTATTATTAGGACCTCCGGGTGCTGGAAAAGGTACACAGGCAAAGGGCATCGCAGATGCCTATGCCATTCCTCATATTTCCACTGGAGATCTTTTCAGAGAAAATTTAAAAAATAAAACACCGCTCGGAGTCAAGGCACAGTCCTATATGGACGCCGGGAAACTGGTGCCGGACGAACTCGTCATCGCATTGGTAGAAGACCGGATCGAAAGAGACGATTGTAAAAATGGTTACCTGCTCGATGGTTTCCCAAGAACCGTCGCACAGGCAGAAGCACTGAAAGCATTTAACGAAAAAATGGGTCATCCCCTGGACTTCGCTGTGAACATTTCCGTTCCTTCAGACATCTTAGTTGACCGGATTACCGGCAGACGCAGCTGCCCAGCATGCGGCGCGACCTACCACATCCGCTACAACGCACCAAAGACCGAAGGCATCTGTGACAATGACGGCACAGCCTTAATCCAGAGAGATGACGATAAACCGGAAACGGTAAAAACCCGGATTGACGTATACGAAGAAGAATCCGCTCCTTTAGTAGGCTATTACGACAAGTTGGGTAAACTGGTTACCATAGACGGTACCCAGTCTCCTGCAGAGGTTGCAGAAGCTATCAAAGTTGCGCTTGGTGGTGCCCGGTAATATGATTACCATAAAATCACAAAACGAGGTTGAAGCGATGCGGCGCGCCGGCAGAATTGTCGCCGAGTGCCACGAGCTCATTCAATCAAAAATAAAACCGGGTATGACAACCCTGGATCTGGACCGGATCGCTGAAAAGTTTATCCGGGAACAGGGTGCGTACCCAACCTTCCTGGGTTACCAGGGCTTCCCAAATTCCATTTGTGCTTCCGTTAACGACGAGGTGGTTCACGGCATTCCCGGGAACCGCAAGTTAAAGGAAGGGGATATTATCGCCGTGGATCTCGGCGCGACGTTAGACGGTTATGTCGGCGACGCTGCCAGAACCCATGCGGTGGGTAAAATTTCCGAGGAAGCGCAAAGACTCATTGATGTGACCAGAGAGTCCTTCTTTAAAGGCATCGAGTATGCCAGAGAAGGTTACCGCCTGTCAGACATCTCCCATGCGATACAAGAAGTTGTGGAAGCAAACGGGTTCTCAGTGGTAAGGGACTATGTGGGACATGGCATCGGACGCGAAATGCACGAAGATCCGCCCATTCCAAACTACGGTAAACCCGGTCACGGGCCTAGACTGCGCCAGGGAATGTGCCTTGCCATCGAGCCGATGGTCGATGCGGGGACTTACAACGTAAAACTTTTAGCGAACGACTGGACCGTTGTGACTGCGGATGGTTCCTTATCCGCTCACTATGAAAATACAATTTACATTACAGGCAAAGAAGCGCCTGAGATACTCACGATGCTTTAAGGGTAATGAAGATGGATGATTTAAAAGTGGGACAGATTGTCCGGCCATTAGCCGGACGGGATAAAGGCCAGGTCATGGTTGTCTACGAGATTCTGGATCAGAACTACGTAACGATCTGTGATGGAAAGCTTAGAAAAGTAAGTAACCCCAAAAAGAAAAAGGTCAGGCACCTGGCAAAGACAAACCAGATCGTCACAATATTGCATGAGAAATTGAAAAACGGTGATAAAGTAAACAATGCCGAAATCAGAAAATGTCTTGAACCATTTTTAGGCGAGATTGATGACGGTAAAAGTGAGGAGGTTTGATCAATGGGCAAAAAAGACGTGATTGAAGTCGAAGGTAAAGTCATTGAGGCTTTACCAAATACGATTTTTTTAGTAGAATTAGAGAATGGGCATCAGATAACGGCGCATATTTCAGGAAAATTAAGAATGAACTACATTCGGATTTTACCTGGAGACAAAGTTATGTTAGAATTGTCCCCATATGATTTGACCCGTGGGCGTATCGTATGGCGGGGAAAAGGCAGATCATAAAGGAGGAAACAAACAATGAAAGTAAGACCATCAGTAAAACCGATTTGCGAAAAATGCAAAATCATTAAGAGAAACGGTCGTGTAATGGTAATTTGTGAAAATCCTAAACACAAACAGAAACAGGGTTAATAGAACCCTTTGGACTAAAACAAGCGTGCGGCCGCGGCAATTAATCCGCACGCATGATATAGAGGCACAGGTCTGATTGCATAACCCACAAGGGGCCTGTCGAACATGGGACTAGGAAAAATAAGCAAGGAATCCGGGGTTCCAGGTCATCATATACATGACCAATAAAATTTAGGAGGTACTAACCATATGGCAAGAATTGCCGGCGTCGATTTACCCAGAGATAAAAGGGTAGAAGTAGGCTTAACCTACATTTATGGAATTGGTCGTCCCACTTCCAATAAGATTTTAAAAGAGTTAAACATTAACCCTGATACCAGAGTTAAAGACTTAACCGAAAATGAAGTTAACGCATTAAGAAACATTCTCGATGAAAAATACACCGTAGAAGGTGATTTGCGTCGTGAAGTTAATTTAAATATTAAACGACTGATCGAAATTGGTTCATACAGAGGTTTAAGACACCGCAGAGGTTTACCTGTCCGTGGACAGAAAACCAAAACCAATGCCCGCACCCGCAAAGGTCCGAAGAAAACAGTCGGAAGAAAGAGCAAATAGGAGGTTGAATCATGGCTAAGAAAGTTATCCGTTCTAAGAAAAGAAAAATCAAAAAGAATATTGAACGCGGCCAGGCCCACATTCAATCTTCATTCAATAACACCATTGTGACCATCACTGACACTGCAGGAAACGCCTTATCTTGGGCAAGTGCTGGAGAATTAGGTTTCAGAGGTTCCAGAAAAAGCACACCTTTCGCAGCTCAGATGGCTGCTGAACAGGCTGCAAAGCTTGCAATGGAACACGGTTTAAAGAGTGTTGAAGTAATGGTCAAAGGACCAGGTTCAGGTCGTGAAGCAGCGATTCGTGCCTTACAGGCAGCGGGCCTTGAAATTACCCTCATCCGAGACGTAACCCCAATCCCGCACAATGGCTGTCGTCCGCCTAAACGCAGAAGAGTCTAATAGGAGGTGTAAAGAATAGTATGGCAAGATATACAGAAGCATCATGCCGTCAGTGCAGACGTGAAGGCATGAAATTATACTTAAAGGGTGAAAGATGTTATTCTACAAACAAATGCGCGTTTGAAAGAAGACCGACACCACCAGGACAGCATGGTAAAAGACGTACAAAATTATCTGAATACGGCTTACAGTTACGTGAAAAACAGAAAGTTAAAAGAATCTATGGCGTTCTGGAAAAACAGTTCGCACATTACTTTGATTTAGCTGAAAAACAGAAGGGGATTACCGGTTCTAACCTGTTAGAAATCCTGGAAACCCGTTTGGACAACGTTGTTTACCGTCTTGGCTTAGCAACATCCAGAAAAGAAGCCCGCCAGCTCGTACAGCACGCCCATTTCCTGGTTAACGGCAAAAAGGTCAACGTACCTTCTTACCTGATCAAGGAAGGCGATACCATCGAAGTAAAGGCAAAAAGCAAAAAATCACCTAAATTTAAAGAAATTCTTGAAGCAACTGAAAACAGAGCTGTCGCTCCTTGGTTATCAGCAGATTTAGATACTTTAAGCGGAAAAGTTATCGGAAGACCGACAAGAGAAGATATTGATGTTGAAATTGCTGAACATCTAATCGTCGAATTGTATTCTAAATAATAGGATAAAATGACAATGAGACATTCGCCGGCGCTCTGCGCCGGTATGCGTAACCCTCACGTTATGGAACTGAAAAATTTAAATTTAGGAGGGTCAAGATTAAATGATCGAATTTGAAAAACCAATTATCGAAATCGTTGAAAAATCAGAAGATGAAACCTACGGCAAGTTTGTCGTCGAACCCTTGGAAAGAGGTTATGGTACAACCTTAGGCAACAGCTTAAGACGGATCATGCTCTCCTCCCTCCCGGGCGTTGCCGTCACTTCCGTTAAAATAGACGGTGTTCTTCATGAGTTCTCAACCATTCCCGGCGTACGGGAAGATGTTGTGGAAATCCTGCTGAACATGAAAGGTTTGGCTGCTGAAATTTTTTCAGATGAACCGAAGACCGTCCGTATCGAAGCAGAAGGCGAAGGCGAGATCACCGCTGGTGATATTATTACCGACGCTGATGTGGAAATCTTAAATCCCGACATGCACATCGCAACCCTCGCAAAAGGCGCAACCCTGAACATGGAAATGCGTCTGGAAAAGGGCCGCGGCTATGTCGCTTCTGATAAAAATAAATACCCGGGTATGCCGATCGGTACCTTACCGGTTGACTCCATTTTCTCACCAATCCGTAAGGTCAACTTTCTGGTGGAAAATACCCGTGTCGGTCAGATAACCGATTTTGACAAGCTGACTCTGGAAGTGTGGACCGATGGGACCACTACACCCGAAGAAGCCCTGTCATTATCAGCAAAAGTACTGAATGAACATTTGAATCTTTTCATTGATTTAACCGACCATGCAAACAGTGTCGAAATCATGGTTGAAAAAGAAGAGAATGAAAAAGAACGTATCCGTGAAATGTCCATCGAAGAGCTGGAATTATCCGTGCGTTCAAGCAATTGCCTGAGAAGGGCAAATATTGATACCGTTGAAAAATTAACTCAGAAAACCGAAGAGGATATGATCAAAGTGCGTAACCTTGGCCGTAAATCCTTAAATGAAATCAAGCACAAGCTGGCTGAAATCGGGTTATCTCTGAGTCAAGAAGACGAAAAGACAAAGGAGTGATAGAATAATGGCTGGATACAGAAAATTAGGCCGCCCAACCGATCAAAGAAGAGCAATGCTCAGAAATCTGACCACTTCACTTTTTGAGCACGGTAGAATCGAGACAACCGTTACCCGCGCAAAAGAAGTAAAAAGAATGGCAGACAAAATGGTCACCTTGGGTAAAAGAGGCGACTTACATGCCAGAAGACAGGCGTTAGCATACATTACAAAAGATGATGTTGTAAAGAGCCTGTTTGATGACATTGCACCTAAATACGCCGAAAGACAGGGTGGATACACACGCATCTACCGTGTTGGACCACGCAGAGGCGACGGTGCTGAAATGGCAGCAATTGAATTAGTATAAACGAAAATGGGATTAAGCCTTGCGCAAGGTTTAATCCCTTTTGACGATTTAGTGAAAATTTTAAAATGCTATCGAAAATTAAGTGGGAGCACAGAGCGTGCCCTGCATTAAACAGAAAGAGAAGCTCATGGAAAAAATCATCGAGGTTAAAAACCTGTTCTATGAATACCCCAAAACCAATGAAAATGAAAACACCATCGCGCTGCAAGGCGTCGATTTCAGTATAGAACGCGGGGAGTTCGTGGGCATTATCGGCCATAACGGTTCTGGTAAGTCCACCCTGTCAAAGCTCCTCAACGCCATCATCCAGCCCACAGACGGCGACGTCATTGTGAATGGCATGAATACGAAAGATCCCGAACACCTCTGGGATATCCGCCAGACCGCGGGCATGGTTTTCCAGAACCCCGACAACCAGCTGGTGGCCACCATCGTGGAAGAGGATGTGGCCTTTGGTCCGGAAAACCTGGGCATCCCGCCAGAGGAAATCCGCAGGCGCGTGGACGAGGCGCTCGGCACCGTCGCCATGGAAGCCTACCGCAGGCAGAAGCCCCACCAGCTGTCCGGCGGCCAGAAGCAGCGGATCGCCATTGCCGGCATACTGGCCATGGAACCCGACTGCATCATTTTTGATGAGCCTACCGCCATGCTCGACCCATCCGGCCGAAAAGAAGTCATGCGGACCATCAAAAAACTGAACGAAGAAAAGAAAATGACCGTGCTGCACATTACCCATTATATGAATGAGCTCATTGACGCAGACCGGATCATTGTACTCGATAAAGGTAAAATCGTCATGCAGGGCAGACCCAAAGAAATCTTCCGGCAGGTGGACAAGCTGAAAGAAATCGGACTCGACGTCCCGCAGATGACCGAGCTGGCCCATGACTTGCGCCAGTCCGGCTACAATATTCCCGACGATATCCTTCATATCGAAGAAATGGTGAATGCGCTATGCCACTAGAAATACGACATTTAGATCATACCTACTCCGCGGGCTCCCCCTTTGAGTTTAAGGCACTGAAAGACATCAACCTGAACATTGAGGACGGCCAGTTTGTGGGACTCATCGGCCATACCGGCTCTGGAAAATCCACCCTGATCCAGCACCTCAACGGGCTGCTTCAGCCCACAGGCGGCACCGTTTTGTTTAACGGGGCAGACATCTTTACCGAGAAAAAGGAAGCCCTGATCCAGATACGCCATAAAATTGGACTGGTTTTCCAATATCCTGAGCACCAGCTGTTTGAGGAGACCGTGGAAAAGGACGTGTCCTTCGGCCCTAAAAACCTGGGGCTCGACGAAGCGGAGATCAGCCGGCGGGTAAAGCACGCCATCAAGATGGTTGGCCTGAATTATGAAAAAGTTAAGGACAAATCGCCCTTTGAGCTGTCCGGCGGGCAGATGCGCCGAGTGGCCATCGCCGGTGTCCTGGCCATGGACCCCGATGTGCTCATCCTGGACGAGCCCACCGCAGGCCTGGACCCCAGCGGACGGGACGAGATTTTAAACCAGATCAAGACCCTGCACGAAAAAAAGAAAATCACGGTTATCCTCGTGTCTCACAGCATGGAGGACGTGGGTAAGCTGGTGGATAAAATCATTGTCATGCACGCCGGAGAAGTCGTCTTTTTCGATACCCCGGCCAGGGTTTTTACCCAAATCGACACCCTCGAGTCCATCGGGCTGGCCGTACCGGAGGTCACCTACCTCATGCGTGAGCTTAAGAAAAAATATCCAGATATCCGGGAGGATATCTTTACCGTCGAAGCTGCAAGGCAGGAGATCGAGCGGGTTGTGGGGAGGGAAAGCGATGTTTAAAGATATCACCATCGGACAGTACTATCCCACCGATTCCATCATCCATCGGCTCGACCCCCGGACCAAGATCATTTTTACCTTTGCCTACATTGTCATGCTCTTTGTGGTCAACAACCTGTGGGGCTATATCGCGGCCTTCGCGCTGCTGGTCGGCGTGATCATCGCCTCCCGGATTCCGCTGTCCTACATTGTGCGCGGTGTCAAGGGGCTGATCTTTATTATCCTGCTGACCGTCATTCTCAATCTGTTTATGACGCCAGGGACTGAAATCGCCAGCCTTGGACCGCTGCGCATTACCATGGAAGGGGTAAAGGTCGCCGTCTTTATGGCCATGCGTCTGATTTTCTTAGTCGTGGGCACCAGCATCATGACCCTGACCACCTCACCCATCGATTTGACCGACGGTATGGAGTTCTGCATGAAGGGCATTCCCTTTGTGCGCCGCTATGCCCATGAGCTGGCCATGATGATGTCTATCGCCCTCCGGTTTATTCCGACGCTCATGGAAGAAACCGACCGGATTATGAAGGCACAGAAGGCCAGAGGCGCCAATTTTGAGACCGGCAACATCATTTCACGGGCCAAAGCCCTGATTCCCATACTGGTGCCGCTGTTCATCAGTGCCTTCAGGCGGGCCGATGAGCTGGCAACCGCCATGGAAGCGCGGTGCTACCGGGGCGGCGAAAACCGCACCCGCATGAACCAGCTCAAATTCGCAAAGCGCGACGGCTGGGCCTTTGTGGTCATGTTTGTCATGATCGCTGTCTTTATTCTGTCGCGGTTTATCACCATACCGCTGATTTTCCCAGCGTGAGCATAAAAAACATCCGGGACCGGTAAAATCTGCCGGTCCCGATTTATTTAAGGAAGCATACTATGAAGAATATCCAGCTGATCATCGCCTACAAAGGCACCCGCTACGCCGGATGGCAGCGCCAGCCAAACGCACTCACCGTCGAGGAGGTCTTGACAGGCGCCATCGAGGACGTGACCGGTGAAGCAGTCACCCTTTACGGCTCCGGCCGTACCGATGCGGGCGTCCACGCCCTTGGGCAAAGTGCAAACTTTCATACCCATAGCCGCGTGCCCCCCGAACGCTTTGCGGTCGCCATCAATACTAGACTGCCCGGAGATATCCGCGTGTTGTCAAGCTGTGAGGCGCCAGAAGGCTTTCACAGCCGTTATTCGGCGAAAGGCAAGGTTTATACCTACCAGCTCTATTTAAACCCGGTTGCGAGCCCGTTTTACGCCGAATACAGCTGGCATATCCACTACCCTGTGGATGTTTCCAGCATGAAGGACGCGTCAGCGGCCTTTTTGGGCGAGCGCGACTTCCGAGGCTTTATGGCTGCTGGCAGCAGCGTCAGAGGGACCGTCCGCACCATCCGCGCCATCGCCTTTGAGCAGGAAGGGCCACTGCTGCGCATAACCTATACGGGCAATGGCTTTCTGTATAACATGGTCCGGATTATAACCGGCACCCTGGCGGAAATTGGCATGGGCAGGATAAAGGCAGA
This sequence comes from Eubacterium maltosivorans, assembly GCF_002441855.2. NCBI lineage: Bacteria > Bacillati > Bacillota > Clostridia > Eubacteriales > Eubacteriaceae > Eubacterium > Eubacterium maltosivorans. Next base: position 2,148,345 of record NZ_CP029487.1, on the reverse strand, counting down.
AGCGCTGCCGGGAATCATCGCTTCCTGTGAGAGAAAACAGGCGGGAATCACCGCCCCGCCCCAGGGGCTTTTTCTGCGGGAAGTGCTGTATTGAAAAAACATCAAAAAAGCCGGAAAATTAAGCAAAAAAGAATTGACACACCAGGTGAGATGTAATAGAATATAGCGTGGACGTTATTGTATCACTAGCCCCGATACATTGATGAACGTGTTCCGGTAACCCCCACTTTTACCGGAAAGACACTATAGATTAAACCCAGAATAACCGAGTTTTTTAGAAGAATGAAGGAGGAGCTTGAGATGAATTCAAACGCAACAAAAATGCCGAAATCTCATGAAATAGAGCGTAAATGGTACGTTGTTGACGCCGAAGGAAAAGTATTAGGCCGTTTAGCAACAGAAGTAGCCAACATTTTAAGAGGAAAGAACAAACCCTATTTTGCACCACACGTAGATTGCGGTGACTTTGTGATCATTATTAATGCAGATAAAATTGTATTAACCGGTAACAAATTAGATCAGAAATTATACAAAACCTATTCCGGACATCCAGGCGGATTAAAGGAAGTAACATACAGAAAATTCTTAGCAGACAAGCCAGAATTACTGGTTACCAAAGCGGTTAAAGGCATGGTTCCCCACAATAAACTGGGCAGCCAGATCATGACCAAATTAAAGGTTTATGCAGGCAATGAACATCCTCATGCTGCGCAGAAACCAGAAGCTTTAGAAATTTAATGCTAAGAAGGGAGAAAAAATAGAATGGCAAAAGTACAATATTTTGGAACAGGTAGAAGAAAAACCTCTGTCGCCAGAGTTCGTTTATTACCAGGCGAAGGCAAATTCGTCATCAACGGCCGTGATATCGACGATTACTTCGGTATGGAAACCTTAAAAGTGATCGCAAAACAGCCATTAACCTTAACAGGAACCACCGATACTTTTGACGTAATCGTCAATGTATACGGCGGCGGCTTCACCGGCCAGGCTGGTGCAATCCGTCATGGTATCGCAAGAGCTTTACTCGAAGCCGATGCCAACTTAAGACCAGAACTGAAAAAAGCCGGTTACTTAACCCGTGACCCAAGAATGACCGAAAGAAAGAAATACGGTCTCAAAAAAGCACGTCGTGCGCCACAGTTCTCAAAACGTTAATTATACCAAAATCACAAAACCCCGGAAAATGCATTCCGGGGTTTTTTATGTATCAAATTATTTTTAATCTTCTGATTCCATGCTCAAAAGACTCAAAACTTAATTTTTAGAGGTTTTGAGACTTTTGAGCATGGAATGGGAGTTTTAAAAAATTATGGAAAGGTCATCAGCAGACCGGTCAGCGCTGGGGCGCTCAGCTCCAGGTCGAGGGTCAGGTGCTCGCTCAGAAGGGCCTGATTTGGGATAGAATGCTCGATTTCGCGGGAGTAAGCGCAGAAGACAGCCTGATGCTCCTTTTCGGACAGAGAGCGGCCATTTTCAAGCCATTGGCTCAGGGAGAGGGCGTAGACGGACAGGCAGGCCAGGGCAATGTGCTGAACTTGCAGCAGGGGTTCGCAGGACCAGGCGCAGTCCATAAAGTAGCGGAACAGGTGGTACACGCTCAAATGCTCGTAATAATGGGCGTGCAGGCACTGAAACCCGGTGTTGTCCGGCAGGTTGGGCACTGTCCTGAAGCGCGTTTGGACCTTTTCCAGCTGACTGGTGAAGCTGCGCTGGCGGTGCTCGCATTGGCCGAGACAGATGAAGAGGGCTGAGAATGTGTCATGGGGACTCAAGCCGGCGGGCTGAGGTGTGCTTCGCAGGGCGGACAGGGTCTGGGTGAGCTGTTTATCCTCTGAGAATGCTGTGTAAAGAGCGCTTTCGGCCGCCTCATCGCTGATAAAGAGAAGGGCGGTGAGCCGGGTGGCGAACTGGAGCAGCAGGGTTATCCGCTCAAAGATTGTGAATCGGCGGTTTTGCAGCAGGGCAAGGCCAAGACGCCGGGCTCTGAGCATGCGCGTGCAGAACATCGGGTCGAGCTCTGGATCGTAACGGGAAGGCGCGTCGTTCTGCGAGGTCACGAAGCGCATGGGCGCTGGATCAGACAGAATGAGCCTGGCGGCCTCTGGGCAGGACAGGGAAAGGCCAGCCTCCTGGAGGTTTCCATAGTCCCCATAAAAGCGTGGGTAGAGGCGGCAGGTCTCGCTCAGGGCATCCTCGCCCAGGGCGATATGGATATCGCAGAGATCTTTATGGTTGAGAAAGGGACAGCGGCCAGCCTGGTTGATGAAAATACAGTCGCCGTCCGCGTCCAGGGTCATGGCCTCCCGGAGACGGTTCCCCATAGGGCCGTCAGTTTTTTGGTAGCATTTCTCGGTTTCTGGATCGATTACGACCTCCCAGCCTGCGCAGCAGGTATCCGGGCAGTCCCCGGCCAGGCAGCTGAAAGTGTCAAAGATTTCGGGTGTTTGAAAAATCATGGTCAACTCCTTTTCGTCTGCCCTTATTATAGCAGAACACGGTCGTGTTTAAAAATAAAAACACGTCTGAATCGCCTTGACTTTCAAATGATTAGAAGTATAATAATTAGAGTTCTAATTATTTAAAAGGAGTGTGGAGGATGACAGCAGGAGAAAAAATTAAGCGCTATATTGTCTTTACCATCGGGGTTCTCATCAACTCCTTTGGCATCAGTTTTATCACAAAGGCCAGTCTGGGGACTTCGCCGATTTCCAGTGTGCCCTATGTGCTGAGCCTGCGGTTTGAGCCGACCCTGGGTGAATTCTCATTCGTGCTCAATATGATCTTCATTATTCTGGAGATCGCTCTGCTGCGCAGAAAATTTGAAAAAATTCAGCTTTTGCAGATTGTGGTTAACGTGGTGTTCAGTTATTTCATTGATATCAGTATGCTGCTGCTCGGGGGCTTAAACCCGGGGAACTATGCCATGAAGCTGGCCTTTCTGCTGATCGGCTGCGCGATTCTGGCCTTTGGCATTACGCTGGAGGTTTTTGCGGATGTGATACTGGTACCGGGCGAGGGGATTGTGAATGCCATCGCGGTGACCTTTAAAAAGCAGTTCGGATCGGTCAAGGTGGGGTTTGACGTGACCCTGATGTCTACGGCCTGCATCCTGTCGCTGGTCTTTTTCCACGGCCTGCAGGGGATCCGGGAGGGCACACTTATCTCGGCCCTGATTGTGGGAACCATTGTCAAATTTTACAGCCGGCACCTCGGCTTTCTGCGGGACAGGCTCTTTGGCGTGCGGGAGGCGGACGATACGGCGGAGGACAAGCCCTGCCGCTGCCCGGTGATTACCATCAGCCGCCAGTATGGCTGTGGTGGAAATGAGGTGGGCCAGCGGCTGGCCGACGATTTGAAGATGGCCTTTTATGACAATGAGATCAGCTGGCGCACTGCCGCCGAGGGCGGCTATACCAAGAAATATGTCGAGCAGGAGGAGCAGCGCTACACCAACAGCCTGCTCTACGACCTGGTGGCCTCCAATTATGCCATGGCGCCCGGCGAGGTGCCGCCGCTGGACGCTCTGTTTGAAGTCCAGAGCCGGGTTATCCGTGAGCTTTCCTGCCAGGGCCCCTGTGTGATCATGGGGCGCTGTGCCGATTATGTGCTCCGTGACCAGCCGGATTGCTTTCATGTTTATCTCAGCGCGGATTTGGAGGACCGGGTCCGCCGGATCATGGAAAAGGAAAATTGTGGTGCGGCGGCCGCCAGACAGAAGATCGCTGAGAAGGACCGGGAGCGGGCCAGCCATTATAAGCACTTTACCGGACGAGCCTGGGGCGCCGCCGGAAATTACAGCTTGTCGGTGGATACCTCCGTCTTTGGCGTTGAGGGCACCGCCGCGTTGATTGAGGACGCCTTTGAGCGTTCATGGAAAGGAAAAGAGAATGAACCAGAGCTTTCACAACCTGCTGTTTGTCAGCCAGAGCCTTTTTAACAAGCGTCTTTACGCGGCCCTGCAGGGCACGGGCCTGTCCTCCGGGCAGCCCAAGGTGCTGGAGTACCTGAGCCGCAACGACGGCAGTGTCCAGAAGGATATCGCTGCCGGATGCCAGATTGAGCCGGCGACCGTCACCAGCCTGCTGCCCCGGATGGAGGCAGCGGGGCTCATCGAAAGACGCTCAGAGAACGGTAACCGCCGCTCTCTGTATGTTTATCTGACGGATAAGGGCAGGGACCGCGCAGCCCAGATCGAGGATGCCTTTAAAGCCCTGGAGCGCGAGGCTTTTGAGGGCATTCCAGAGATCGAGCGCGAAGCGTTTATGACGGCTTTCTGCAGGATTTATGAGAATCTGAGCAGAAAATAAAGGAACGGTGTTCAGTTTTCAGTTTTTTTCATAAAACACTTGTGCTGAGGCTGCTTTTGAAGTATAATAAAGGACGGATTAATTTTCAATCAATGCAATTTTGAAAAGATATCCAGGGGGAGGCCCTGGGTATCTTTTTCTGATTATACCTCTTGACTGTATGCGGAAAACATTCAACCCCATGCTCAAAAGACTCAAAACACCGGATACAGCTAAAATTTTTAAATGAAGAAAGCAGGAAACATATGAAAGAAGAACAACCAATTATCAATATTGCGGTTATCGCCCACGTTGATGCGGGTAAATCGACGCTGGTCGACGCGCTGCTGAACCAGAGCGGCGTTTTCAGAGATAACCAGGAAGTGGTTGACTGCATTATGGACAGCAATGATCTGGAGAGAGAGCGTGGGATCACCATCTATTCCAAAAACTGCTCCATTATGCATGATAATATCAAGATTAACATTGTGGATACCCCGGGCCATGCGGATTTCTCCTCCGAGGTTGAACGTATCCTAAAGACCGTTGACACGGTTATTCTGCTGGTAGACTCCAGCGAAGGCCCCATGCCCCAGACCCGTTTTGTCCTTAACAAATCCCTGGAGCAGGGACTGCGCCCGATTCTGTTTATCAACAAGATTGACAAGAAGGACCAGCGGGCCGAGGAAGTGGTCGACATGGTTTTCGACCTCTTTGTAGAGCTGAAGGCCAATGACGAACAGCTGGACTTCCCGATCCTTTACGGGGTTGCCAAGCAGGGGATCGCCAAGTATGACATGGATGACGACAGCACGGATTTGACCCCGCTGTTTGAGACCATCGTGAAGCATGTAGGCATTCCGGAGGATATGAGCCTGGAACCGCTGCAGATGCAGGTATCGACCCTGGGCTACGACGATTATATCGGCCGTCTGGGCATTGGCCGCATCGACAAGGGCACCATCCATACCGGGGACAACCTGGAGGTCTGCAAGCGTGATGGCAGCTTTAAGCGGGTAAAAATCGGGCAGATCTTTGTGTACCGCGGCCTCTCAAGGGTTGAGGTCAAGGAAGCCAAGGCTGGCGACATTGTCGTGGTCTCCGGGATTCCGGACATTATGATCGGAGAAACCATCGGTGAAGTGGACCAGGTACAGCCCATGGAGCTCATCGAGATTGAGGAGCCGACCCTGTCCATGAACTTCTTAGTCAACACCTCGCCCTTTGCCGGGAAAACCGGTAAATTCGTGACCACCCGCCACATCAAGGCACGCCTTGAGAAGGAGCTGGAGGTTAACGTTGGGATGACGGTTGAGCCGCTGGAGGGCACCACAGAGGGTTACCGCGTATCAGGCCGCGGCGAGCTGCACTTATCCATTCTGCTTGAGAACATGCGCCGTGAGGGCTACGAGGTAGCAGTCTCCAAGCCGGAGGTTATCATGCACCGTGATGAAAAGGGCCGCAAGCTGGAGCCTGTGGAAAGCGTGATCATCAACGTGCCGGACGAGTATTCCGGTACGGTCATCTCCAAGCTGAATGTGCGCAAGGGCAACATGGTGAGCATGTCCGCCGAGGAGGGCTGGACCAAGCTGGAATATCTGGTGCCGACCCGTGGCCTGCTGGGATACCAGAGCGAATTCATCAACGATACCCACGGCGAGGGCACCCTGGTGCGCCGCTTCGATTCTTTCGAGCCTTATTTTGGGGAGATTCCACAGCGCCAGAACGGCGTGCTGATCTCCGGCGTTACCGGCGAGACCATGGCCTACTCGCTGTTTAACCTGAGCGACCGCGGTACCATGATGGTAGGCGCGGGAACCCCCGTTTACGAGGGCATGATCATCGGCATTAACAACCGCAGCGACGACATGGTCGTTAACCCCATTAAAAATAAGAAACTGACCAACACCCGTTCCTCGGGAGCGGATGAAGCCTTAAAGCTCATTGATCCAAAGGTCTTCACCCTGGAGGAAGCGCTGGAATTTATCAATGACGACGAGCTGGTTGAGATCACCCCAACGGATATCCGTATCCGCAAAAAGATTTTATCCGAGCTTGACAGAAGAAGAGACAGACGAAACTAATATAAAAGAGAGAACCCGTATCGCCGCGATACGGGTTCTTTTTTTCTCAGACAAAATTAATACAAAGTGGGTATACTAGAGAGAGAACAAAAATGAAAGGAGCGGCAGAGGGTGTTTAAGAAGAAAAATTTGAAGGATTCTATCCTTTTGATCACATATGCTGTCTGTCTGCTCATGGCGCTTGTCAATATCCGGTATATCTGGAACGGCCTGGGGATTCTGGTGGATATTATCATGCCGGTTCTTATCGGGATCGCCATTGCTTTTGTGCTCAATATCCCCATGAGCTTCTGCGAACGCTATGTCTTTAAATTCATGAACCGGATACGGGGCAGAAGGCTTCGGGAAAAGGGGAAGCGGGCCGCGGCCATTGTGCTGACCTTTATCTTTATCGGGCTTCTGATCACCGGAGTGGTCACTTTTGTGATCCCCCAGCTCCAGAAAAGCATCGAGATGCTCATCACTAAATTTCCGGGCTATGTGGCCAGCTTTAACCTCTGGGTCAACCAGGTTCTGGAATGGCTGCACCTGCCCGAGGATGCCTGGAACCAGCTCTCAAGCCAGTGGCAGAACCTGTTCCCCAAAATCAGCAGCGGCCTCATCGGGGCCATGCCTGAGATTGTCAACACAACGGTCAGCATCACCCAGGGCGTGTTCAATTTTCTCATGGGCTTTATCATCTCAGTCTATATGCTGGCAGACAAGGAGCGTCTGCTGGCGCTCAAGGATAAGCTCATGTACGCTTATATCCCGGATAAGGCCAGGGCGTTTATCAATGAGGTGGGCCGCACGGCCAACCAGACCTTCCACGGCTTTATTGCCGGACAGATTACGGAGGCTTTTATCCTCGGAACCCTGTGCGCTGTCGGGCTGGCCATCCTGCGGGTGCCTTACGCCCTGCTCATCGGCGTGCTGGTGGGGGTGACCAGCATTATCCCCATTTTCGGGGCCTTTCTGGGTGCGGTGCCCAGCGGGCTGATTCTGCTGGTGGTTAAGCCGGTGTACTGCCTGATCTTTATTGTTTATATCATCTGTCTGCAGCAGGTGGAAAGCAATGTGATCTACCCCAAGGTGGTGGGCACCTCGGTGGGGATCTCGGGGCTGTGGGTGCTGATCGGCATGCTGCTGGGCGGCAGCTTCTTCGGCTTTACGGGCATGATTTTAGGCATACCGGGCTTCGCGGTGCTGTACTCTGTGGTGCGGACGCTGACAAATGACCGGATTGCCCGAAAGCAGGCGGCCGAACAACGTGAGATTATCCAGGTCAGGGATTTGGAAGATTCATAAATTAAAAATATAAAGGAGTGAATGACATGAGTCGGGAATTAAAAAATATTGAACCGGACGAATTGGATGCTTTACTGGAAAAAAATGACGGGAACACCGTCTTGTTGGATATTCGGGACAAAATGGAAATTCACAATGAATTTGAGGATCAGGCGTGTGTGGTGAACATTCCGCTCAAGCTTTTGCCCTCGCAGCTGGAGGCCCTCGCGCCTTTTAAGGATAAGACCATTGTGCTGGTGTGCCGGTCGGGCATGCGGGCGTCAAGGGCCCAGAAGCTGCTCGCGCAGGAGGGCTTTACGGACCTGCGCGTGCTAAAGGGCGGTGTGTCGTTCTGGGAAAAGTATAAAAACAGTTAAAATGACCAGACAATAAAAAACAGGCTCAAAAGTCTCAAAACCCTGCCAAAAGGGCTTTTGAGTCTTTTGAGCTTTTATTTTTAAGCGTCTTTTTTATTTTGATTTTCTTTATAGCGGGTGATGTCGTGGCAGGACAGCAGCCAGGCGGGCTGGTTTTTCCAGGAGATCACAGCAGCGTCGGCGGCTGACCAGACCTTTAGCAGCGGATTGTAAACCTCCAGGCTGGAGCTGGTGTGCTCAGAATCAAGCCCATGGACTGGGCAGGACTCGCAGGGGGCAGGACGGTTGAAAAAGGCCTGGTGACAGGTCATGCCAACCCCGGAGGACGGAGCGATGCGCTTGGTCTTGCGGTTGATATACAGTAGCCGGTAGGTGTCTGGCTCGATCACATAAATCCAGGCGTTCTGGCTGTCAAGCACCTCCCGCAGGGCATCCAGGGACTGCTCGGCCCGGTCCTGGGCCCGTTTCTTGAGCAGGAAAGTGCTCAAAATCTCCGCGATAAAGGACAGGGTGCTCACCTGCTCCTGAGTCCAGAGCCGGTTGCTGCGGCACTCGTCAAAGCCCACATAGCCCCTGAAGCGGCCATTGTCGTTGATGGCGCACTGAAGCAGGGATTTGACGCCCTGAGGGGCCAGAATAGCGTACTCGGGACCGGGCAGGGTCTGAGTGTCCTGGCAGTAAAAGATGCCGTTGGCGTCAAAATTATCCAGGTAGTGCCCCTTGAGGTCCTCCTCGTAGGAGAGGTGGCCCAGGTTGTCGATTTCCGGGGGAATGCCCTCGTTGCACCACTCAAAGGTATTGGTGCAGTAGGTGTCATCCTCAGAGTTTTCGAAGATATAAACCCGGCTGACATCAAACTGCCGGCCCACAATCTCAAAGATGGAGTTGACCGCCGCGTCCAGGTCGATGGACTGGTAGAGAATGCGGAACACATACTCCACAAGCTGGCTGCTCAGGGTCTGGGGCAGGTTGTCGCTGTCCGAATCGATGTGGGAGCCCACAGCGCTGTACACGCCTGCCGCCGCGTTTTTAAAGGCCATATCGCGGACGGCGTCATCAAAGACAACAAACTGGTTTTTGCCCTGGCGCTTGGCCTGGTAGAGGGCATAGTCGGCGCATTGATACAGTTCGTGAAAGCTCTGGGCGTGGTCGGGATAGCAGGCGATGCCAATGCTGCACGAGGTCTGGCCGCCGGCGTTAAACTCGTCGAGGCCGTGAAAACTCTCAAGGACCTGCCGGGCCTTATTGGCAGCCACACTGACACAGGGGATATCGCGGATAAAGGCGATGAATTCGTCGCCGCCGATGCGGCCCACCACGTCGTCGCTCCGGAATAGGGTCTGGATTTTGCCGGCGATCTCCATTAAAAAGGCGTCCCCGAACAGGTGCCCCCGGGTATCGTTGATGGTCTTAAAGTCGTCGATATCAATGATCAGCAGGGCGCACAGGCTGTTTTTGGGACAGCGGGACAGGTAATTCTCAATGATGTTTTCAGTCGTGCCTTTATTGTAAAGCTTTGTGAGGGCGTCGCGTTCGGCCTTCTGCATGAGCTCCTGGGACTGCCGCTTTTCATTGTCAATATCCACGATGACGCCCACCGCCTTGAAGGGTTCGCAGTTTTCATCGTATTGGGCGGTGATACGGATGCGGCACCAGATATAAAGGGCGTCGGCCTTCTTGATGCGCACCTCGGTTTCCACATAGGGGCTGCCCTGGCGGATATCCTCGAGAATCCCGGTGAAGGCCGGGAGGTCTGAAGCCAGGATATGGGAGTTGGCGCCAGTGACGGTGCTGATGTTCTCAGTTATGGGCTCGTAGCCAAATTTCTTCTGCCAGTTGTGGGAAAAGATAAAGGAGTCCTTTTTGATATCCCATTCAAAGATAATGTCCGTGGTCTGGTCCATGATAATCTCGTGCCGCTCAAGGCTCAGCCGCAGGTTTTCCTGGGCTTCCTTGCCCACTGTGTCGTCGATGAGAATGCAGTAGAAGGAATCCGGGCCGCTCTCGCTTTTGATGAGCTGACCCTTGTCCAGAATCCAGATGGTGCTGCCGTCGCTGCGGGTTGCGCGGTACTCGATCTGCTTGGTGTTTTTGTGCCGAAGCTGGCGTTTGACCTCCAGCAGCGTGGAGGAGCGGTCACGCGGGTCGATGATGGCCATAAAGCTGTCGTCAAAGCGCTCATGAATCTCGGCGCGGGTGTAGCCGAACATGGACAGGAAGCCGTCGTTGACCTGGAGGATGGTCAGCTTTTCGTCGTAGAGGCAGCGAAAAATACCGCCGGGAATATTTTCAGTTAACTGCTGTAAATCCTGGTTCCGGTCCTGCAGCTCGCGGGTGGTTTTTTCAATGAACTGCTGAATATGGGGGTCGGAAGCGGTGAGTACATTCTGGCTGAGGCCGGGCAGGTGGGCGCTGCTGTCGATCCGGGCAATGTGCAGCTGTTGGAGCCGGACCGCGCCGTCAACCAGGCTGCAGGCCAGACTGCCAGACAGCTGTACCTCGGGCGCTGGCAGGCCGGGGGTGTCTGCGCGCAAGCGCATCTGGCAGTCTGCCAGACAATGGGTATCGGACAGGACACGGGTCTCGACAGACGCGTCCAAAATGGTAAAGGGATAGGGAAAACGGGAGAAATCGGATTCCAGGACAGCTCTCAGCTGCCTGTTATCATGGATGTTGCTGTGATACAGGCCGGACCAAAGCACATCCTCTGTGGTCATTGAGAGAATTTTTTCGGTATCCCTCATCTCAAAATAGGCCCGCTGTAATTCCTTGACAAAGGCCCTTGTCATGCGATCGATGCTCATCCTTACACCTCTTCTAACAAATTATAATCGTGATTATCCTCAAAATCACTTTATGGGGGAAACAGCTTTTTAAAACGGAGACAGCGTTTTCAAAATACAGTATACTCCTATCATTATACCGCTAATACAATTAAACCACAAGCGAAAAGAAAAAAGAAGAGCTGCCCGCGTAAGCAGCTCTCAGTGATAGGGAAATCCTTCTTAAAGGGCGCGGTTGATGGCAGACACCAGCGCGGTGACCGATGCGACGATAATATCGTTGTGAATCCCGGCGCCCCAGACGGTGCGGCCGTCGGGCATGGTGATGCCAACATAGGCGGCGGCACGGGAGGTGGAGCCCTCTTCCAGCGCGTGTTCCTTGTAGATCAGGTCAGTATAGGGGGTATCCAGATAATCCTTGAGGGCGTTGCTGACCGCGTCGAAACGGCCGTTGCCTTCTGCGGATACCATGGTTTTCTGGCCGTCCCGCTCAATGGTGATGGTGGCCTTGATGTGTTCGCTCACCTGCTCGAAGTGGTACTCTGGCAAGGTGACTGGATATTGGATATTGACATAGGTTTTTTCGAAAATATCCCGGACTTCCTCGGCGGAGAGCTCTTTATGCTTGTGGTCGGAGACATCCTTGACGGTGTAGCCCAGGTCCTCGCGCATGCCCTTTGGCAGGTCGTAGCCGTATTTCTGCTCCAGCACATAGCCGATGCCGCCCTTGCCGGACTGGCTGTTGATGCGGATCACATCCTTTTCGTAGCGGCGGCCCAGGTCGGTGGGGTCGATGAGCAGGTAAGGCACAGTCCACTGGTCGCAGTGTTTTTCCTCACGCCACTGCATTCCCTTGGCGATGGCGTCCTGATGGGAGCCGGAGAAGGCTGCGAAAACAAGGGCGCCGCTGTAGGGCTGGCGTTCGTACACATGCATCCGGGTGGTACGCTCATAGACCTCGGTGATCTCGGGCAGGTTATCAAAATGGAGCTTGGGATCGACGCCATGGGTATACATGTTCAGCGCCAGGGTGATGATGTCCACATTCCCGGTGCGCTCGCCGTTGCCAAAGAGGGTGCCCTCGATGCGGTCTGCCCCGGCCAGAAGGCCCAGCTCGGTGTCGGCGATGGCGCAGCCGCGGTCGTTGTGCGGGTGCAGGGAGACAATGACATTTTCCCGGAATTTCAGGTGCTTGCTCATGTACTCGATCTGGCTGGCGTACACGTGGGGCATGGACATGGAGACTGTGACGGGCAGATTGATGATGACCTTATTGTCAGCGTTGGGCTGCCAGACATCCAGCACAGCGTTGCAGATATCCAGGGCGAAATCGACCTCGGTGCCCGTAAAGCTCTCGGGAGAGTACTGGAACTGGAAGTTGCCCTCGGTTTCAGCCGCCAGGTCTCTGAGCATGACGGCGCCGTCCACAGCGATTTTAATGATCTCTTCCTTGGATTTCCGAAAGACCTGCTCGCGCTGGGCCACTGAGGTGGAATTGTAAAGGTGGACGACGGATTTTTTACAGCCCTCCAGCGCCGCGAAGGTTTTGCGGATAATGTGCTCTCTTGCCTGGGTGAGCACCTGGATGGTGACGTCGTCGGGAATGAGATCCTGCTCGATGAGGGTTCTCAAAAAGATATATTCGGTTTCGGAGGCAGCCGGGAAGCCGACCTCGATTTCTTTAAAGCCTACGGCCACCAGGGTCTTGAAATATTCGATCTTTTCCTCAAGGCTCATGGGGATAATGAGGGCCTGGTTGCCGTCGCGCAGATCCACGGAGCACCAGATCGGCGCTTCTTCAATATACTCTTTGTGCACCCAGTCGGTGGATTCTTCCGGGGGCATAAAATAACCGCGTTTGTATTTTGTTGGGTTCATCATGGGGTGTTGTTCTCCTTTTTGTAAATTTTAATCGGATCATCTTTTCATTCAATCATTTTGATGCTGATCAGAAGAATGATCGAATGAAAAGACGTTTGTTTTGTTGCCGCTCGTCCGCTAACGCTCCTTACTCGCTGCCAAATTTTTTCAAAATTTGGACAAAACGTCAAAAAACCGCCTCTACATGCATTTTATCAATGACGTATAGAGACGGAAGATTTTATCTTACGTGGTACCACTCTAATTTTACAGCGTAGGTGCTGCCTCGTTGGCAGATACGGACCCTTATGGGCCTTATATCCTCCTGGGGTAACGGTCAGGAACCGGCTCCGCCTACTCTCACAGATTTCAGCGTGCCACTCCGAGGCCAGTTCAGACGCCTTTCCCAACTGCTTCGCATCAACCAGCAGCTTTCTGGATGTTCCGGGAATCCTACTACTCCTCATCAAGGTGTTGTGATAATCATAATCATTTTAAACGAGTTTGTCAAGGGAAAAATCGTGAAAGTTGAAGAACAAAATTTATCCGCGCCCCAGCCCACAGTCTCAAAAGGCTCAAAACCCCACAGCGTGGAAGTTTTGAGCCTTTTGAGCATATCGCTTAAATTTTTTATGCGAACATCACCGCGTAGATAATGACAATGATCCCCAGCACAATGCGGTAGTAACCGAAAGCCTTGAAATCGTGCTTGCGGATATAGCCCATGAGGAACTTGATGGCAAAGACAGAGACCACAAAGGCTACAATCATACCGACTAAGAGAATGCCGATCTCTGTGCCCGTAAAGCCAATGCCGGTTTTGATAAAGAATTTCACGATCTTTAAGAGGCTGGCGCCCAGCATGACCGGCACCGCCAGGAAGAAAGAGAACTCTGTCGCCACATAGCGGGAGCAGCCCAGCAGGGTGGCGCCGATGATGGTGGAGCCGGAGCGGGAGGTGCCCGGAATCAGGGCCAGGATCTGGAACACACCGATAAACAGAGCCGTTTTGTAATCCAGCTGCTCAAAATTGCGGATGGTGGGACGCTTGGTGCGGTCCATGTTTTCCACCACAATAAAGGCGATCCCATAGACGATCAGGGTGATGGCTACCGTCACATAGCCGTAGAGCTTGTCTGTGATAAAATCATCAAATAAAAGTCCGATAACAGCAGCCGGAATGACCGCGACCAGTACTTTGCCCCAGAGGGACCAGGTATCCCGTTTCTGCACCGGCGATTTTTTAGGCGAGAAAGGATTGAGTTTATGAAAATACAGCAGAACAACGGCCAGAATGGAGCCAAACTGGATGACCACCAGGAACATGTCCCAGAAATCCTTGGATACATTCATATGGATAAACTGTTCAAACAGGATCATATGGCCTGTGCTGCTGATGGGCAGCCACTCTGTGATCCCCTGAACGATCCCGAAAAAGGCCGCTTTTAGCAGTTCTAAAAACATATTAATAACTCCTTACGTATTGATTTTTTAACCGAGTAATATTTTACCACAACACCCGATAAATGAACATTAAAAAATTCTTACATTTTCATTCGCCCGTCTGTAAACCGCTCTGGCCGGCCAGAGACTTAAGCAAGCGCATTGATTTTATGCGTGCTTTGTTGTAAAATTAAAGGATGAAAATGATAACAAGAAGGAAACCATGAAAAATAAAATCTTGCAAAAATCCTCCGCGCTGCTCGCGGCGCTTCTGCTTCTTCCAACACTTTTTTCGGGCTGTCAGAGCGTTGAGGATCAAAATTATACGGTGCCAGACAGCCAGAGCGCGGAGAGCGTCACGCTCAGGTTCTTTGGGAATAAGAATGAAGCTTTAAACGTGATGGTCATCGAAAATATTCTGAAGGCCTATATGGAAGAGAACCCAGGCGTCAACATTACCTATGAGAGCGTCAAGGGGAACGACTATTTTGACGTGCTTGAAAAGCGGATGAAAAGTGGTAACGGGGACGACATCTTTATGCTCAACCACGACACCACTCTGGAGCTCATGAAAACCGGCGACCTGGCCGATTTATCCGATCTCTCCACGCTTCCGGATTTCAGCCCCGGTGTGCGCGGCCAGATGGAAATTGACGGCAGGGTGCCATTTGTGCCCACCAGTATCTCAGCCTTTGGGCTCTACTGCAACCTGGATCTGCTGAAAGCGTATGGGGTGGAGGTTCCGGAAACCTATGAGGCTTTTCTGGCGGCGTGCGATACCTTTGTGGAAAAGGATAAGACACCCATTGTGGCGAACAATGATATTTCTCTGAAAACACTGGCTATTTCCCGGGGAATGTTTGAGGTCTACCAGAGTGAGAATCCTGACAGCCTGCTGGAGCAGATGAACACAGACCCCAGCCTGCTGGCCCGGTATATGCGCCCGGGCTTCGAGATGGTCGAGAATTTTATCGAAAGCGGCTATGTGGACGCGAAACGGACGCTGGAGACAGAAAAGACCAAGGATGACCTTGACGATTTCATCACAGGGGAGTACCCCTTCATGCTCACCGGGGCCTGGGCGTCGCCGCGGGTAGAGGCCATGAACCCGGATTTCAGCTATAAGGTTTACCCCTATCCGGTACAGGCGGACGGCAGCGTCCTGGTGACCAATGTGGACACCCGTGTGGCCGTCAACGCCAAGGGCGCCCATGTGGAGGAGGCCAAGAAATTTCTGGAATACCTGACCCAGAAAGACGTGATGTGGGAATTTGTGGACGGCCAGAGCTCCTTCAGCCCTCTGACAGACAAGCGCCTGCCCAGCGATCAGGCGGTACAGCCGCTGAGCAGCTATATGACCAATGGCAGGAGCATGCTGGGCGCAGACAGCAACCTCAAATACCCGATCTGGGACCTCTCCAGAGAGAGTGTGCGGCAGCTGCTGAGTGGTGAAAAGACGGATACAGTCCTGGCAGGCTTTGAAGCGGGCCTCCGGAAAAGCCAGGAAGGAGGCATAGAATGAAACGCAGGCACCTGTCGGTTTTACTGGCAGCCGCAGTGCTGTCGCTCGCCCTGCTGGCTGCCAGCATGCTCCTATACATCGACCATGTCAACAGCTCGCTCTGGAAACAGTCGGCGGCCAGTATTCTGGAGCTGACCAGCCAGGGCAGCAACGCGCTCGATACCTTTATCCAGAAAGATTACGACACCCTTCAGGTCTTTGCCAGCGAGATGAGCGAAAGGCCCTCAGACGACCAGGTCTGGATTCAGAGCAATCTGGCCAGCTTTGAGTCGCCCCTCAAGGACAGCTATTTCTGCATCGACCTGACCGCAAACCGGGTATACCATAACGGCGGCACCGCCGACCTCAGCGCCGAGGCCGCCGGACAGCTGGCGGGCATGAAAGACCAGGGGGTGCTGGAGCCCTATAACAGCGCCCAGAGCGGCGTGCGCTCCCTGGGCGTTTACAAGCGGTTTACCTTTGGCGACGGCCATAGCGGTCTGGTGCTCAAGCAGCACCGGCTGGAGGACGTGACAGACCGCTTCGCCCTGTCCTTTTACAATGGCAGCGGCTTTTCCTATGTGGTTAAAAACGACGGCGAGGTGCTGATCCGCTCGTCCAATAAGAACAGCAACCGGACCTTTAAGAATCTTTATGATATCATCGACCTGTCCGGTAAAAACAGCGAGCTGGCCCTCACCTCCTTTAAGGAGGCCATGACAGACGGCCAGTCCGGCGCCGCAGTGTTCAGCTATAATAAGGCGCAGAACTTGTTCTGCTATGTGCCCATCTCAAGCGTGGAGGGCTGGTACCTGGTCTCGATCATTCCCAACAGCGTCATTTTGGACCAGGCCAGTAATATCATTAACTGGACCCTGCTGCTCTGCGGGCTTATCACAGTCCTGATACTGGCCATCATCTTAATCTACAACCGGAGCAGCCGGGAACACCGGCGGGAGGTCCGCCAGATCGCTTATTACGACAGCCTGACCGGCCTGCCTAATTTTGAGAAGTTTAAGCTGGACGGCGGAAGCCAGGTGGCGGCCGACCCAGGAGCCAGGTGGTCTGTGCTTTACATAGACCTCACAGGCTTTAAACTGGTGAACGACGTCATGGGGTTCCAGTTCGGCGACGAGGTGCTTCGCTACCTGGCCAGTGTGCTGACCCGTGAAAAGGCTGAAGCAGATATTGTATGCCGGTTTTCAGCCGATAATTTTCTGATGCTGCACGCCTATAAAGAGCGGGCTGAGGTCGGGGCGCTGTGCCAGCGCATCATCCGCGGCATGAACGGCCAGACCATTGGCGGCAAGCAGGATGTACCCCTGTCTGTGCACATAGGGATCTTCTGCCTGGAGGACGACCCCGCCGCGTCGGACATCAGCCTCATGGTGGACCGGGCCCATATGGCGCAGAAAAGCATTAAAAACGGCCGCAGCAACCAGTACTGCCAGTATGACAGCGGCATGCGCTCAGAGATGCTGCGCCGTTCAGAGATAGAGGCCGTCATGGAAAAGGCGCTGGCCGACGGCGAGTTCACCTTCTATATTCAGCCCAAATATGATGTGGATGGCAGCAGGGTTGTGGGCGCTGAGGCCCTGGCCCGCTGGATACAGCCTGGGGGAAAAATGGTAAGCCCTGGGGAATTTATCCCCGTTTTTGAGCAGAACCAGTTCATTCTCCAGCTGGACGAGTATATTTTCACAAGGGTATGTGAGCGCCTCCGGAATCGGCTGGAGCAGGGGCTGCCCGTGGTCACTATCTCGGTCAATGTTTCCCGGGTGCACGTGCGCCAGGAGGATTTTGTCAGCACATACCAGGCCATCAAGGACCGCTGCCAGATTCCGGACGGCCTCATCGAGCTTGAGCTGACGGAGAGCATCTTTTTAGAAAATCTCGACCGCATCGGAAGCATCATTCGCGAGCTGAGAGCGGCTGGCTTTGGCTGCTCCATCGACGACTTTGGCTCTGGCTATTCCTCACTCAACGCCTTAAAGGGAATGCCCGTCAATGTGATCAAGCTGGACCGCGAGTTCCTTTTGAATGAGGGGGATACCGGCAAGGGCGCGGTCATTGTGCGCAGCATTATTCAGATGGCCAAAAAGCTGGATATAGAGACTGTGGCCGAGGGCGTGGAGACGCCTGAGCAGCTGGCCTTCTTAAAGGACGCGGGCTGCGATATGATCCAGGGGTTCATTTTCTCAAGGCCTTTGCCAGAGCCGGACTTCGCCAGGCTTCTGGAGGAGGACGCCTGAAGAAAGGCTGGCAGAAACTTTTCGGCCGTTCCATTGCTATTCTCAGAGAATTGTGATAGGATAAATAGCTAAAGAGAACTAAGCGAGCCGAGATAAAGGAGAAACGATGAGAGAATGTATGGAAGACTTACCGAAACTGCAGGCGCGGCTGAAACGCATCGAGGGCCAGATCCGCGGCATTTCGGACATGATGGAAAAGGACGTTCCCTGTAATGAAATCCTGATTCAGATCAACGCTGCCAAATCGGCCCTGCACAAGGTGGGGCAGATGGTTGTGGAGGGGCATCTGCACCACTGCGTCAAGGACAGCATCGAACACGGGAATACCGAGGAAACACTGAAGGATTTGTCAAAGGTCATTGAGTATTTTTCAAGAATATGATACAGCTGGACCCGTATCGCCGCGATACGGGTTCTTTTTTATGTTAAATTTTCTTAACAGGCCTTGAACAATCGAGTCAACGGTCTATAATGGTATTAACCGATCGGGTTAATGAAAGGAAAACGAAGTGGTGAATGACAAATTTTACAGCCTGCCAGAGGAAAAGCAGCAGCGGATTATCAACGCGGCCCTCAGGGTCTTTGCCGAGAACCCCTATAAAAAGGCGAACACGGCCGATATCGCCGCGGCGGCAGGCATTTCCAAGGGGCTGCTGTTCCATTATTTCGGCAACAAGCAGACCCTGTACGAGTACCTGTTCCGTTATGGCAACGACGTGATGCGCGGCCATATCAGCGAGCTGCTGCCGCCCGATGAGTCCGATTTTTTTGAAATCTGGCTGCGGTCTCAGCGGGCAAAGACCGAGATTATTACGCGCAACCCCTATCTCATGGATTTTTTTATCCGGGTCTATTATGACAAGGCGCCGGAGAATGTGGGCAACATGAGCTTTTACGGGGACCTGGAGACTGCCAGCACCGCAGTGATTCTGGACCGGATCGACCGGAGCAAATTCAGGGAGGAGACCCCGCCAGAGAAGGTGATCCGCTGGCTGATCTGGGCAGCCGAGGGCTTTATGAAGCGCCAGAGCGACCTTGGCAGGGTGGATATTGAGCAGCTGGATACCGAGTTTACCGAACTCGTTCTATTTATCAGACAACACTGCTACAAAGAGGAGGCATTACAATGATTGCAATCGAGCATCTGACCAGAGATTACGGCGAGGGCCGTGGAATTTTCGACTTATCCCTCAGGGTTAAGCACGGCGAGGTCTTTGGCTACCTGGGGCCAAACGGCGCTGGGAAGACCACCACCATCCGGCACCTCATGGGCTTTCTGACGCCCAAAAAAGGCACATGCGCCATCGACGGCCTGGACTGCTTTAAGCAGGCGGCTGAGATCAAGGAATTTTTAGGGTACCTGCCCGGCGAGATCGCCTTTTTCGACAGCATGACCGGTGTGGAGTTTCTGAACTTTATGGCCGAGATGCGGGGCATGAAGGACCGCGCGAAAATGGAAAAGCTCATCCGCTTTTTCGACCTGAACCCGAAAGGCAAGATCCGTAAGATGTCCAAGGGCACCAAGCAGAAGCTGGGCCTGGTATCAGCCTTTATGCACGACCCCGAGGTTTTGATCCTCGACGAGCCTACCAGCGGGCTGGATCCCCTCATGCAGAACCGGTTCATCCGTCTGGTTCTGAATGAGAAGAAAAAAGGCAGGACCATTCTCATGTCCTCCCACAGCTTTGAGGAGGTTGAGCGGACCTGCGACCGGGTGGGCATTATCCGCGCCGGGGAGCTGGTGGCCCTGGACAGCGTGGCCGCTCTCAAGGCTGAGCGCCACAAGATCTACCGGGTCAGCTTCGCCACTGCCAGGGAGGCCGCTGATTTCGCGGCCCGGTGCACCGGCACACGGCAGCTGAGAGAGCACCCCCATCTGGTGGAGGTACGGGTGGCAGGGAGCATGGACGGCTTTTTGAAAATGCTTACCGGCTACCACATTATGGAACTGGACACGGTCTCCCAGGATCTGGAAGATATTTTTATGCAGTATTACGGAGGTAAACATCATGCTTAGCGGGCCGCTTTTCAAAAAAACCTTTAAATCACAGCTTAAGATGCTGGTCATCTTCGCGGCCATTCTGGCCATGTATATGAGCGTTGAGATCAGCATGTTCAACCCGGATTCCATGGACGGCATAAAAGAGATGATGGACATGCTTCCCCAGCAGATGATCAACGCCATGAACCTGGACGTGGGCGCTGAGACAAGCCTTGTGGGCTTTCTGGGCTCCTACTTTTACGGCTTTATCGTCATCATGGTGCCCATGATTTTTAATATCATCGCCAGCAATAACGCGGCGGCAAAGCTGGTGGACAGCGGCGCCATGGCCTGCCTGCTGTCCGCGCCAAACTCCCGGACCAGGGTGATCGCAACCCAGGCCGCAGCCCTGATCCTGTCCAATATCCTGCTCATGGCCTTTGTGACCGTTATGGGGATCGCGGTCAGCCAGGCGCTGTTCCCGGGCGATCTGGATATCCACGCCTTTCTGCTCGTCAACGCGGGCGCCCTGCTTTTGCAGCTGGCCGTCAGCGCCATCGGCTTCTTTGCCTCCTGCCTGTTTAATGAGAGCCGCCTGTCCCTGGCCCTGGGCGGGGGACTGCCCGTGCTGTTTCTAGTGCTCATGATGCTCTCCGGCGTCAGTGAGGATCTGGACGTTGTGCGCTACACCACCCTGTACAGCCTGTTCGACCCTGCCGAAATCATCGCAGGGGGTGACACCGTGGGCCTGTGTCTGGCCGCCCTGGCCGCGGTCTTCGTGGCGCTGTACGTTCTGGGCATCCTGATCTTCAGGCGTAAGGACCTGCCGCTGTAGGAGAAAAAATTGCAGATTTAAGAAACCTCATGTATAATTAAGAAAAAGAGGTCAGGAGGAACCGAGGATGATGTACGCTTATATGACGCTTGCCGACGGTACGGAGATTGTACATTCACAGCTCCTTGAAAAAGATGGGAAAAAAAGTGTGGAGGTGCATTTTGAGCGGCCAACAGAGGATGGCTTTGACACAGCGCGCTGTTCATTGCCGACCTATGAATGGCTGATCCATGACGGGTACACCGATGCAGAGATTGCAGACTTTGAGGTGTTCTTGAAAAATAACGCCCATCTGCTGTATCGTTTTGCGGAAAACGGAGGAACCCGGTGTGCCTAGTTTGTTTAAAATAGGCGGCTACACTGTTTATTTCTGGTCTAATGAGAATGATGAACCCATTCATGTACACGTATGCCGGGGAAAGCCGTCGCCGGGCGCCACTAAGTTATGGCTGACAGCCGCTGGCGGATGTGTGCTCGCGGGCAACAGAGGGCGTATCCCTCAAAGTGAACTCAATGAGCTTCTCGATATTATCGCAGCTCAGTATTTCATGATCTGTGACGCGTGGAAAAGGCATTTCTGCGTGGATGAAATTAAATTCTATTGCTGAGAACCCAATCCTCAAAAGGCTCAAAACCCGTATCCAAGGTGTTTTGAGCCTTTTGAGCATCCAGCTTGAGAGATTCTTATATAAAATTTACAGGGTGATAATTCCTTCCTGAAAGTGGTATGTAAATAGAAAACAGGCCGTATATGGCCACAGAAAGGAAGGATCAATGATGAAAATTGCGATTATCACCGGAGCATCCAGCGGGCTGGGCCGCGAATTCGTAAAACAGGTCAGCGCCCAGGGCCAGGTCGAGGAAATCTGGGCCATAGCCCGGAGAAAGGAACGCCTCGACGCGCTGAACATGGAGACGGCCACGCCTGTGCGCGCACTGGCACTGGACCTGAGAAATATAAAGGACCTCGACGCACTTACCGAGCGCTTGGAGAAGGAGCAGCCCGATGTCCGGCTGTTTATCGGCGCGGCCGGTATTGGCAAGCTGGGTACCTACGCGGAGGTGACCGAGGCGGACACCAACGCCCTCATTGACTTAAACTGCCGTGGTGCCGTGGACGTCACCCTGAGGGTGCTGCCCTATATGAATAAGGGAGCGCGCCTTATGCAGATCTGCTCAGTGGCGGCTTTTATGCCTCTGCCGGGCATGAATCTGTACGCAGCCTCCAAGGCCTTTCTGCTCAGCTATACCAGAGCCCTGCGCTGGGAGCTGTTCGGCCGGGGCATCCGGGTGACCGCGGTCTGCCCCTACTGGATCAAGGACACCGAGTTTGTGCCCACAGCCAGCAGAAACGCGGACCGGTCCGCGGTGCGCCACTTTCCACTGGCATCCACCGTTCAGACTGTTGCCCACCGTTCCCTTTTAGACAGCCGTATGGGCGTGGCCGTCTCAACCCCAGGGCTTATCAGCCTGAGCCTGCGCGTCTTTGACGCTGTGGTGCCCCATTTTATCGGCATGGGTATCTGGGACAAGGCCCGGAAGCTATAAAGCTGAATTTTGCCGGCGGCGGTCACCATCGGCTCCATGGACCTGTCCATCCGGGATGTTTACAGCGTGATCGGCTGCGAGCGCTTTCATCTGGACAGCCTGAGCGCTTACGCCAAGGGTGCGGCCAGACAGTCATAAATTAAGGTTTTTACATAAAAAGAATAAAATATTATTTATGCCGCTGCTCAAAAGGCTCAAAACTAAAAAAATGACTGTTTTGAGCCTTTTGAGCATGCTTTTTTAAAATATAATAAAAAAATAAAGCGATAACAAAACATTATTCATCAGTTAAACTTTTAACAATTGTTGACTTAAAGAGCGGTTCATTGTATAATGCAAACCATATCACGGCAATGTCCGGATATAAAACAATTTTGAAGGGGAGTGTTGATAAAAAACTATCGATCAATCTTTAACGTCGTCAGGGAAGAAACCAATATTGTGACGGCTGCCCGCTTTTACGGGGTGGCAGTTGACCGGCATGGGAGGGCCTTGTGTCCGTTTCACAGCGATCATCATCCCAGTCTGTCTTTTAAAGACAACCGGTTCACCTGCTTTGCCTGTGGGGCCAGAGGGAGCGTCATCGATTTGGTCATGCAGATTTTCCATATTTCTCCATTGGAAGCGGCAAAGAAGCTTCAGGAAGATTTCAATCTAAAGGTGGAGGTCAGAGGTCAAAGCCATAAGGCCAACGACGTTGCGGCGAAAGGAGCGGCGGATACAAGAAGCGTGAAGCAGGAAACGAACGGGACGAAAAGCGCGCGGCGCAAAGCGAAACCAACGAACACCCTGTGCAGCCCTTCGTGTATTATGGCTCCGACGGACAGCACGGAGGCGGTACTGGCAGCGGCGCTCCGGGACCAGCTGGCAGATATGGAAGCGTACTATAGCAGACTACACCGTGAGCTATGTAAAAATACTGAGAAATATAAGCCCTACAAATCACTGGAAACCGTGTCCGACAAGTATGTCGAGGCCCTGTTTCAATTGCCCGTGGTATCCCATTATCTGGATATCCTGGATAGCGGCGCCCCGTCCGAGAGGGTGGAGCTTTACCGCGCTTATAAAAGAAAGGAACTTATACAGTATGAACAAGAATAGAGCACAGCGACATTACAGCGACGACATTGAGGCTATGACAGGCCTTTTAACCGAAGAGGAGCGAAAAGATCTGATCATTGAGGAGACAAAGAAAAAAATAAACTTCAAGCCAATCATCCCACTTGACGGCAGTGCGGCCAACGCCGTGCCCGCCTTTCCGGTGGAGAGCCTGCCCGGCGCAGTACAGGATTTTGTCCTGGCGGCCGCGGCCAGCATCGGGGTGCCGGTGGCCATGACCGGCAGCGCGGCCCTGGGGGTTTTAGCCGCCGCGGTGCAGAAAAAAGCCAAGGTGAAAGCCAAAGGCGACTGGACCGAGTCCCTGTGCCTTTACATCCTGCTGATCGCCCGCTCATCGGAGCGGAAATCACCGGTTATGCGTAAAATGACCAGGCCCATCGAGCTTTATGAGGAGATGGTCAATGAAAAGATGGCCGAAGACATCGAAGCCTACGATCATCAGGAGCAGTTTTATAAGAAGAAAATCAAATATCTGGAAGGAAAAGCCGCCCGGGGCGTCATTGACTACACCGATGCCCAGGAGGCCAGAGAAGAGCTGGCGTCGCTTAAGCCCACGCGTCCTCTGCGCCTGACAGCAGGCGATGTGACCCCCGAGGTACTGGTCAACCTTTTGGAAGAGAACAACGAGCGCATGGCCATTTTTGCGGCGGAGGGCGGCCTTTTTGGCACCATGAGCGGCCGCTACAGCGGCGCGGTCAATATCGACGTGTTCCTCAACGCCTATTCACAGGACAAGATGACTGTCGACCGGGTTGGCCGCAGAACCCGTATTCTCAGAGACGCCCACCTCACCATGGTCATGGCCGTACAGCCCCATGTGGTGTGTGAATTTGAGGGGAAGAAAGAATTTCAGGAGCTGGGCCTGACCGGCCGGTTTCTGTACGCCATGCCCGACAGTCTGGTGGGCACCCGCAACAGCCGGGAGGCGCCGGACGTCCCGCCCCAGGTCGAGGCAGCCTACTGCCAGCTCATCACCGAGCTGCTGGCCATGGACGCCGGGATTAAAGGCGGTGTGATGCTGGAAATGACTGAAGAAGCCAGAGATTTGTTCTTTGACTTTGACCACGACACCGAGAGCCGCCTGACCGAAGACTACGAATGCATTGAGCCCTTTGCTGGAAAGGTCAGTGGTACCGTTCTGCGGATGGCGGGCATTCTTCACTACGCGGCCCACGGCCCCCGGGCGGCTGAGATCAAAATCAGCCGTTCGACCGTGGCCAAGGCCATTGATCTGGCCGAGTATTATCTGGCAGAAAAGCTGCGGGTCTTTAGCCTGACAAGCAGCGACGCCGAAACCCAGGCCGCGGCCTATGTCCTTAAACGGGCCATGACCGCGGGCAAAGACAGCCTGACCCAACGGGAGATCGCTCAGCGCTGTAAGGGTAAAGGGATGCACGCAGACGATGTGGAATCGTCACTGGCGCTGCTGGCAGCCCACCACTATCTGGTGCCCGTACCGGCCGAATACGCCGGAACCGGACGCCGGAGCATCCGTTATTTTATAAACCCCGAACTCCTTAAAACAGGCGCCACAGGGGAAGAGGGCCACAATGCCCTCGTGCCGGTGATCACACCGGCGGAACCGGAGGGCTTCACACAGGAGGAAAGGGCGGTGACGGTCTGATGAACAATACCGATGCGCTGGCCGTTTATGATACCCCATTAAAACAACAGGGCGGCAGGCCCCCGGCCGATACGGCAGAGGCAGCCCGCGCGCCCCAACAATATCAAAGACAAAGCACGGTTAAAAACATTCTCGAGGACATAAACGCCAGCAAAATGCTGGAAGCTGAACAGATTCAAAGAGCAGAAACCCTCAGGGAAGTCGACGGAGAACTGAAATCCGTCGCCATTAAAATGCTCGAAGACAAAGTGTCTCCCGACAGAATCATCCTGAAACTCAGCAATATCATCATGCACCAGAGTGACGACAAAGCCTTTTATAAAAAGGTTCAGGCATTGGTGCATAAAAATTACAGCGATCGTTAAGATATAAAAACAGGCATCCGAAAGGGTGCCTGTTTTGGAGTTGTCAAAAACTTTATCATGAAGCGATAGAGCGTTAAAAGAGGATTGTTCAGTTGAAAGTTCGCCATGGCGCATTTGATTTGAAGCAGCCTGAAGCTACCCGAAGTGCCCAAAAACTCAAGAGACGAAGCCTTTTTTCTTTTCGGATAAAAGGCGCAGTCTCGGACAACAGCACCTCTCTGGCGGCCTGAAGCAGGTTTCCATATTCTTTTAGAATTTAATATAGAGAATACAGTCTCAAAAGACTCAAAACCTGAATCACATGAGGTTTTGAGCCTTTTGAGCGTGTGTTTCCAAAAATAAATTTAATTTTCAATGAGGCCCAGGTCCATTTTCCAGGCGAGCACCCGTCTGACCGAGGCGTCGATCTGATCCTCGGAGAGGGTCCCTTTTCGGACAGCCTCGACCACCGCCGGGATCTCGATGGTATAGCGGGAGCTCAGGATCATGTCGTTGCCGGCGGCCACAGCCTGCACCGCGGCGGTGTCCGCGCCGTAGGCCTTGGTGATGGCCTCCATGTCCAGGTCGTCGGTGAGGATAACGCCGTCAAAATCCAGCGCGTCCCGAAGAACCTCGTGTACCTTTGGCGACAGAGACGCCGGATGATCCGGGTCCATGGCTTCAATGACATTGTGGCTAACCAGCACACTGCCCGCGCCGGCCTGAACGCCGGCCCTGAAGGGGAGAAAATCCTGAGACTCAAAGGTTTCAAGGGGGCGGCTGTCCCGGGAGAAATCCTTGTGGGTATCGCCGCCGGGACCATAGCCCGGAAAATGCTTGAGCACAGAGCCCATACCGTCTGAGGTCATGGCGCCTGCCACATTTTTCGCGTACTCAGCTGTGGTGGCTGCGTCCCTTCCGGTGGTCCGGGAGTAGATATAGTCTGCGGGGTTCTGGGACAGGTCGCAGACTGGAGCGAAATTGACATTGATATTCAGGGATTTAAGCAGTGCGTCCTTCTCGTGGGCGTCGGCGGTGACCGCGTCCATACCGCCCTTTTGCAGCAGGGTCTGGGGAGAAGGGAAGCCCTCGGCGCGAATCGCCGGGTTGCCGCTGACACGCACCACGTCGCCGCCTTCCTCATCTACGCCCACCAGCATGGGAACCCTGGCCGCGTCCTGACAGGCGTTGATTTCAGCCCGGATCTGGTCAGGGCTTTTATCCTTAAAGTCGCGCCCAAAGAGGATGGTGCCGCCAAACTGCCAGGTTTTTTCGTCCTCGGGAGCGGCGGGGCCGGGGTAGCGGGCAAAGAACATCTGGCCCACCTTTTCCTCAAGGCTCATGCCGGCCAGAAGTTTCTCTGCCAGCAGGCTATGAAAGGATTTTTCAGCCGCGTCTGAAGCGGTCAGGACTTCCAGCCTGCGGACGGGCAGAGGGTCGCCTTGGGTCTCCAGGCTTTCGGTGTCTGTGCCGGCTTTCAGCGTGATTTTGACTTCTGAGCCGGTTTCGGGCAGACTGCCCTGTGGGAGGCCGGTAAGGTCAAAAACGCTGGTTTCAGGCTCTTTGGCGCCCTCATTCTGGCAGAGGAGGGTGAGGGTGGCGTCGTCGCTTTTCAGCAGGTAGCCTGTAAAGGTGACCGGGGAGAAGAACTGGGACAGGGTGAGGGCCGGGGAACAGCCTGTGATCAGGAGCCCGCAGGCCGATATGATTAAAAAGAGTGATAAAAGTCGTTTCATGAATGCTTCCTTCTGAAAAATTTATCCCTGTTACAGGGACGGGTTTATTGTACCATATTCTCTCCCGAATGGGGCCTTTATTTTGGTAAGGCCGGTACCATTACCGTAAAAAAAGAGAAGGCCTGCGCTCAGCTTTGCGCGGCCTTCTCTTTAGGGAGATGTTTCTACAGGAGGTAATCCTATCCGCGGCCCACTTCGGTGTTGTCATGCTTGCGGTCGCGGAGTGCTTTTACGGGGGATTCCTTATCTTCATAGCGGTAATCCTCACCGTTTTTGTCAATGTATTTTTCAATGACTTCATGGGACGGCACATAGTCGCCGTTGACCATTTCCTGGTATTTAAAGAAGCGGTAATCCTTGGGCAGCTTGCTGCTGTCCTCGTAATCTTCACCCTTTTTACCCAGGTTTGCCTGGTTTGCGAGGACGTCGCGGACATATTCTTTATTGGAGGTCAGGTGCAGAAGCTTCGGGAAGTGTCCGTCGACGACCTCGTTCCATTCTTTCTTTTCATATTTTTTCAGAAGCTCGGCGGCTTTGTGTAAATGGCCGATTTCCTTCTGAAGCTGTTCTTCCCACAACAGCTTGATGATCTCATTCTTTTCTTCACGGTAGAAGGAGTAATACAGATAGGCTTCAACATAATCGTGCAACAGCAGATTTTCAAGCCAGGTACAGTTGGGGTCCAGCAGGCCGCCGTAGTGGGTGACATGCTGTTCTTCAACCATACCGATTTCAAGGTAGAGACTGCGCCCCAGATCGTCCGGATAGCGGTTGCCCACGTTCATGTAAAAATTCATGGTCTGCTGTTCGCCGGCTACGATGATCATGGTGTTGAGCTTGGTCTGAATGTCGGCTTTCTTGGAGTCAATGGGGCGGTTAATGCTGTCAAAGGGATGCCTGTGATGGGCGATGGTGGGGCGGCCGGGCATGATTTCGGTATATTCACCGACCAGCTCCTCGGCCTTGATGCCCTTATCCATCTCCAGAAGATCGGCATACCGGTACAGGTGGTCAAAATCTTCCAGCAGGGCAAAGTCCATGGCCTGCTTCACATAGTCGTCGGGCTCGTTCTGGGCCAGCCAGGCGGTCAGGTCAACAGCCAGCTGCTCATAGCCGATGGCCATTTCCAGAACGGATTCATCCGCCGGCGGCAGCCAGTTGATCATTTTTTGCTGCTGCTGCTCGATGCGGCGCGTCATGGCCAGCTCCCGGCGCAGATCATTGTCGGTGCAGTTCCTATGGAACTGGTGGGCAAACAGGGCTGCCTCCACTTCGATTCCGTTCATCAGGATGATGCGTGTCTTGGTGTAAGGGTCAATCTGATCTTTTGCGTAGGGGATCGGGGTCAGTTTCTTCCAGTCTTCGGCCTGCTTTTCAACAGGAATACCTTTTTCGTCAAATGGGTTAAAGCTACTCATAAGAAAACTCCTTTGCTAGTGATTGTTTAAAATGAATTCAATTATTATTTACCCATCATTTTTTTAGATATAACGGAGACAGCAAAGGTTTAAAGTAACTTTTAAGGAGAGAATTCACTAGAATAAAATGGTGGGACGATTGAAAAGAAAAAAGGAATCTCCCGCTTTTGGTGGATTCTGACAAAACAAAGCAACTCTGTCTGTATCGTGAAAACATAAAAGGAAAAGCTGTCTTTTACCCTAAAGACAGGTGCGGAATCAAGAAAAAGCACTTCCCGTTTTGGGGAAGTGCTTTTTATATCGAATGGTTTAAGCTGGACCTCAGCGTTTCTGATGCGCTGCCAGAAGCAGTGCCATGGCGACACTGTTGAGTTTGGCCTCGGCCGTATCGGCGCGGGAGGTCAGAACCGCAGGCTTGGCGGTGCCCATGACCACTGCGCCGCTCTTTGCGCCTGCCAGGTAGGTCATGGTCTTCCAGAAGATGTTGCCGGCCTGGAGATTTGGCATGAGCAGCACGTCGGCCTTGCCGGCCACCGGGCTCACGATCCCCTTGTGCTCAACGGACATCTCGGAGATGGAGAGGTCCATGGACAGGGGGCCGTCGATGATACAGCCCTTGATCTGGCCGCGTTCATTCATTTTTGAGAGCACAGCCGCGTCGTAGCCGTCAGGCATATTGGCGTTGACGGTTTCAACGGCACTCAGACAGGAAATTTTCGGCATTTCACAGCCCAGGGCATTTGCCAGGGTTGTGGCGTTGCCGATCATTTCGACTTTATCCTCAAGGGTGGGGGAGACGATCATGCCGCAGTCTGTTGCCAGGAAAACCCGGCCGAGCGCAGCGGATTCAAAGGCGGTAACAGCGTTTAAAAGCTTGCCGGTCCGCAGGCCGTGCTCCTTGTTCAGGATGGCCTTCAGGTAGGTTTTGGTCTGGAGCAGACCCTTCATGACAATGTCGGCCGCGTCGTTGCGGGCCAGCCCTACTGCCACGTTGGCAGCCTGACCATCGTCCTTTATGTCAACCACGGTATTTTCTTCCAGATTGCATCCGGTTTCCTTGGCAAAATATTCGATTTTAGCCGCGTCGCCTACCAGAATGGCGGTTCCAAAGCCGTAGTCGTTCATCATTTTAACCGTCTGCAAAACAGGCAGGTCGCCGGCGGCGGCAACGGCCACAACGGCTTTTTTGGTCTGGGCCTGTTTGATCAGCTGGTCACGCATTTCCTTGAAATGGTACATAATGTCCCCTCGCTTTCTATAATAACCTCTTATAAATAGTATACAATATAATTATACTGTTCTAACACTCTGTCAACAAGGAAAAGAAAGGATAGAAAATTGTGGTCATGAGTAAAATATAACC
Source organism: Eubacterium maltosivorans (assembly GCF_002441855.2). Classification (NCBI taxonomy): domain Bacteria; kingdom Bacillati; phylum Bacillota; class Clostridia; order Eubacteriales; family Eubacteriaceae; genus Eubacterium; species Eubacterium maltosivorans. Next base: position 2,118,525 of record NZ_CP029487.1, on the reverse strand, counting down.
ATTATAAATGAGAAAAGATAAAAATTTGTTCCTTAAAGAGGCAAAATTTTAAAGGCTTTCATTGACAGCCTGATTAGGGGCTGTTATGATGAAAGAAAAGAAATTTTAATCCTGAAACAGGAAAAAGGAAGCGGTAAGATGAAAAAATTTTGTTGTCTGTTTATGGTCGTGGCTCTGGCTTTTACCCTGGCCAGCTGCAGTCCGTCACAGCAGGCCGACCCACATACTGTAAAGCTGGCGGACGCGGAGGCCTTCCAGAATGAAGGCGGACTGGATTTTACCTTCGACAGCCTGCCGGAAAACATGGGGGCAGCCCGTTACTCGGTAGTGGACGGCGCAGTGGCCCAGGTGCAGTTTATCCGTGACAACCGGACTTATATTGTCAGAAAGGCCCATTACTCGCGCTCTGCGGATATCAGCGGGGTCTGCACAAGCTTCAGCGATCAGGCGGTGTTTTTGCAGAAAGGGGATATTCTCAAAAATACGGGCACCATCGACGTTTACTTTACGCCGGTCAACAAGGATACGGGCGAGGCGCTGGCCTGCTGGGTAACACCCAGTGGCTTCGCCTACTCAGTCTACTGTCCTGAGGATGTTGAGGTCAAGGATTTAAAGGCGATGGAGGGCGTCTGCCAGGCAGTGTCCTGAGATTCGAACTGGAAGACGGATAGAAAAGTTTTCTGCAGCACTGCATAAAAAGCGTCTCAGATTGTTAAAGAAGTGGTGTAGCCCGAGACTGCGCCTTTTATCCAGATAAGAAAAAAGCTCCTGTCGCATAACGCGACGGGAGCAAGTGCGAGCGGCAGCAATCTAAGAGGGATCCGGACACGTCTAAGGAACACAGATGATCCACGGTTTGTTATGATTCGTATTTCATACGAAACAAACCGATGACATCTGCGAAAGCGATTCACACCGAATCAAAGATTCGGGTTCTCTGCTTCCCGCGCCTTTTTTAGTTTTAGGAGACTTTGACGGTAAACTGGCTGTTATACAGGTCGGCGTAAAAGCCGTTTTGCGCGAGCAGCCCCAGGTGAGTGCCCTGCTCCACGATGGTGCCGTTTTTCATAACCAGAATATGGTCGGCGTCGATGATGGTGGACAGCCGGTGAGCGATGACAAAGCTGGTGCGCCCCTTCATCAGGTGGTCCATGGCTTTCTGAATTTCGAGCTCGGTCCGTGTGTCGACGCTGGAGGTCGCCTCATCCAGGATCAGGATGGCCGGATCAGCCAGAATGGCCCGGGCGATGGTGAGCAGCTGGCGCTGCCCCTGTGAGATATTGGAGGCCTCATCGTTCAGAATGGTCTGGTAGCCCTGGGGCAGCGTACGGATAAAGTGATCCGCCCGGGCGGCTTTGGCAGCGTGGACAATTTCCTCCCGGGTAGCCGCTTTGCGGCCATAGGCGATATTGTCCTCAATGGTTCCGCCAAAGAGCCAGGTATCCTGGAGCACCATGCCAAACTGTGAGCGCAAGTCTCCGCGGCGCAGATCGCGGATGTCGATGTTGTCGATCAGAATGCGGCCGCCGTCCAGCTCGTAAAAGCGCATGAGCAGGTTGATCAGCGTGGTCTTGCCCGCGCCGGTGGGGCCGACAACCGCAATCTTTTCCCCGGCCTTCACGTCAATGCTGATATCCTTCATCAGCAGGCGGTTCGGGCTGTAGCCAAACCGGACGTGCTCAAACCGCACGTCGCCTTTGGGCTCTGTCAGAGCCTTTGCCGGGGAGATGTCCGGCACCTCGTCTTCCTCGTCCAGCACCTCAAAGACCCGCTCGGCCGAAGCGATGGCAGCCTGCATGGAGTTAAAGATATAGGCCGCTTCAGTGATCGGCTCAGAGGCCTGGTTCACATATTGGAAGAAAGCCTGGATAACCCCAAGGGACAGCCGTCCCTGGATAACAAAGAACGCGCCCATTACCGCGATCAGCACATAGCCGATCTGGTTCATGAGCCGGATCAGCGGATTGACCGCAAAGGTGATGAACTGAGCGTTGCGGCTGGCCGCGTAAAGACGCTCGTTGACCTCCTCCACCGTTTGGGTAGAGGCGTCCTCACGGTTAAAGGCCTTGATGACCACCTGGCCGGTAAAGAATTCCTCGATATGGCCGTTGAGCTCGCCGAGAGTTTTCTGGTTTCTGGCAAAACAGTGCTGGCTGCGGCGCGCAACCAGAGCGGTAATCACCATACCGACAATGATCATCACAAAGGCGATCAGCGTCAGCAGCGGACTGATAACCAGCATCAGGGTCACAGCGCCGATGATCGTGACAATCGTGATAATAAACTGCATCAGCCCTTCCTGAAGGGTATCCGCGACCTTTTCAAGGTCATTGGTGGCTCGGCTTAAAATGTCCCCCTTTTTGTGGCTGTCAAAATAGCTCAGGGGCATCCGGGCGAGCTTGGCGCTCAGGGATTCTCTCAGCGACAGCGTCAGCTTCTGGGAGACGCTGGCCATGAGGTATTGCTGCAGATAGTTAAAGGCGGCGCTGAATACGTAAAGGCACAGCAGCAGGCCCAGTATCTGGCCCATGGCGCTGAAGTTCATGGTAAAGGCGGCGCCAGTCTCAAGGGAGTGGCGGACGCTGTCGAATATCTGGTTGATGGCCTGGCCAATGACCATGGGGGCGGCCAGCGTAAAGGCACAGCTGAAAACGACAGAGATCAGCACAACAATCAGTTTGCCCTTTTGTTCTAAAAGTTTTGAGAAAAGCCGCTTCGCTGTCTTTCCGGCATAGCGCGCTTTTTCGGCAGACATGCCGTCGTCAAAGGTGGTTACTTCGTTTTCCTGACGTTCACTCATGCAAGTTCCTCCTTACTTAACTGTGACTCCGCGATTTCCCGGTATACCGGACAGTTTTCGAGCAGCTCGCGGTGGGTGCCCTTGCCGGCGATAATACCGTTGTCCAGTACGATAATCTGGTCCGCGTCCACAATGGAGCTGACCCGCTGCGCCACCACAATGATGGCAGCGCCTTTAATCTCGGCCTTTAAGGCGGCCCGCAGATTGGCGTCGGTTTTGAAATCCAGCGCAGAAAAGCTGTCGTCAAAGATATAGACGTCGGCTTTTTTTACTAAGGCTCTGGCAATGGAGAGCCTTTGCTTCTGGCCGCCGGAGAAGTTGTTTCCGCCCTGGGCCACACGTGTTTCATACCCGTACTTTAGATCGCCGATAAAGGTGTCTGCCTGGGCAATGCGGGCAGCCCGCTGAAGCTCGTCCATTGTAGCGTCCTCTTTCCCATAGCGCAGGTTATCGGCGATGGTACCGGAGAATAGAAAGGCCTTTTGAGGGACAAATCCGACCTTGTTCCGGAGATCCCTCTGTGACAGGGTTTTGATATCCACTCCGTCGATGGTGATGCTGCCGGCCTGTATGTCATAAAAACGGGGTATCAGGCTGGCAATTGTGGATTTCCCTGATCCGGTGCCGCCGATGATCGCTGTGGTTTCTCCGGCCCTGCAGGTAAAATTCAGATCGCTTAAAACAGGCTCCTCCGCCCCCTGGTAACAGAAGGTCACATGATGGAAAGCCAGTTTTTCGTCAGAAGGATCGGCAGTAAGCTCGGCCGGAGCGTCAGCGATCTCAGGCTCCAGATCCAGAACTTCAGAGATACGCTTTGCGCAGGCTTCAGCCCTTGGGATCATGGTAAAGACCATAACAGCCATGACCAGGTAAAACAGGATGAGCATGGCATATTCGATGACGGCCATAATATCGCCGATCTCCATGGCGCCCTTACCGATCTGTATACCTCCGAACCAGATAATGGCCAGGGTACAGAGGTTTAAGAGCATCAGAACCAGCGGCATGGCGACAGCGAAAATTTTGTTGATGCGGATAGCTGTGTTTGCGTAGTCCTCGAAAGAGGTATTGACGCGCCGGCGCTCAAAATCGGTCCGGTTAAAGGCGCGGATGACCCGCACCCCGGTAATGTATTCACGCATAAAGCGGTTGATTTTATCCATCCCAGTCTGCAGCAGGCCGAATAAGGGCATGGTTTTCCGCTCAATGATCACAGCCAGAATCATGAACAGAACCATGGTAGCGACAATAATGCCGCCCATAAAGGCGTTCTTTGAAAAGGCCAGGATCAGTCCTGCAACGGCCATGATGGGGGCTGGCAGCATCATCTGCAGCATCATGATCACGGCCTGCTGAATCTGGTTCACGTCGCTGGTGTTGCGCGTGATCATGGAAGCTGTGCCGATGCTGTTAAAATCATTGATGGAAAAGCGCTGGGCCTTTCTGAACAATGCGTTTCGGATATCCCGCCCGGTGCCGGACGAGAGAATCGCCGAAAACCAGGTGCCCAGTATGGCGAAGACACCAGTCATTACGGCAAAAAGCAGCATGATGCCGCCGGTTCTGATGATATAGGGGATATCCCCATAGACGATACCGTTGTTTACGATATCCGCTGTAAGGGTAGGGATATAGAGCGTCCCCAGTGTCTGCAGAAACAGCAGCACCACGACAAGAATAAGTGTTTTACGATAGGGCATTAAGAATTTAAATAATCGAGTCATTTCGTCTCCTTCCTATAGGTGTTGTACTCCGGTTTGATGTATGTTACTATAAACTGTAGAGTAACTGTACAGTCAAGCAGAAAGATGAAAAAAAGTAAGGTTTAAGGAAAGCTAAAACATGGAAAACAAGGCAACATTAACCATCAGCGAGTTTGCGAAGCTCTCGGGCGTCAGCCGCAAAACGTTAATATACTATGATAAGATTGGTCTTTTCTGCCCAGAGACAGTCAATCCCGAAAGCGGATACCGCTACTATTCGTATCTACAGCTCGATGTGATCAGCGCCATCTATGCTTTGAAGGAGATTGGAACGCCTTTGAAAGATATCAAGGTTTATCTGGATAAAAGGACGCCGGAGCGGCTGGTGGCACTGTTTGAGGAGCGGAAGGCCAAGATCGATGCGGAGATCAAAAGCCTGAAACGGATCAGCGATATGATGGAGTCCAGAATCAGAATGACCCGCGCCAGCAGCACCATTGACACCAAGCGGATCTCTGTAGAATATATGCCAGCTGAGCGCATTTTTATCAGCCCGGATATTTCGAATGTCGACGATGCGTCCATCTGGGATGTCATTCAGGAATTTTATGAGTACTGCTCCCTTTACAACATCAGCTACGGCTATCCAGTGGGGGACATTGTGTCCATGGAAAGCCTGCTTCAGGGAGAATGGCATTTCCCGACCTGGTATTTCGCGCGGCTGGACGAGCCCATGGCGCTGCCGCACATTGGTCTCAAGCCTGCTGGTTATTACGCGGTAGGGTATATCTATGGGAATTACGACAGCGTTGATGAGCTGTATGAGCGGATCAATGCTTATATTGAAAAAAATGGCCTGGTCATCGACGGCTGCGGCTACCGGGAATCCATCCTGGACGAGATCGCCGTGCAGGATCCGGAGGATTACCTGTTTCAGGTTTCTGTAAAGGTAGAAAAGCCGCCGGAGGAAGATAAAAATAGAGACCCGGGAAGCGCCCAGGCCTTTTGAGTCTTTTGAGGATGACTTTCAAAGAAAAACTTTTGCAGTCCTTTAAGAGACAAGGACCGCTTTTGCAAGCAGCTGTCCGGCGATAACGCCGGCAAGGCTCAGAATCAGGTTGAGACCGGCATTGGCGGCGGCGGTCATCCAGGCGCCCTCGCCAATCAGGTTCATGGTCTCGTAGCTGAAGGTCGAGAAGGTGGTAAAGCCGCCTAAAAGGCCGGTGGTCAGAAAGAGCCGCATTCTGGGCGAGAGACTGGCGCTCTGAAGGCTCCACTGCATAATAAAACCCATGAAAAGGCCCCCAAACACATTTACGCACAGGGTGCCGAGCGGCAGGCGGCTGTTCATAAAACGGGCGATACCGCTGGAAATAAGATAGCGGAGCGCGGCGCCTACAAAGCCGCCCACACCTACAGATAAAACTTCAAACATGCTGTTACACTCCTTGTCAAAAAATTAAAAAGCTCCTGCTTCCGTAAGAAACAGGAGTCATCAGCATTATGCGGTTTAGGCGAACTCCATCGCCCTGAGATCATTATAACGGACTGTGCTGTCCGTGTAAAGATGAGAACAGTTTCAGAAATTTATTTTTTCATAATGTATTGCAAAGCACCGCTGGGGCAGGTTTCCACAACAGTCCTTACTTCCTCGGCAGAGGCGTTGTCAGGCAGAATCCAGGGCCTGCGGCAGACCTTGAACACCTCCCCGTTGCCGTGAGTACAATTACCTGAGTGGCAGCACATGTCTTTATTATAGAAAACGTCAATATCCTTGCCGGTGTATTTTTTATAGCCTTTTTCAATCAGTTCTTTTTCAGTCAATGTCGTTCACTCCTTTATTGAATTTAAAAAGATTCTTGTTTAATATATCCATTTTGAGCTGCTCTAAACAAAAAGAACCTCCCGTGTAAGGGAGGCTCGGATTATTCTGTTTTATTGGGGTTTATAACTGAGTTGATGGCATCCTTAATCTGCTCAGCGGGATTATTTTTCTTCTTTGCCTCTTCTTCGGCCTTTTTAGCCTCCTCCTCAGCCTTTCGCTCAGCCTCGCGGGCTTCTTCCTCAGCGATGCGGGCAGCCTCCTGAGCCGCTTCCTGCTCCTCAACCTTTTTCCGCACCTGGCTGATCGCAAAATTCATATCGGTCTGGGTATCGGGGTTTTCAAGCTGAGCCACCAGCTCCTGGGCCTCGTCGCAGGCCTCTGAGGAGGCATCCTCAGAAAGCTCGTTTCGGGCGGACCCATCTGTGAACTGGCCGTCCAGCAGATCGTTGATCTGTTTGTAAATGTTGTACTGGTTCTGTGCATCGGCAAAATCCTGCCGGACAGCGGCTGTAAACTCCGTTTTTCCCATGGCGTCCAGCTCAGACAGATTTTTATTGATATTGTCGACCTGGAAGGGCTGTATGGTTCTCACGACCACACGGGACCCGTCTTCCTTTGTCTGATAGAGAGCAGAGACTCCATTGATGGCGTCGGCCATTTTCTGAGCCATGGAGGTACGCTGCAGCAAAAAGCTGCGCATGGCCTCATCCCTGACCTGGTTGGCTTTTTTAATGCTGTCAGAGATCTGGCCGGTATTCTGTGCGACGCCCTCGGCCAGTCCTGCATCGTTTTCAGTAAAAAGTGCGTTGACAGACTGTACCGCCCGGTTTTGAACCAGCAGCGGTATATGATAAACGGCGGCGCCGATTCCAACAATAGCAGAAATCAGCAGAAGCAGCAAAATAACGGTGAGTATTTTACCGCGAAGCGCCATTCGTTTCCATAGTTTTAGTGGTTTCATCAGCATTTACTCCTAAATGTTGTGGGTATCTTTAATCTTATCAGAACTTGTACCGATTTTCAATTGGAAATAAAAAAAGATGGGGATACCCCATCCTAAAGTGTAGACAAAGGATGTCAGCAAGAGATAAAGCATTAAAAAGATGCTTTTTAAGTTGAAAGTGGATAGTGGAAGGTGGAAAGTTTTCTCTTTGTATCTTATGACCGACTTTGTCGGCATCCTGAGATGGGGATACCCCATCCTTTATATAGTGTCTCTAATTTTCCGGGTCTGGCGCCATTGGGGTGAAAAAGGTTTTTCGTGCAAAAGATCCCAGATGGCGGATGGCGATCACGATCAGAATACCTGTCAGCAGGCAGAGCACCCGGTTTATAATGGCCGAGGTAAGGTCAAAGAGCACCAGCGATGCAAAAAGAGCGCTCATGAAGTTAATGACCTGCTGGTATTTATAGGGCTTGGCAAACTGGTAATTGCCGATGTAGCCCAGAATCAGGATCAGAACGCCACCATATCCTTCCGGCACCAGCATTTGAAACAGCAGAACGAAAAGAACGATCCCCGCCAGCGTGGCGATGGAACGATGCTTGATCCGCGTGAGCGTTTCACCGTAGTCAATCTGTGTCAGCGACATAACAACAATGCTGATCCACAGCGGCTTCTTAAGGCCAAAAGCCATCCCGATAAACATGGCCAGGGTAAGGCCCAGTGTCATTTTCAGAATAAAAGCCTGATCCTTTTTCCGGCAGAGCCGGGTCTGCTCCTTCAGGCTGCGCTGCCCTGCCGGGTCAAATCCCTTTATTTTCCAAAAGACCGCAGTGACAACCGCGGTGACAGCAGCGCCAGTTAAAAGTCCGGCCATCCTGAGAATAAAGACATGTCCTGTCACAGGGCTGGACTGGCAGAAAATATAGCAGAGTAAAAAGATAATGTGCGGCCTGAGCACAGAGGGCTCTGAACAAAAGGCCATCATCAGGTAAATAAAAACAAAATTCAGCAGAAGACCGGCCCATATGTTAAGAAGAGAGAGGGCAGAAACCAGACCTGAGCCTGCAAAGAAGAAGAAAAGCAGAAAGGTCATGGAACTGGGCTTTAGCTCCATATCACAGACTGGAAAAGTCAGGAGGGCAACGATGATGGCAATGGACGGCAGGAGATTTTCCTGACCAAAGAAATGCGCGAAAAGGCTGATAAAAAGAAGGATGAACGCAAAGCGCGCCGTATTGATACAAAATGTTTTAAGGCCGGCTTTTACCGTTGTTTTATTTAATGTCAAGCAGTATTCCTCCAATCCTTTAGTGTTTGCTTTAATAAATATCATAGCGGAATAAAGGGCAAAAAACAAGAACGTCAATTTAGAGGAATTTCAGTGAATCCGGTTGCAATTTTGCGTTCAATGAAATAGCAATAAAGGATTGAAACTTTTTGAAACGGTTATTGAAAAAGCTTAAGAAAAGCTTTTGTAAAAAGTTACCATTCTGCCAGGTCCAGCACCTCGGTGAAAAAGGCATCGTGGTCCTCGTAAATCGTCTGGGGAGCATATTCCTCAAAATCCTCTTCGTTGTAGACCACACTGACTTGTACGCCGGTGTGAATCGTCATTTTTGCCAGACGGCGTGCCTGCTCCTTCAGGGCGTCATCAGCCTCAGATTTGATGGCGATGCAGCCGGGTTTGTCGAATTGTCGGGCGATAAGATAAGCCATTTTGATTCATTCCTTTTTGTTTTTATTATAGCATACGAAAAGGCAGCATGACCAAGAGATACGGATAAAAAATAGTCTCCTTAAAAAAGAAGAATCCGTTTTCAGCGAAAAGAAAAACATTTTTTAATATAAATATAAATTATAAATAACGTTTAAATCCATGTAAAATGGGTAAAAATTATCGAAATGTGTTAGTTTGACAATACTTCTTAAAGGGGTGTACAATCTATAAAGTAAAGCTCTAAAGTATTGAACGCCAACCACGCGTTTGAATGATGACGATATTAAGGAGAATGAACATGAAGTTTGAAGATAATCTGATGATTCAATTTTTGAAAAAATTTGATGAGAATCCGTTTTTAATTAAAATAAACGGAAAGGAAGTTTTAGTGGGCGAGGGCGAGCCGACCTTCGTAGTCCGGTTTAACAAAAGTCTGGACATAAAGGAGCTCAGACGCAGTACCTCGCTGGCGCTGGGCGAAGCCTACATGCGTGGTGATATCGAAGTGGAAGGCGACCTTTTCCAGGCGCTTGACCAGCTTCTGGGCCAGATGGGCAAATTTTCTCTGGATAAATCAGCTTTAAAAAAGCTGATCTTCACCTCGAATTCCAAGAAGAATCAAAAGGACGAGGTATCCTCCCACTACGATATCGGCAATGATTTTTACAAGCTTTGGCTGGATGATACGCTGAGCTATTCCTGCGGTTATTTTAAAAATCCAGACGACACTCTCTATGACGCTCAAGTCAATAAGGTCGATTATATTCTGGAAAAGCTGTACCTGAAGGAGGGAATGAGCCTTCTGGATATTGGGTGCGGCTGGGGATTCCTCCTTATCGAGGCAGCCAAAAAATATGGAATCAACGGTGTGGGCATTACTCTCAGCCGGGAGCAGCACAAGAAATTCAGCGAGCGCATTGCAGAAGAAGGCCTGGAAGGCCAGCTGACAGCAGAGCTCATGGATTACCGTGATCTGCCCAAATACGGAAAAACCTTTGACCGGATTGTCAGCGTGGGCATGGTCGAGCATGTGGGAAGAGAAAACTACGATCTTTTCCTGTCCTGCGCAGACAAGGTGTTAAACCCCAAAGGGCTCTTTCTGCTGCACTATATCAGTGCTCTGGAGGAACATCCGGGCGACCCGTGGATTAAGAAGTATATCTTTCCGGGCGGCATGATCCCCTCGCTCAGAGAAATGATCAGCCTGGCTGCTTCGCACCGCTTTTACGTCATTGATGTGGAAAGCCTCAGACGGCACTATACCAAGACCCTGCTCTGCTGGGACAAGGGCTTTAGAGAGCATCTGGATGAGGTGCGCGAAATGTTCGACGATGAATTTATCCGCATGTGGGATTTATACCTCTGCTCCTGCGCGGCCACCTTCCACAACGGTATCATTGATCTGAGCCAGATTCTGATGACCAAGGGTGTGAATAACGACCTGCCGATGACAAGATGGTATTAAAAATAAAAAGAGAACCGGCAAATCGCGGTTCTCTTTTTTTGTCTGAAGCGGTCTTATTCTTCTACACGTTTTAAAGGATTGGACTCTTTCATTTTGATAAAGAGCGGCACGTACTCCACAATCACCGAGGCATTTTCAAGACCATACCATTGTACCGGCGAACCGGCGACACGGCGGATCATATATTTTAGGGAAACAGCTGCCCAGTCCGAGGGATGAATGTCGCTTTCAGGCACCAGCATTTTACGCAGAATGCAGAACCGAAAATCCCCTACAGTGCTGTTGTCGCCGATGGAGTACCGGCGCTGCTGTGGCGGCAGCTCATGGCTGGTGATCAGATCGCCGACAATCTGGCGCAGATAGACATTGATACGCTGGTCTACCTTAAAGCCGAGGTACAGTTTTACCCTGAAAAGATAATCTGTTCCAAAGCTGTCAACCGTGTACTCGCGGGTATAGGGCTCATCAGTCACACTGACGCTGACAAACCAGTAAGCTCTGGCCCGCTTTGTCTTTTTGTCAAAGATAGAATACAAAATGTCACGGTCAATGGTATTCCCCTCAGTTTCATTCATGAGGTAGACCAGGTTATCCGATACAGGGATGAGCCCTTTGTCTTTGTGGACATCTCCAAACATGCTGGTGTAGTCTGAGATATGCAGCTTTAGAGCCTGAGAGCGCTCGATGTCTGTACCGCGGTGCCAGACTGCCATGATTGCAAAAAGAATGGTTGCAATGAGCAGTGCCACATAGCCGCCGCTTCCAAATTTTGAAAGGCTTGAGAGAAAAAAGATTCCCTCCAGGCCGCCAAAAAAGACCAGAAAGATAAAAGGAAGGATTTTCAGGCCCTTCATGCAGCGCAGATACATGAAGAGCAGGAGCGTGGTCATGAGCATGGTCAGGGTAATGGCCAGCCCGTAAGCAGATTCGAGCCGTGCGCTTGAGCGGAAATAAAGAATGACGCCGCTGCAGGCTAGCCACATGATCAGGTTGACCAGAGGAATATAGAGCTGTCCCTTGGTTTCGGAGGGATAGGTGATGCGCATATGCGGCATAAGATCAAGGCTGATGGCTTCAGATACCAGTGTGAAGGTACCGGTGATCAAGGCCTGAGATGCGATAACCGCCGCCAGAGTGCTCAGGAGCACGCCAAAAATACGGATGTTGTCTGGAAGCATCTGGAAAAAGGGATTGAGGTCAGGCAAAGTGCCTAACGCGGTATTCCCCTTGTTTGCCATGAGCCAGGCGCCCTGGCCCAGATAGTTCAGGATCAGGCAGACCTTGACAAAGGGCCAGCTGGCATAGACATTTCCCTTACCCACATGGCCGATGTCTGAATAGAGGGCCTCTGCCCCGGTGGTAGCCAGAAACACACTGCCGAGAATCATGACGCCGGCCTGGTTGTTTGGACTGAACAAAATGGCGGCGCCTCTGAGAGGATTAAAAGCTCTCAGAATTTCCCAGTTGCCAGCCATGTTGGCGATGCCTGAAACGGCCAAAAAAAGGAACCAGACAGACATGACCGGGCCGAAGGATTTACCAATGGATTTGGTACCGGCCCGCTGGACAAAAAACAGGAGTGCTATGATGGCAAGGGTAATCATGACAATGCGGCCCTGCTCATCGCCCAGAAAACGGTAGACCAGAGGCAGGCTCCGTAGCCCCTCAATGGCGGTTGTAACTGTGACAGCCGGGGTGAGAATACCGTCGGCTAAAAGCGCAGCGCCACCCACCATGGCAGGGACAATGAGCCAGGCTTTGTATTTTTTGATCAGGCTGTACAGCGAAAAAATACCACCCTCACCGTGATTGTCGGCTTTGAGCGCGATAAGGACATACTTGACTGTGGTAAGAAGCGTGACGGTCCAGATCACCAGGGACAGCGCTCCCAGGATCAGATTATCATCAATGGTGTTCAGCCCGCCGTTACCGGCAATGATCGATTTCATAACATACATCGGCGAGGTGCCAATATCACCGTAGACGACGCCAAGGGCGACGATGGCGGCGCCCAGACTAACAGGAATTTCTGTCGATTTTTTTAAATGTCTCATTTTAATCCTCTACTTTTCTTCTTGGTGTATTAAAAAGATAGCCTTCGAGCTGCCCGAAAAGGGCAGACGCGAATGTTTCGAATACTTATACCCTTTTATCGGAAAATTTATATATTTTTAACAAGAAATTTATGAAAAGCGATAAAGAAAACAGACCCGGCAGCATCTGCCGGGCCTGTTGCATTCCTTTAACGGTCATACCAGAAGCCTTTGAACAGGGTGACACCCATATCAAGGAGGAGACAAAAAAGAATGACTGCCATAAAGAACAGGTTAAAATAGGTTAAAAGGCCTGTGACGATCTCGTTTGACAAGCTGAGGGAAGCCTCTGCGATAAAAGCATTGTTTAAAATCTGTTGGCTGGATAAAAGGACTAAGGTCAGAGCTGCGCTCAGAATATCAGTAACAACGGTGACGACTGCCAGCCTCTTAGTGTACCGGCCTTCGTAGAGCTTAAAGCTCTCCCTCGCAATACCGAGGATGGTGAGAGCAACAAAGATATACCACAGCTGGTGAATGAGGTCTACGTTAAATACAGGGATAAAGGGCTGATCCGCACCGAATTTTGCGCAGATAATCTGGGGGGCAGCCAGAAAGATCACACAGAAGATCACAGAAAAGACAATGCCGGCAATGGGTTCACCCTTTGGGATGACGGATTTCTTTTCAGGAACTGGCGGCAGGGTATCAAGCTCGCCGCCAAAATTAAGGGCGACGTTTTTTCGTTCAAAGACCGCGAAAATAAAGGTGACCGCGCCAAAAGCAGCGATGAGGCCAGTGATCAATGTACCAATCCATGAGAAAAGTGTAATGTACAAAGCTTGCTGGGTGTCTGTAAAAAAGGAGATGAATCCTGAAAGTATAAGTCCAAAGGCCACAGAAGCTAGAACGATGCCGGTAACCATTTTGTAGTTGCTGTAATAGGCGGGGCCGATAAGGTGGTCACGGCCCTCAGGCATATATTTTGCGGCCAGCTCTGACGGGGTTCCCAGCTCTGTGAGAACGACTCTGACGTCGCGTTCTTCTGGCATCAGGCCATCGCAGCGTGCCTCCAGCATATCTTCAATGAGCGAGTGCAGTTCCTTGTCAATATCGTTTCGCAGTCTGGCAGGCAGTCGTCTTGTAACCGCGTAGACATAGCGGTCGATCAGTTCGTTTTTCATTTTGCTTCCTCCTCAAAAATTTGGTTTATGCTGTTGACTGTTTTGTCCCAATGTTGTTTTAACTGCTGGCAGATTTTATTGCCGAATTCAGTGGCTTGATAGTACTTTCGCGGCTTTGGGCCGTCTGTCTGCCAGGAGCTTTCCAGAAGACCCTGGCTTTCGAGGCGTCTGAGCAGCGGGTAGAGTGTATTTGCCTCTGCCGAAATACCTTTTTCGTTGAGTGTATTTACGAGACTATAGCCGTACATAGGAGATTTTAGCTGGCTTAATACACAGAGCACCAGTGTTCCTCGGCGCAGCTCTGATACCATGCCTGATAAAACATTATCCTTATCCAAGTGGCAGCCCTCCTTAAATTGTTGTTGATTACATTATAGTGTGTTATACACAGTATGTCAATAGCACACAGTATTTTGTTTGTAAAGGTCTGTAAGAAAATGCTGGACTTCATACTGAAAATGATTTATAATAAACGTAACGCTGTTTTCAGTTTATCTGGAAGAAATAAACAAAAGAATAACCGCATTCGAGTCCGAAGGCCTAAAGGAAGTGAAGCACCCATGGCTGGGGACCGCTGAGTATATCTGGAAACGGATATGCTTTCCGTGTTTGAGAAGAATGCAGATGATTCCTGAAAATTTTTCAGGGGCATATTTCGACACGGGAGAAGTATGCACTTTTTTAGTGGCTTTCTAAGAAGCATTTATTATTTTATGAGCTCCTGTTGCTTTTTGTCATTGAAAACAAAAGGCACTAAGCTATATAATCTACCAAGTCAAGGGGCCGTCGCATCCTCGGCGGCCCCTTGAACCCTTTGCTGAATGGAGCAGGACCATGCGGTTCTGCTTTTTGTGTTTTTAAATATAAGTTTATTTGATATTTAACTTGCAAAAAATTCCAAAAAGTAACATAAGAGTAATTTGTTGCCATTTTTAATTCTGTTTAATATAAAAAAATGGTCAATAAGGATAAAAATTTATATTTTATTAAAGCTTTAAGTTATGTTATTGTTTTACAATAAACATTCAGGAGGTGTGTGAAATGAATGGTTTTCTTTCTCCAGCAGAGATTGGAGAAGTATGGGTTGGGAATGGTGTGAAAAAAGCCTCCCTCTCCATCGGTAAAATGCTGGTTCTCGGCATTTTTGCGGGTATTTTTATTGGTTTTGGCGCCCATGGCTTTTTGCTGGCCACAGGCATTGGCAAAGGCGCACTGGGTGAGGCCATGATCGCTAAGTTTATTGGCGCTTCGGTTTTCCCGGCAGGCTTGATGATGGTTATATTATGCGGTGCGGAGCTGTTTACGGGCAACAACCTGATGACACTGGCTCTGATGGATAAAAAAATTACCATCAAGGGTATGCTGACTAACTGGGTCGTAGTTTATATCGGCAATCTGATCGGCTCGATCCTTTTAGCTTTTATTTTGGCAAAAAGCGGCCTTTATGCAGACGCAGTGCTGGACAAAGCGATGGCTGTTGCACAGGCAAAGGTTGGGATGCCTTTTTCAGCAGCGCTTATCCGCGGGATTCTATGTAATATGTTAGTGGTTTTAGCGTGCTGGATGCAGGCCGGGTCAAAGGATATGATTGGTAAAATTTTTGCGATCTGGTTTCCGATTATGCTTTTCGTTTTTGCGGGTTTTGAACACAGCGTTGCCAATATGACTTATATTCCGCTTGGAATTTTCCTGGGGGCAGATGTCAGCTGGGGTCAGATGTTTATTGACAATCTGCTGCCTGTTACCCTCGGCAATATTATCGGTGGCGCCATAATCGTCCCTTGTGTTTACAATTATGCATACCTTCGTAAAAATAAAGAGTAAATGAGAATAATAAAAAAAGCACTTTTTCGCATCAGAAAGGGTGCTTTTATATAAAATTGAGAACGTCTTACGTCTTCGGTTTTATTTGTGCTATAATAAATGAGAAAATTTAAATGTTTACAGGAGAAAAGAAAAATGTTGATTGGAAAAAACATAACCATTGGGATTACGGCATGCACCCCGGTTGACCAGATTCCCGGGCTTATCCGGATGCTGCGAAATGAAAAAGCAGAGGTAAAGGTTATCCTGACCCCGAATGCCCTTAATTTTATTACGCCGCTTCCGCTGCGGCGCGCCTCAGGGAATCCAGTTGAAATCGACCAGTTTGAAGAGCCAAAGGTATGGGACCCTGACCACAAAACCTCAGACCAGTCTGATTTACTGTTGATTGCTCCGGCTTCAGCCAATACCATTGGCAAAGCGGCCAACGGCATCGCTGACAATTTACTGACTACAACTATTTTATCCACCACAGCCCCTATTGTGTTTGCCAATAATATCAATCCGATGATGTACGGCAAGCCCAGTGTACAGCGTAATATTCGGACTTTAAAAGAAGATGGATGTATTTTTGTTGAGAGTGAGGGAGACAGAGCACCCAACCGTATGCCGTCTAACGACCAGATTTTCAAAACGATCATTAAGGCGTTGGAGAAAATGACAGAAGTTTAAAAAATTGAAAAAGTAGGGTAAAAAATTGTCTTTAGTGGAAACTGTATGGACAATTTGAAAAAAACGCGATAGAATTAAAAGGTAATTGTTTTCAAAGAAGACTTAATAAAGATCGAAAAAAACAGTGAAATGTGGTGAAATGATGAATGGTTTAGTAAACTGGGCGGCAATTTCAGAATTGAACCGCCCGGCAGCCAAGGCAGGCCCTATGGATACTGACCCTGCTAAAATGTGGGGTGCGGTTGCCCAAATGTATAATAAAATGGCGCAGCTGGAAAGAGAGTACACTCAGAATCAGCTGGATGCTATGATTATTACAGAGAAAGACACGGTATTAGACATAGGATGCGGACCTGGGAGGCTCTCAGTGCCGGTCGCCAGTATGGCTAAAAGTGTTACCAGCCTGGATGTGGCGCAGCAAATGCTTGAAAAGTGCAGGGAAAACGCCGACGCTGCCGGAGTGTCAAATCTGACCACCAGGCTTTTGAATTGGGATGATGTGAAGCCTGGCGAGAATGTCGAAAAGCACGATATTGTCATTGCGTCACGGACGACAGCCCTTGTCGATCTTATAAAGCTGAACGCATTGGCAAACAAGTATGTCTTTATTCTCTGCTGGACCAAAAGCCCCAGTTTGAAGGAAGTGCATGACGCTTTGTTTTATGGCGTGGACGATACATTGAAGCCCATGCCTCCAATGAACCGTCTTCTTGGATATAATGTGAATTTCAATCTGCTTTATGATATGGGTGTAAACCCAAATGTTAAAGTTGTGACAGATGGCTTCCACTGCGATTATGAAAGCCGGGAAGCAGCATATAATGATCTGAGAATCCTGCATCCGGTACCGGAGGACCGGGAAGAAATTTTCAGAAAAAACGTGGATAAGTGGCTTACGGATTTACCGGGAGGCGGTGTATCCTTCCGACGAGAGACCGAGACCTACGTCATGTGGTGGAAACCGGGAAAACTGGAGTTGTAAAATTAAATATGCATTCGAGTCCACAGGCCTAAAGGAAGTCCCATGGCTGCGGACCGATGAGTGTAGGGGGAAACGCCTGCGCTTTCCGTATTTGAGAAGAATGCATTGAGCTGTTTGATACTAAACGGGCATATTCTTAAACGGGATATGCCCGTTTTGTATATATTAAATTATAGGGAAAGAAGGAGATGTGAGAAATGAAAAAATTTAAAAAAGCCCTATCTGTACTACTGGTGCTGGTACTTCTCAGCTTTACCGCAGCTGGCTGTTCACAAAACAACAGTGACACAGCGAAGTCGGACAATGCGGCGGGAGACCGCACCATTACCGATATGTCAGGTGCGGAGGTAACGGTTCCGGCAGAAGTGAAATCGGTCATTAACCTCTGGCCATCGAGCAACCAGATTATGATTGCGCTTGGAGCGCAGGACAAACAGACCGCCTACATGGCCACTTTGCAAAAACCAAGCTTTACCTGGATGCAGATCGTTAATCCAGCCATTATGGAAAAACAGACTGTTGGTGGGAATGGCGACGTGACCGCTGAAGAACTGTTAAACCTGAAGCCGGATCTGGTCATTACCTCTAGTGATGAGGATGCCGAAGCCTACCGCGCTGCCGGACTTAATGCTGCGTGTATGATGTTCAATAATTATGACGGTTTAAAAGAATCTGTCTTAAAAACCGGCGAGGCCCTGGGAACCAGTGAAAAGGAACGGGCAGACAAATACGTTGAATACCTGGAAAAAAACATTAAGCTGGTTCAGGACCGCTTAAAAGACGTAAAAGATGAAGACAAGCCGGTTGTACACTATGTCGATGGACAGAGCGGCACAAGCCCTTACAAAACCACCGGAAACGGTACAATGCAGGAAGAATGGCTGACTATGGCTGGTGGTAAATTATCCACTGATGGGATTCTTCAGGGAATGAGCAAGGAGATTACACCAGAGCAGTTCCTCAGTATTAACCCGGATGTGATCATTGTGGGCGGAACAGGACAGGCAGACGCCTATGACGCCCTGATGAGCGACGCCTCACTGGCAAACCTGAAAGCAGTTCAGGACGGTAAGGTTTACCGTAACCCACAGGGAACTTTCCAGTGGGACCGTTTTGGCTCTGAGTCTGCACTGCAGGTGCTTTGGGCAGCTAAAACCTTATACCCTGATAAATTTGAAGACATCGACATGAAGAAGGAAACCATTTCCTTCTACAAAGATTATTTAGGCTATGATCTTTCAGATGAATATGCGGATGCGATTTTAGCTGGCAAAAATGCTCCGGACGGACGCTAAGCCGGATTAAGGGGCATAAAGAAATAATGTGAAAGAATAAACAGTCAAAGCCGCCGATTGCCCGGCGGCTTTTTTGAAAATAAAAGGACAAAATTGTATGGCGAGAGATATAAAAGAAAATAGGGTGAAAAATCCGGAAGACAGGCCGCTGGGCTTGGTTTTGGCACTGGCAGCGATTATTGTTATCGCCCTTATTTTAACAGCACTGTGCGTAGGGCGTTATCATGTTCCGGTAATACAAGCTGTCAAAATACTGCTGTCACAGGTTTTTCCCATCACACCAACCTGGGATAAGACAATGTATGACGTCATTATCAACCTGAGACTGCCACGTGTGCTGGCAGCTGTTTTAGTCGGCGGCTCCCTGGCATTGGCAGGGGCCACCTATCAGGGAATGTTTAAAAACCCTCTGGTATCGCCGGACCTTCTGGGCGTTTCTGCCGGAGCCTGTGTGGGCGCGGCTGTTGCGATCCTGATGGGCCTGGGAAGTGGGATGACACAGGTGCTGGCCTTTGCCGGCGGACTTTTAACAGTTTTTGTCACCACCTCCATTCCAAAGCTGATGCACCGTAATTCGACCATGATGCTGGTGCTGGCCGGCGTTATAGTAGGCGGGTTTATGAATTCGATCATTGGCCTGACAAAATACATAGCAGATACCGATACTCAGCTGCCTGATATGACTTATTGGCAGCTGGGAAGCATCGCGAAGGTTACCTATCCCACACTTATGGCAATTGCGCCGATTATGATCATCAGCGGCGCAGTACTTATCATTATGCGGTGGCGGATTAATATTTTATCTCTCGGGGACAATGAGGCGCGATCTCTGGGCGTTAACCTGCGTTTTGAGAGAGGAATTGCCATTATCTGCTCTACTGTGCTGACGGCTTCGGCGGTGTGTATGAGTGGAACCATTGGATGGATCGGGCTTGTAATGCCGCATCTGGGGAGAATGGTAGTGGGCAGTAACAACGTGCGGCTGCTGCCAGTTACCACATTGCTCAGCGCCGGATTTCTGATCATCATTGATACCCTGGCCCGGACGCTTACCGGAGGAGAGCTTCCCCTTGGTATTTTGACCGGCTTTATCGGAGCGCCTTTCTTTACCTGGGTATTGATCAAGCAAAGGATGAGTGAGTGATATGGCATTACTGGAAGTGAAAAGAGCAGGGTTTTCCTATCCCACAAGGGAAAATGTCTTTACAGATATTTCGTTCACACTGGAAAAGGGAGAGATTTTTACCATTCTCGGGCCAAACGGCGCGGGTAAGTCCACACTTCTTAATTCCCTGGCAAATCTGACGCCCCTGACAACCGGCAAGATATTGGTGGACGGCGTGCCTCTGGATAAGATGAGCTCCAGGGAAACAGCTTTTAAAATTGCCTATGTGCCCCAGACCACGGAGATAACCTACGGCTATTCTGTCAGGGACTACATCGCTATGGGAAGAGCCGCGCACGTGGGAATGCTGGTAACACCAAAGAAAAAAGACTACGAAATTGTAGATGAAACCATTGCGCTGCTCGGCATTGAACACCTCGCGCACCGTCTGTGCACTCAGATCAGCGGTGGTGAAAAGCAGCAGGCGTGTATTGCCAGAGCCATTGTCCAGCAGCCTGAAATTATTCTTTTTGATGAACCGACCTCGGCGCTGGATTACGGCAACCAATTGAATATTATGCGGCTCATCAAAAAGCTGTGCGGCCGTGACTACGCGGTTATCATGACAACCCATAATCCGGATCAGCCGATTTTGCTGGAGGGAAAGGCAGGCATTCTGGACCGGGACGGTCACATGATAACAGGTACAGTGGGCGATATACTGAGTGAAGAAACCCTGAGTGCGGTGTACCGCACAGCTCTGCATCTGGTCTATGTGGAGGAGGCAGAGCGAATGGCGTGTATTGCCGCTAAAATTTAAGGCTCTTTGACAATAAAATGCACGAATGTTATAATTTAGAAAAATAATTGAAAGAGGTGTGTTGATGTCGGTTTTGTCTGTTTACATGGTTTTCAACTAAATACAGTTGAAAAGGTACAGCGATGAGGAAGGGATCCCTTTTGTTTTGCTGCCTTTTTTTAAAAACATACCAGACAGACTGCTTCAATATATCGAATCATGGCTGTGCGGCGGCGTTGGCGGTTGTACGGTTTTATATTTGATTTATACTGCCCGCAGGAGCGTTCTGCATCTTTAGAGATGTGGTATGTTGGCCGCGGGTTTTTTGTATTCAAGTTTATGACGAAAGGAAACGATTTATGAAGTACGCATCGGATCGTTGTGCGTAGCAGGGGCTATCGCACAGCATCAGAATAATGATAGGTGTATAGCCCTTGCTTAATCCTAAAAAATAAATTAGGAGGAGCATAATGAGCTATATCAAGGCAGGCGATGTGCTGCCAAAAGAACTTGTTGACAAAATTCAGAATTATATTGATGGAGAATATATCTATGTGCCTCGAAAAGAGACAAACAGAAAAGGTTGGGGGCAGAACACCAATCGAAAACAGGAAACACTTCTGAGGAACCAGGAAATTTACAGGCAGCATACTGAAGGTATGTCCGTTGCAAGTCTTTCGGAGATTTATTTCCTGTCACCCAAAAGTATACAGAAAATTATTGCGAAATTTAAGCTGGAAAACCAGTGATAAGAGCGCCGCAGCTAAAAACCCTGCGGCGCTTTTTTATTTCAGAAAAATAAAGGCGGTTGCTGTGCAGATAGAATAGCAAGTATAATGTTTTTGTGGAAAAGGCGTATTTGATGAAAACAGATTGGAGAAAACAGATGAAAAAGAAAAAATTAAAGGAAAAAATTCAGATACAAAATACAGAAACTGAAAAAACAGAGGCAACCGTTGTAAAAATAATGAACAAGCAGGCACAGGTTCTGGCAGGAGATAGGCTTGTGACCTGCCTGCTGCCGCAGGCACTGGTTTCAAGGAAAAATGCGCTGGTGGTTGGAGATCGTGTGACAATAAGTCCCGCAGATAACAAAGCGTATAAATTATCAGAAGTAATGCCAAGAGAAACGGCCGTTTTCAGAGGAAGTCGGCGTTCTAAAGGAGAAGTGATACTGATAGCTGCCAATATCCACTATCTTTTGGCTGTTGTGACAGCCGATTATTTCAGACATCAGGCGGGTTATCTGGAGTCAGCCATTATCACGGCCAGGCGGGCTGGAATCAAAATAATTATTTTGATCAGCAGATGGGATCTGGTCGGCGAAAGTGAAAAGGAGCTGCTTGAGAAAAAAATAAGCCTTTACAGGCAAACTGCAGACTTTGTCTTTACAGGATCAGATCAGGCTGAGTTTATGGCGATGACCGCGGAAGTGTCAAACAAAACAGGTGTGGTCGTCGGTGACCGGGCCTGCGGAAAGTCGACCATAATCCATAAAATTTTGAACAGTCTTTCGAAGGAGGAAAAAATACCGGAAAAGCTTCCAGCTACACACAGCAGCCAGATGGAAACCGGCCCTCAGAACACCTGGCTGATCGATACGCCGGGCTTCCGCGATTTTGCGCTGCAGGCAGTTACAGAGGAAGAAAAAAATATTGTGTTTCCGGAAATTGCCCGTCTGACCGATATGTGCAGGTTCAGCAGCTGCACACACACGCACGAGGAAGGCTGTGCTGTGATACAGGCGCTTCGGGAGGGGCGCATTGAAAGAGAGAGGTACGACGCTTATCAAGGCATGGGCGGCAGGACGGCTAAGATGAAGCCGCAGCCAGACTACAGACATACAGCCTGTGCAGAAAGTTTTGTGTGTAAGGTGTGCGGAGCGCCTGTTGCGCCAGAAGGAGCAGGCAGTGGGCACAGGAATCATTGTCCCAGGTGTCTGTCGAGCCTTCATGTTGATAACAGGCCAGGAGACCGCGCCTCCTTGTGCCGCGGTGTCATGGAGCCAGTGGGCGTCTGGGTTCGGAAAAACGGCGAGTGGGCGATCATCCACAGATGCCGACTGTGTGGTACGTTCAGTTCAAATCGTATTGCGGCAGACGACAATCCGGCGCTGCTGCTGTCGATTGCTGTCAAGCCACTGACAAGCCCGCCTTTTCCTCTCAATAAGCTTGAGGAAATGCTTGGTAGAAACGGTATGTCTTAAGAACACTCAGAAAGCGTTTCGGCCTGTTGCTTTGGGGTATCTAGAAAGAAAAACGAAAGCAGGTGTCATAATGATGCATCATATAGAAATTTTCGATCCGGATATCCAATGCTATGCCGGAGAGTGTGAACCTATGGGCAATAAAGAATACATGCGGATTACCACGATGGTAGAGAATCTGAAAATAGCGGGAAAAGACATTATCCGTTATAACCCTATGCAGGAGCCCTCGCTCTATAAGGAAAAACCTGAGCTCAGGCAGCTTATGGATGAAAAGGGTGTAGAAGCCCTGCCGGCAGTGATGCTGGATGGCAAAATCGTCAAGAGTGGTGAGTATCCATCCAATAAAGAGCTTTTGGACTGGTCGGGATTGACACAGGAGGAGCTGGTTAAAACCATCATGCAGAAGAAAATGTCAAATTGTAAATGCGGCAATGATCTGGATTGCTGCTGCTAAATAAAAATTTTTGAGAGGACTGGCAAAGCTTGCCAGTCCTCTTTTCTTAATAAAAAGCTTAATGCTTAAGGCAGGTTTCCATAAAAATTTATACCATGACGGGTTAAAAGGAAAAGCACCAGACTACGTCTTGGGAGAGTATGACCAGTTAAAATCGTTAAAATATAGACAATTTAAGAGGATTAAAAAAGCTTGACAAACGGTTACAGTACAACTATACTAGTCTTAACTGGTCATGACCACTAATGATGACCGAGGGGGAATTACTTGTGGATAAAATCGAATTAATTGAGAGAAAGGCGTTTAATATCCGAAATGATATTGTAAAAACCATTATAGAGAATGGTGATGGTCATGCCGGACCGTCCCTATCCTGTACGGACATTTTGGCGACACTGTACTTTGGGGTGATGAAGGTTGATGTTAACAAACCCAAATGGGAAAAAAGAGACCGTCTTATCCTGAGCGCGGGGCATAAATGCCTGGCGCTGTACGCGGCGCTGATTGAAAAGGGATTTGAGAGTGAGCGGGTACTGCATAGCTATAATCATTTAGGGACAATCGTGCCAGGACATCCGGATATGAAGAAGTTCCGGGGGGTGGATTTCAGTTCCGGAGCTCTGGGACATGGGCTGCCAATTGGCTGCGGTATGGCTCTGGACGCAAAGCTTAAAAGCCATGACAACCGAGTATTTGTGCTCATGGGCGACGGTGAGCAGGGAGAAGGCTCTAACTGGGAAGCGGCAATGTTTGCAGCGCACCATAAGCTTGACAATCTGGTTGCCATTATTGACCGGAACGGCCTGCAGATCAACGGCACAACAAAAGAGGTGCTTAACAGTGCAGATCTTGCGGAAAAATATAAAAGCTTCGGATGGGCAGTAGAGGTTGTAGATGGCCACGATGTGGCGGCAATGTTAGAAATTTTTGAACGGACACCCGCTCAGGCCGGCAAGCCGACGATGGTGATTGCCAATACCATCAAAAGCAAGGGAATGTCTTTTGCGGAAAACAACGTGAAATATCATCACTGGAATCCGGGAAGAGATTCGGAGGAGGCCAGACAGGCATTGGTAGATTTACACAACTATCAGAAAGCAAAGGGGTGGTCATAATGGCAGAAACAAAATTGAATCCAAGAGATGTCTTCGGCGAAGTGCTTCTGGAAATTGGAAAAACAGACGAACGCGTTATGGCCATATCCTGTGATTCCGGCGCCGGTTCCGGCATGAACTCTTTTAAAGACGCGCTGCCCTTACAGTATTTAGAGGTTGGGATCAGCGAGCAGGACGCCATCGGCATTTGCGCCGGCCTGGCGGAATCCGGCAGAGTGCCGGTGGTATCAGCCATCGCTCCCTTTATCAGCATGCGGTGCTTTGAACAGATCCGAAATGATGTGGGCTACTCTAACATGAACGTAAAGATTATTGGTTCAAGCAGTGGTCTGTCTCATTCTAATTTGGGCTCTACCCACCAGGCGCTGGAGGATATAGCGATTTTAAAAACAGTGCCGAATATGGTGATTTTTAATCCTGGCGATGGCTATGAGGTAGAAATGTCGCTCAGAAAGGCTGTGGCGTGTAAAGGTCCTGTTTATATCCGGATGCCGCGAAACGCCATGGAAATGCCAGTAGATCCGGAAAAGCGCAGCTTTGAAATCGGCAAGGGGGAGAGCCTTCTGGACACCGGCGACGATGTGGTCATTCTGGTTACAGGGACGCTGAGTATTGATGCGCTGGAAGCAGGACAGCGGCTGGCAGAAAAGGGCTATAAGGTCAAGGTGCTGAATTTTACAACCGTTAAACCACTGGATAAAAAGCTGATCCGTAACGCGTATAAAAACTGCCGGCTTATGTGTACGGTAGAGGAGCACATCACCACTGGCGGCTTTGGAAGCAGTGTGCTGGAGCTTCTTTCAGACATGCCGCATCATGCACCAGTACATGTACTGGGCATTGAGGCGGGTTCTACTCAGACAGGGCCGTACCGTGAGCTTTTAGATTACTATGGTTTAAGCGCGGATAAGCTTACAGAGACCATTGAAACTTACATTCATAATTTAGCATAAGGAGAGAGACATGGAGATTAAATGCAGTTTAAACACATTCAAGAAAACAGACGTCACATTCATTGACAGCGAAAAGGCTTATATCAGCAGAGTGGCCGACCGGCCCATCGCTTTTGAGACCTTTCAGGCATTAAAGCCATACGTGAAATCCGTCGGCGTGACCGACGAATTTAAAAAGGTCATCGACACCTTTGATGTGCCAGAGGGAGAAACGCCGGCAGGCTTCCGGATAGAATATAAGCTGGAGGAGGACGGTGCCCTCAGAGCAGATTTGGTAAGAGATATCAGCTATGACAAAAATGGCATGAAACGGCCGACAAATGTCCTGTTTTCAGCAGACAGCGCCAATCCTTACGAAGTAGCGCCTATCAAAAATATTCTCGCAAACCTGACCTGTAACCCTGGGATCATCTATGATCTGTTCATCAATAATCCAAAAGCAAATGTCGGCAACCAGTTTAAAACAAGAGACGAGGTTATGGCAGAAATCGGCAGGATTCTTGGCCCTGGAGCAGACATCAGCGTTGAGCTGAACGACCCCTTCGGCAAATCTGACGCTGAGATTCTGGAAGAAGCCGCCAAATTTAAAGAGATGCTGTCCGAATACC
Source organism: Eubacterium maltosivorans (assembly GCF_002441855.2). Taxonomy (NCBI): domain Bacteria; kingdom Bacillati; phylum Bacillota; class Clostridia; order Eubacteriales; family Eubacteriaceae; genus Eubacterium; species Eubacterium maltosivorans. The sequence continues at coordinate 2,092,836 of NZ_CP029487.1, read as the reverse complement.
GCGTGGTCATCAAGGTCCCTCACACTGGACCAGTCAGCAAAGAAACCGTTGACCAGCTCCTTACAGGTGACAAGAAATTTTCAATCCCCTGCGACGCACCCGGTACAGCCGAAGCGCTGAGAGGCCACAATATCGCATTAATGCTTCAGGAAAACGGCTATCGGGTTAATTTCACCCTGATGTTTGAGCCCTATCAGACCGCCCTTGCACTGCAGGCAAAGCCCTATTTTATCAACAGCTTTGTCCGCCACCGCTTTATGCAGTCCGAAATTATGAAAAAAGGGCTCGCGGCTTATGAAGCAACACGAGATCCCAGGTACCTTGAGGACATTAAAAAAATGTTTGCCGAAAAAGACTACCTGTGTAAAGGGCAGGAAATGGACCTTTTGAGCGTTAAGCAGGCAGCTGAGGATATGCTGAAGTACCGGCACTTTGACGACCATGAAGGGGCTGACGGACTGGACAGTGTGAGACATAACCTGAGATGGTTTAAAAACACCAATCTGGCCGATTCAAGACTGATTATCTGCAGTATGGAAGGGCCGCTCAATTACCCAGATATCGACAAGCTGCTGGTCGAGGACGAATTCAGCGATCTGGTCAACCGTGTGGTTATTACAGCAGAACCAAACTATCTGGCGCGCTTTACCTCCTGCAACCAGGTAATCAGCTATCAGCGCCGGTTTATGAACGCAGCCAGCGGCGCAAAATAAAATCAGAATAAGAAATGAGGTCATGAAATGAGTTATGTAAACATGGAAAAAATATTGAAGGATGCCAGAAAAGGCGGGTATGCTGTCGGCGCCTTCAACATTGTCAATCAAATGACAGCAAAGGCGGCTGTGGAAGCTGCAGAAGAGCTGAATTGCCCGATCATTCTTCAGACCTCGGTCAAAACCGTCAAGCAATTTGGAATTGAAGAAATGATGCAGTTTTTAAAACCGATTGTGGAAAAGGCAAAGGTAGATGTGGCAGTGCATCTTGACCATTCGACCGATGTGGATTTTACCATTGCCTGTATTGACGGCGGCTGGAGCTCAGTTATGTACGATGGCTCAAAACTGCCGCTGTCGGAAAATATCGCGAATACCAAAAAAATTGTACAAGCCGCCCATACAAAAGATGTTACCGTCGAAGGTGAGCTTGGAGCGATTGTGGGTGTCGAGGATGATATTGTCGTCGATGAAGACCAGAGCGCTCTGGCTAATCCAGAAGACTGTAAGGTGTATCTGGAAGAAACAAAAATTGATGCCTTTGCCCCGGCCATCGGTACAGCCCACGGCGTATATAAAGGCGAGGTTAAAATTGATTACGACCTTTTTGAAAACATCAACAGCTTTTCGCCCTGCCCGCTGGTACTGCATGGCGGTACCGGTCTGAGTACGGGTACCTTTAAACGGCTGATCAGTTTGGGTGCGGCAAAAGTCAATATTTCAACAGCGATCAAGATTGCCTACTGCGGCGGTATGAGAGACTACACAAAGCTGCGGCCTGATGAAAATGACCCACTGAAGCTGGATGCCTTTGTAAAAGATAAAGTCAAAGAAGTGGTTAGAAATCACATCACACTGTTCAGTTTATTGGAAGATTAGGAAGTGAGCATATGGATTATAAACCAAATTATCTCTGTGACCTGCACAGCCACACCACCCGTTCAGACGGCAACGATACCCCGAAGGAATTTCTGGATACCGCGGCTGAACTGGGGATGAAGGTTGTTGCCATTACAGACCATGATGTACTGCCGCCTGAGAAGATTGAGGTGGGCGGGCTCATGGTCGATGTGGAGCGCTACGCCCAGAAGAAAGGCATGAAGGTTTTAAAGGGAATTGAGTTTTCCTGTGAAACAGAAGTGGAAGATGTGCATCTGGTAGCCTTTGGCTGCGATTACTCAAGCCCTGAAATTTTGGCCATGAACCGGATCATCGTTCAGAGTAAGATTGATTCCTACAGAAGGCTGACCGAGCTGCTGACAGAGAAAGGTTTTCCCATAAGCTGGGAGGAAGTGCTGAATTACAATGATATTCCAAGAAAGCCGGAGGATGTCCAGAAAAAAATTATCTTTAACCTTATGGCTGAGAAGGGATATACCGAAACCTGGAGTGACGCCAAGCTGATGATCCGCAACACTCCGGAATACAGTGTGAAACGTGAAAAGCCAGACCCCCTGGCCATTATTGATATTGTACACCGCGCGGGAGGAATCGTTATATTGGCGCACCCCTATCTCATTGACGAGAGCGTTAAGACAAAAGCTTTGGAATGTTCGAGAGCTGAATATATTGAGCGCCTGATCAAGGGTGGGCTGGATGGTATCGAAGCCTCCTACACCTATGATAAAACAACTTACAATGGTCCGCTGACAAAGGAAGAAATCATAGAACAGGTACGCAGAGATTACATTGACAGGGTCGCGATCATTTCCGGAGGCTCAGACTACCACGCGGACTATAAGAAGTCCAGCAAAAAAGTCCGGAACATTGGCGAATGCGGCATTACACCAGAGTATTTTTACAGCAATGAGCTGCTTTCCAGATTGTAGGTGAACAAATGGGAAAAAAATATGATCTAATTATTTTTGATCTGGACGGGACATTGGTAGACTCCGCGGCTGATATTGTGGCTACCGTCCAATATATTATTGAAAAGTATGGATTCGAACCAAAATCAGACACTTTTATAAGGAGCTGCATTGGCGGAGGCGCGCGCAATGTCCTGCTCAGGAGCCTTGGAGAAAATAAAGAAGTGTTGATTGACAGTGAGATTCTGCCGCTGTTTAAAAGTTATTACGAGGAAAATTGTGCCGTATACACCAGCCTGTATCCCGGCGTTAAGGAAGTGTTGGAGCATTACCAGAAAATGGGCAGACCAATGGCTCTGGCGACCTATAAAATCAGAAGCGCTACGGAAAAGATTATGAAAGCCCTGGCGTTCAATCAGTATTTTGACTATCTGGTGACAGCAGATGATGTGAAAAATCCTAAACCTCATCCGGAATGTATTCAGAAAATACTGGCGCACTACCAGATGCAGCCAGAACAGGCAGTGCTGGTGGGGGACACAAAAACAGACTTTATGACAGGACACAACGCAGGGGTAGATGTGTGTGCAGTGACCTATGGATATGGCAGCAGCGATGTGCTGAGAGGTCTGGGACCAGCCTATATGGTGGATGCAATGAGTGAAATAAAGGAACTGCTCCTTTAAAAAGAGAATACAGGAGGAAAACAATGGTAGATTTATCAAAAATGGATAAGTGGTCATTAGGAAAGTGTTTTGACCATTCGGTATTGCCCAAGGATACAACAGAAGAGGATATCCGCAGAGGCTGTCGGGAAGCAAAGGCTTATAACTGTGCGGCGTTTTATTCGGCATCACCCTATTGGACACCTGTGGTAAAGGAAGAACTTGAAGGAACGGATATTCATATTGCGACAGGCTTGGATTTTCCGTTTGGCGCGTCAACTGTAAAAATGAAGGGACTTGAGACAGAGGAGGCTGTCCGCCTCGGGTGTACGGCGCTGGACATGGTCATGAATATTGGAGCGCTCAAAGATAAGAATTACAAAGAGGTAAAGGCTGGTCTGGACGCTTTTGTAAAAGCAGCGGAAGGAAACCTGACGAAATGTATCATGGACGTTAATTTTTTAACGGACGATGAAATTATTGCAGCATGTAATTTGATTGCCGAAGCGGGGATTGACTACGCGAAAACCTCGACAGGACAGTTTGAAGGGCCATCAATGGATCAGTTTTTACTCATGAAAAAAACATTAAAGGATTCCAATATTAAGCTGAAGGTTGCCGGTGTCAAATTTCCGAGACCGCAGAATGCCTATGCATTTTTGCTGGCAGGCGCAGATTTAATCGGGACCCGCGCGGCTGTGGCGATTATAGACGCCTTAGACCAGATGCGCGAGATTGGTATTGTACCGCCGCTGCAAAAGTAAAAGAGTGGATTCAACAGATTATACCAGGAGAAAGAAATGATCGATTTAAAAAAGTTAACCAAGTGGGACGCCGGAAAGCTGTTTGATTATGCCATTCTGCCTAAGGACACCGATGAAGAAGCGATCCGTAAGGGGTGCCGGGAGGCAAAAGCTTATAACTGCGCGGCTTTCTATTCCTCTTCACCCTATTGGACGCCGATTGTCGTAGAAGAATTAGGCGATACGGACGTTAACATTGCGACGGGAATCAGCTTTCCGTTCGGTTCACAGCCCTCGGCTGTAAAAGCCATGGAAACAGAGCTGGCTGTGAAAGCAGGCTGTACATGTCTGGATATGGTAATTAATATAGGCGCTCTAAAAGATAAAAAATATGATGTTGTCAAACAGGAGCTTGTTGATTTTAAAAATGCGGCTCAGGGACGTATGACAAAAGGAATTTTAGACGTTGCGTTTCTCACAGATGATGAGATAAGGGCTGGGTGCGAGCTGATCAAGGAAGTTGGCCTTGATTATGCAAAATCAGCGACAGGGCAGTTTGAGGGGCCGACGATGGAGCAGGTTCTCATTATGAAAGAAACGATTGCGGATTCCAATGTTAAGCTGAAGGTCTCTGGCGTTAAGTTTCCGAGACCACAGAACGCATGGGCCTTTATTATGGCAGGCGCAGAGCTGATTGGAACACGGTCTGCACCGGAAATTATTGATTCGATGGATCAGATGCGTGAAATTGGGTTACTGCCGCCTTATGAAGGATAAGCCAGCAGATAAGCCAGAATATAAATTAAAGGATAAGCAGGATAAGGAGTAAAAAATGATTGATTTTTCAAAAATGACAAAAAAAGACGTTGGCAAATGTTTCGACTATTTCATTGGCCCAAAGGACACGACAGAAGCGATTATACGCAAAGAGTGTAAAACAGCCATTGAATACAATGTAAAGGCTTTTTGCTTCTCTTCTTCAATCTGGTCATCTGTGGTTGCGGAAGAATTAAAGGGGACCGATATTTTAGTTGGCGCAGGGATTGGATTCCCGTTTGGGCAGCAGACCAGCGCAGTTAAATGTTTTGAGACAGAAGAAGCTGTAAGAATGGGAGCGACCGTTTTAGATAATGTCATGAATGTTGGTCTGATGAAAGACAAAAAATACGACCAGATTCTTCAGGAATTTAAAGATTATAAAAAAGCGGCAGGACCGGCAATCACAAAAATGATCCTGGAAGTATGCATGCTGACAGATGAAGAAATTCGTATTGGTTGTGAGCTTATTGCAGAAGCGGGACTTGACTGGGCCAAATCATCAACAGGACAGTGGGAAGGCCCAACGATGGAACAGGTACGCATTATGGCCAAGACCCTGGAAGGAAGCGATACAAAGGTAAAGGTATCCGGCGTTAAATTTCCAAGAGCGCAAAACGCTTATTGCTTCTTAATGGGCGGAGCAGAATTGATCGGTACACGCCAGGCGCCGCAGATCATTGACTCTTTAGATATGATGCGTGAAATTGGCGTTGTTCCAAAATATGAAGGTTAAATTTAAAATAATAACAAAATAAAGGAGTAAAAAAATGGTTGATTTATCGAAAATGACAAAACGTGACATGGGAAAGCTGATTGATTTTTCTGTTCTGGGCAAAGACTCAACAGAAGAGGACATCCGTAAAGGGTGCCGGACCGCTATTGAGTACAACTGCAAGGCATTCTGTTTTTCATCCTCTTACTGGACCCCGGTCGTTGCTGAGGAATTAAAAGGAACAGATCTGTTGGTCGGGGCAGGGATCGGTTTTCCTTTTGGACAGCAGAGCAGCGCGGTAAAATGTTTTGAAGCAGAAGAAGCCGTTCGTTTGGGTGCAACAGTCTTGGATAACTGTATGAATGTTGGCGATTTAAAAGAAGGAAAATACGATAAGGTCTTGCAGGAATTCAAGGACTATAAAAAAGCAGCGGGACCGGCAATGACCAAGATGATCATTGAAACCTGTATGTTAACCAAAGAAGAAATTGTAACCGCTACCAAGCTGGTGGCCGAAGCAGGTATCGACTGGGTTAAGACCTCGACAGGACAATATGCAGGACCAAGTGTCTCAGACGTTATCTTAATGGTAGAAGCATTGGAAGGTTCTGACACCAAGGTAAAGGTTGCAGGGGTTAAGGCGCCGCGTCCGCAGAATGCATTTGCCTTTATTTTAGCCGGAGCAGAATTGATCGGAACTCAGGGCGGCAAAGAAATTTTAGACGGCGTTGATGATTTACGGAAAATTGGATTAATTCCCGCATACCAGGGATAAAGCAAAAAACATACTGCCAAAATCAGAGTTGGGGGACTTTGATCAGAGATTTAATATTAAAAACTAAAACGAAGTTATAGAGGAGAAACAAAATGGGAAAATATTTAGTTGGTATGGACGCCGGAACGACCGGCTGTAAAGTATGCGTTTTTGACCTTGAAGGAAACCTTATTGGGAGCGATTACCGTGAATACCCATGTTACTACCCGAATGAAGGCTGGGTAGAACAAATTCCGGAGGATATGACCCCGGCATTGTTCAAAACATGTAAGGAAGCCATCCGTAAGGCGCAGGTAGACCCAAAGGATATCATGGCTGTGGGGCTTTCTTCCCAGGGGTCTGTTATCGGTCTTTTAGATGAAGAAGGCGAACTGATCCGCCCGTTTGTAGGCTGGCAGGATCTCCGAGGCAGCGAGGAAGAAATAAAATGGATTACAGATCAGATTCCAAGAGAAGAATATTACCAGCTGACTGGCGATCCGCTGGGAATGTGCTTTAGTATCGCGAAATTAGTGTGGCTTAAACATCATGAGCCGGAAAACTGGAATAAAACAGCCATGTTCTCCACACATCAGGACTATTTTCTCAAGCAGCTTGGCGCAGATGGGTATTATACAGACTTTTCATCTGCAAGCCGCGAGGGTATGATGGATATCAACAATAAATGCTGGTCGAAGCGCATGCATGATATGTTAGGGATTCCGCTGGAAAAAAGAGCTGAGTTGGTAGACGAACCGGGGAAAGTTGTCGGACATATTCCAAAGGATGTCGCAGAATTGACTGGTTTGGCTGAAGGAACACCAATCTGTGTCGGCGCTCACGACCAGAACTGTAATACCTTTGGCTCGGGCGGTGTGGATGATGGAACAGCAGTTGTGGTAATGGGAACCTTCGGCTCATGCTTTATTGTGAGTGATGAACCGATCCGCGATCCAAAGGGAAGACTCGTTGTTAAGGGGAATCATGGCGTTGGTAATTACACCATCGAGGCCTTTTCAAATACATCCGCCTCAAGTTACCGCTGGTACCGCGATACATTCTGTGACATTGAAAAATTTTCGGCTGAGCTGGTCAAAACAGACCCGTATGAGCTCATCAACGCGCAGATTGCAGACGTACCGCCAGGAGCAAATGGTATAACCTTTTTACCATACCTGCAGGGGGCGTCCGGCTCTAAAATCAATGATAAGGCACGCGGTGTTTTTATCGGAATGTCTCTTGGAACAAAAAAAGCTGATATGGCAAGGGCGGTAATGGAAGGCATCAGCTTTGAGGTATATGATATCATTAACGCAGAGCTGGAAGCTGGGATCAAAATCAACTCAATTCGTTTGACAGGCGGCGCCGCGAAATCTCCGATGTGGTGCCAGATGCTGGCCGACATTTTCAAACTGCCTATCCAGCTGCTGAGCGCAGGAGAAACAGGCTGCTTAGGGGCTGCTCTGTACGCTGGCATCGGCGTTGGCGCTTATGAAAACTGCCGGGATGCAGCTGAAAAAGCGGTTCAACTGACAGAAGTTTTCGAACCTAATCCCGAAAAATTCGCAGCTTATGATAAAGCTTATCAGCGTTTTATCAACGTTTATAACGCCTTGGACAACCGTATATTCTAATAAAAAACATATACGTACTGGCCAGGTTGACACTGGCCAGTATTTTATTTTGGAGGAAAAATGGATACGCAAAACAGCGGTTTTAATATTTATGAAAGGCATGATTTTGACTGTGAATGTGGGAGACATCATAAGATGCCGATTGGAGAGGTCGTTATTGATTCGGGTGCGGCAAGAAAGCTGCCTTATTATGTCAAAGCACTTGAGCTTGGTAAAAAGGGGATACTCGTAACAGACGAGGTGATTTTTGGTTCCATTGGCAGGGAAATCTACGCATATTGGCAGGAGCAGGGGCTTGAGATTGAATGCTATGTGCTCAAAGGCCATATCCGCCCGGATGAGCACACGGTTGGGAATGTTGTCTGCAATACGCCCTTCGACGCTGATTATATCGTATCATTAGGGGGCGGAACAGTGACGGATGTGGTCCGTTATGTGGCAACACGCCTGAAACTGGAATGTGTTTCTATTCCGTCGGCCATGACGATGGATGGTTTTTTTACAAACATGTCCATTATCATTGTCGATGGGCTCCAGGTTACATATTACCTTAATTATCCCAGTTTGCTTCTGGCCGATTCCGATATTATTGCTAAAGCGCCGAGTGTCATGAACGCTGCCGGTGTGGGCGAGGTGATCTCTAAAATAAGCGCAGGTATGGACTGGTATGCAGGAAAATTGATTAAGGACATTTATTATTGTGACCGGGTAGAAGCGATGATGGGCGAGTGTATCGCCGAAGGGGCCGCAGATGAGACAATAGAGGGGATCGTGCCAGGAGAGAAAAAGGCCATTGAAAATTTAACAGATGCCTTGTATAAAAGTGCGGTGGCGATGGCGTGGTATGATTCATCGCCCTGTGGCTCCGGTGCTGAGCACCAGCTGAACCATTTCTGGATTAAATGCCAGGATGAAAAGGGTGTGCCGCAATCAATGCACGGCCAGGAGGTCGGTGTTGGGGCCGTTATCAACACCATGATTTGGGAAGAAATTATGGCGATCGATTTTGAGCGCTTCGATGTTGAAAAGGCTGTGGAAAAAACCTGGGACAGAGGCGAATGGGAAAAGGAAATCCGAGCGGTTTATGGCGAGGGCGCGGAGAGTATTCTGGAATTACAGGCAGAAAACCATTCCTTTGACAAAGCAGTAAGACGAAATGAAATAGAAAAGATTATTGAGCACCGTGAAGCACTGGCCAAACGTTTTGAAGCGATGCCTTCGTCCGGGGCCCTTATTGAAAAACTAAAAAAAGCAGGCGCTCCATGGCACCCAAAACAGCTGCAGATTGATAAGGATGAGCTGGTAAAGAGCCTGTACTTTGCAAAGGAAACGCGCAGCGGCCGTTACAATGCACTTTGGTTGGCTGAAGCCCTTGGTATCATGGAAGATGTTTCGAGTAAAATAATAAAAAAACTGGAGTTCTAAGGCCATTCCGGTTTAAATTGAAGCCATAAGAAAGTTTGCGTTATAACAAAGTGGTTTACGATATTGAAAAAGCGTTTAAGATTATGGTATGATATAGACACACACTTTCAGGAGGATTAAAGATGAATAGTATTGAAAGAAATAATCCAAAGCCACTTTATGTTCAGTTAGAAGAGCTGATACGAAATAATATCGACACCGGCATTTGGAAACCACAAACTGCAATCCCCTCTGAAAGCGAGCTGAGCAAAGAGTATGATCTAAGCCGTATGACCATTCGAACGGCTTGTCAGAATCTGGTTCAGGAGGGTGTACTCTACCGCGTTCCAGGTAAGGGTACCTTTGTATCTGAGCCAAAGATTATGACAGAATCTTTAGCGTATATGGGCTTTCGGGAGCAGCTTGAGCGTATGGGGTACGAAACGACGACAAAACTGTTGGACTCTGCCATTATCCAGGCTTCAGGCAGCGTATCGAGAAAGCTGCGCATTCCCGAGGCTGCGCCGGTTATGCTGATTGAGCGTATGCGATATCTTAAGGGCAGGCCGATCAGTCTGCATTACTCTTATATCCCAGTACAGTTGTGCGAGGGAATCGAAAAGCATGATCTTGTTGATGAGCAGCTGTGTATTATTCTTGAGAAAGAATATCAGCTGTTGCCCACACGCATACAGGAAACGTTAGAATCCGTCAAGGCATCTAAAAAAGAATCCCAGCTTTTCCGCGTGGAAGAAAGCTATCCGCTTCTGATTCTTGAGGATATTCTTTTTGCACAGGACGATACGCCCTACGAGTATTCTAAAGTTGTCTTTCGTGGAGATAAAATCAAATTGAAGTATGAGTTTCATAATTTATAAACGTGGTGAGACCAGCCGCTTCAAGAGCCTTATAAAACCTGGATATTATTACGATAGCAGGTCTTTCAGGCCTGAGCTGCTGGTCTTTTTATTTAAAATATCGTCAACCAACTGATAAGCGCAGGCCATTAAGTTCAGGAGGAAACAAAATGTCAGACGATTGTAAAATACGAAAAGATTATGTGGAGTTTTTAAAAGCATTGATTGAAATACCGTCTCTTTCTGGAGAAGAAGGCAAAGCCGCAAAATTTATGCAGAATGCTTTAGACCAGATTGGCGTCACGCCGCAGGTCGATAAAGCGGGCAATGTCTATGGAGAAATAGCCTGTGGAGACGGGCCGACAGTCTTGCTGAACGGACACCTTGATGTGGTGCCCGAAGGAAATTTGGAGGCGTGGAAGCCTTACAGTCCTTTTAAAGCGGCCGTAGAGGAGGATGTGCTGATCGGTAGGGGCGCCAGTGATTTAAAGGCAGGGCTGGCAGCACAGTTTTTTGCATTTAAGCAGATTAAGCAGGCCCTGGATGCGGGGGCCTCTCTGAAAGGCAAGATTATTTTTTCGGCGGTCGTGCATGAGGAAGCGGCAGAAATGCTGGGAATGCAGTATCTTATTGACCATACCCTTGAAGGTGAAAGCATTGATTTGTGTATTCTGTGTGAGCCGAGCTCAGGAAGGGTGGCGTTGGGACACCGTGGAAAGGTAGAGCTTGTCGTTAAAACAATGGGAAAGACAGCGCATTCCTCCCAGCCAAAGCAGGGAATCAACGCGCTTGAAAAAATGCTGCCTGTTATGCAGTATATTTTCGAGGAGATGCCCGGGACGCTTAAAGCCCATCCGGTTTTGGGCGATAATTCAGTTACAATAACCGACTGTATTGTCCGTCCGGGCGCACAGAGTATTATTCCTGATGAATGTGAAATATCCATTGACCGGCGCTATTCGCCGGATGAAACACTGGAGGACGTGGTGCGTCAGCTTAAGACGGTAATTGACGGCTTTGCGGAAAAGGATCCGGAATTTAAGGCCGAGGTATATCCGCGGGCTTACTGTGAAAAAACTTACACAGGTTACACCTGTGAAGTGAATAAATATCATCCGCCCTGGGCGACAGACCAGCAGATACCTGTGGTAAAAAAGGCTCTGGACGCATTGGAGAACGCAGGACAAAAGCCGGAGTGCTTTTACTGGAAATTTGGTACAGATGGTGGATATACCGCGGGACTGCGTGGGATTCCGACCATTGGATACTCTCATGCTGAAGAGAAATGGGCGCATCAGCCGAAGGAACAGGTCAAAATTTCGCAGATGATGAAAACCATCAAGGGAACAGAGGCAATACTTGCCGCTGTCCTTGATTTGAAAAAGAAATAACAGATTAAAACTCGAAAAAGACCAGCCGTGCAGCTGGTCTTTTTATGGTGTATAGTTAAGTCCGGCCTTTCTTGCCTGGGAATGCTGGTCCCTGCGTTTGATCCGGTAGAGCTTATGGTCCTTTACCAGGCGCGCGCCGGTCTGTTGGAAATGAAAGGCGACTCTGGCGTCAACACACTGTCTGTGCAGGCTCAGTATCCAGTCGTAATGGCATACCCGTGCATTGAGGCCGGATTCACCGCCGACGGTTACCTGGCATACCCAGGAAGGATCGAGCCAGGGAGTGAGGTCGATAGGGCCGAGCAGGGGGGAGCACACAATACTTTTATAGCGGATGGGCGCCTCTTTAAACAGCGGCAGACGGTAGTCGGTCATGGCCTGGTTTTCAACCGTACAGCAGATATGAACATTGGGATAGCCGTCGCCCCAGTCCTCAGGGATACACGCTGCAAAGCGGTGGATACGCTTTGTGATAAACAAAAAGTTTAAGTCGGAGCGCTCACGCATCATCGCCCATACCTCTGGCCGCCAGGCGTCGGCAGCGTCCAGAAAGAAGTCGGAGGTAAAGCAGGTATAAACCATTTCGCCTGGAGGGATTTTAAAGCTTCCATCCCGTTTTTTTTTCAACAGCAGGTTAAAGCAGGAATTTTTAGATACCTGATGGCTGTCGCGGTCGTATTTCTCGTCCATACGGTAGACATAACAGTTCTGGCACCCAGCGCTGATCTTTTGACAGCCATGCCAGGGATTCCAGGTAATAGACATAGGATTCTCCTTCTAAAATAATAAAAGGCGTTCCGTTTTGGAACGCCACAGGTGCTTTAAGCGCCTTAATCTTATTAATAGACAATAACAGGGGTACCGTCCTCGATACCGTTATAGATGGCCTGAGCAGCCGCATATGGTGTGTTGACACAGCCGTGCGAGCCGCTGTTGACGTATATATTGCCGCCAAAGTCTGTGCGCCAGGAGGCGTCATGAATCCCGATATCGCCGGCATACGGCATCCAGAAGGTAACGGGTGAGGCGTAGCCCTCGCCCTTTAAAGTAACGTTCATCGCCTTGTAGTCAAGGCCATAAACACCACTTGGGGTGGCAAAACCGCCGCTCAGGCTTCCTGTAACAACAGGAGTGCCAACGACCAGGCCGCCGTTTTTGTAAAACCACATGTACTGCCCGCCGAGGCTGATTTCAACATAAGTGTTTCCATAGTCTGGAGAGCTGTGGCTTGCAGCTGTCTGCGCGTAAACCGGTTCACGGGTTACAGGCTGTCCTGCCTGGATAATTGGAATGAGCGCAGCGACCTCTTCGTCCTGGTCAATCAGCCAGCCGTAATCGCCGCCGGCAATGCTGACACTGCCGCCGCCGCTAGTCTGGAAGCTTCGCGTAATGCCATAGGTATCGTATTTATCCGATAAATTGGCCACATAGGTGGTCATGAGGTCCTGATTGAACTGGACATCCATATTGCCGTCCACAGCCAGCCAGGTATTAATGGTATTTTTATCAAGTACCTCTGTTGCGTCGCCAAAGGTATAGGTAACCATTGCGTTCAGATACTTGTTCATGGTATCCATCGCTTCTTTCACCTTAGCGGAATCCTTGGTAAAGGAAGGCTTTTTATAGCAGCCGGCCGCTTCCAGATCCAGCTCGGTATCGCCGGATAAAATAGCGTTTTTTACAGCGTCCTTTAGCTTGGCCGGATCCAGCTCGTTGCCGGTAACCTCTGGTTCGATCGTATAGCTTGTACCGTTGAATTTAGGATAAGCATTGGCGACCTTTACGACCTCTGCTCCGGATACAGCCTGAAGCTGGTTCAGTGCATTGGTGAGCTGAGCGTCATCGTAGCTGAAAGTCGCTTCCAGATCCTGATGACCCGACGGCACCAGAGACATGGGCCAGGCAAAAGCGTTCTGGTCATTTAACATCTGGGAAATTTTACCGTCGGAAATATAGCGCATATTGACCTGGTCTGCAGCGATGGTCTCGGTTTTTCCGCCGCGTTCCTTCAGTGTTAATGTGTGTGTCGCTGCGTTTTGCTGCATTTCCTGGTCGACCTGAGCGGCCGTTTTGCCAGTGACATTGAAGCCGTTCATGGTGGTATTAAAATAGAAACGAGTGCTGAAATAAAAGCTTAAGCCAAGGTAAATGGCCAGGATAATACCAATTCCAACACCGATGCCGATCCAGACCTTTTTATGGCTTTTTTTCTCTTCAGAATCCGGCGGTTCCTCGCCGTCTCCAGAATCATTGGCAGGGGTCTCCTCCTCAAAGGTGAGAACCTCGCCTGCTTGGTCGGCATCGCCTTCAGTTCCGCCCTCAGGCGGCCTGGGCGGGTCAATAACAGTTTCCTCCTGAGCCTCTGGCGCAGCAGGTTCATCAATGATGACCGCATCCTCCGGAGGGACAGGACGCTCAAAAAGAGAGGCGTTCTCAATCGCCTGCTCTTCGGGGGTACGCTCCTCGCGCTGATCTTGTAAATTCTTTTCATCCATAAGATTAAATCCTCTTTATTTGCAGTATATAATTGATTTTATCATTTTTTTAGGCAAAGGTAAATCTTTAATTTGTGAATATTAAGCCCTTCTGTGAACTTTAAGATTCATTTTGTGGACGAAGGCAGGTTGACAGGGTTACCAGGCAAAACGTATAATAAAATTATGTCTGAAGTTCGGACGACTGAAAATTTGGAGGTAAAAAACCGTGCTGGAATTTTTTATAAAGCCTGTAACGTCTGAAGGCGGCGTAAGCTATATGCCGACAGCCGCAGGATACGCGGCGCTTATCGCATTGATGGCCGTTGTGCTGGTAATCGCATCGCTTGTTGCCGGGAAAAATGAACACCGCCAGATCAGCACAAGGCATCTGACCTTTTGCGCTGCGGCCATTGCGCTGGCGGTAGTGACATCGAATATTAAGATTTTCCATTTGCCTACTGGCGGCTCTGTGACACTGTTCAGTATGCTTTTTATTACTTTGACAGGCTATTGGTATGGCCCAAAGACTGGGATTTTGGCGGCAATCGCCTATGGCATTCTGCAAATGGTGATAGACCCTTATATTTTGTATCCCCTTCAGGTGCTGGTTGACTATATACTTGCCTTTGGCGCGTTGGGCCTGTCGGGCTTTTTCACCCAGTCAAAGCATGGGCTCATAAAGGGATACCTGGCCGGCATCTGTGGCCGCTATGTGTTTGCGGTGCTTTCCGGCTGGCTGTTTTTCGGTTCCATGGCCTGGGAAGGATGGGGCGCGCTGCCCTACTCGATGGTGTACAACGCGGTCTATATTTTTTCGGAAGGCGCGCTGACAATGATTCTGCTGGCTGTTCCATCGGTATCGAAGGGACTGGCCCGTGTGCGCCAGATTGCGGAAATTTAATGCTTTGGATAAGATCAGTCTGGTTTGTTATCATTGGGATCATGTTTAAAGGACGCGGAGTGTGAGAGGATTTTACAGGGAAAAATTCCCGACAGCAGGTGCGGTGGTGGGTGCAGTAGTACAGACAGCAGCAGAAAAGGCAAAGCAGATATAAAAAACCTTCTTATTTATAATATAGTGAAAAACAAAAACACGCCTTGTAAGCGTGCTTTTGTATCTACAGCTCGGCCTCTTCCTTGCCGAGTTTTTTTCGTTCAACCAAACGGCCCATAAAGAAAGCCAGTATACCGACGCCGATACCCGTCTGGAGACAGAAGATCAAAGATTCCACTTCCCCAGGAAGCTCACCGTTAATCATCGTTTCAAGCACAGGCGTAAACCAGGGCTCATATTCGCCGCCCTGAATTTCCTCAATCATTGTGCTGCCTGCATCGTCAGAGCCGCCGAATTCAGCGCCCTGAAGGGCGAATAGCGGTACGACAACCAGTAAAGCGACAATCACCAGGAGAACGATCACTAATTTTTTGTTTTTACTCATTTTACACTTCCTCCGATGCTAAAAAGCCGATGGATTTGAGTTCCGGGCTTGCGTAAGTTTCTAAAGCGATAACGATAATAACCGTTAAAATCCCTTCAATAATGGCCAGGGGCAGCTGAGTCGGGGCAAAGACGCCCAGGAATTTTACAGCCGATGCGGCCACACCGCCCTGTTCGGATGGGTAAGCCATCGCCAGCTGAATACTGGTAATACAGTAGGTGAACAAATCCCCAAGCGCAGCGGCGAGAAAAACGCCAATCTTGCGGTTAACCTTCAGCTTCTGGCAGAGCTTGTAGATGCCGAAAGACACAAAGGGACCGGCAATGGCCATTGAAAAGGTGTTTGCGCCAAGGGTGGTTAAGCCGCCGTGCGCTAACAAAATAGCCTGGAATAACAAGACAATGATGCCAAGAATACTGACAGCGCTTGGTCCAAATAGGATGGCCCCAAGACCTGTACCCGTCATGTGGGAGCAACTGCCTGTTACAGAAGGGATCTTCAGTGATGAAATAACGAAAATGAAAGCGCCTGCCATGGCCAGAAGCGTAATGGATCTTCTGTTGCCGGTTAAAGTTTTCTTGATAGAGAAAAAGCCAGCAGCTAAAAAGGGGATACAGATAACACCCCATGCAATGCAGTACCCCACAGGAAGGTAGCCCTCCATAATGTGCATTGCGTTTGCGGCGGGTACAATCCCGAATACAAGCGCCCACGCGCCCAGCAGTATGACAAACCTTCTTTGATTCTTTGTCATTTTTACCTCCTCTAAAAATGAATTTTACCGGGCTACGATTCAATCAACAGGGCAGCAGAGCGAAAAAAAACCGCTTACCAGACGGATAAGCGGTGAAAGTACGAAATAACGAATCCTGAAACCTTATAATTTCGTCCTGACACTCAGTTATCTCCTCGTAACCAAATGTATTGCAGTTTTAATGATCAGCATCCTGACTCGACTTGCGTCTCACAGTGGCGGGACCGTTTGGGATTTACACCCAATTATGCTTTAACCATCGTTTGTGATGGAAACCATTAAAGTGCGCCGGTGTGCCGGCTACGCTTTTAATTATAACACCTTGTTCCATAATGTCAATAAGAAAAGTTGAATTTTTTTAAAAAAGAGCAGAAATAATTATACACATACCCCCTATATGTATTTTGAGCGTTTAAGTTAAGAGTATAAGAAAAAAATATGGATAATCTTAAATGCTTTTTATTTATTTGACAAAATCGTAAAAATAAACTACAATAGGTTCTGAAATTGACTTTCGAAACTTTTTATATATAATTAATGCGTTAAAATAAATATAAGAAACAAAATAGCCATTTAAAGAATAAAACGATTATATAGAAAGAAAAGAAACATTTTAGAAGTTTTATTACTTTAACTTATGAGAGGTTTCTGCCGCAAGGATAAGAGCAATGTAGCTGAAAGTCCAGTCAGAAGAAGAAATTTTGGAGGAAACAGATGAGTGAGTGCGCAAAACGTATCGAGGCTTTTTCAAAAAAAGACCTGCCAAAGACAAATATCAAACGTGTCAATGTTCCGGAAGGCTTTGAACGGATTGGCGTAAATGCGTTTAAAAATTTGACAAAGCTGAAGGAGGTCAGAATCGGAGAATCCGTGAAGGAGATATGCGGCCATGCCTTCGAGGGATGCACCATGCTTTCCGCCGTCAGTCTGCCCTCAAGCCTGAAGCTTTTGGGAGAGGCCGCCTTTATGGAGTGCCGCAGAATACAGTCGCTTGAAATACCAGGGGGCGTCCAGTCCATCAAGGACCGCACCTTTAAATTCTGCCGCGGCCTGGAAAGCATCACCCTGCCGGACAGGCTTGTCCGGATCGGTGAGAATGCTTTTTACAACTGTGATAAGCTGGCGCATATCGAGCTGCCAGACACCATCGAAAGACTGCCCTTCAGAACCTTTTACATGTGCAAAAGCCTGGAATCCATCCGGTTTTCGCAAAATCTAAAATATATCGGTAAAGAAGCCTTTGTGAATTGCAGCTTTCAGCAGCTGGAGCTGCCCGAGAGCCTGGAAGTCATTGAAGAATCCGGCTTTTTAAAATGCAAAAAGCTCACAGCCTTAAAGCTTCCCAAAAACGTTAAGACCATTGGAAAATGGGCGTTTCACGGCTGCCCCAATCTCAAGAAGGTCGAGATAAGGCACAATCCCGATGAAATGGGCGAGTGGATCTTTAACCGGAACGATGTGACCGTGCATTGCTACGAGGGCTCCAAAATAGACCGCTACTGCAGGCAGTATGATTATAAGGTCCACTATATCCAGCCAGATTCTCAATGACAGACATAGCCGCCAACGCCCATGTGGGCCTCGGCCCCCTGGCCTATTACTTTAACCGAGATGTTGATAGTGATACGTTAAAAAACAGCATGAAAGACGGCTTTGTTTTTCTCGGTGCTTATCGGAATATGCCGCCCCAGATATTATAAGATGAGGGTAAAAAAATAATAGTTCCTTAATTGCGAATCGGACCCTTCAGCGGATAGCTTTAAAAATAAAAAAACGCTGAAACAGCCCGGAAAATGGTACTTTTAGCAACTGTATTTAAAAAAAATCAAAAATAGAGGTTGCAAAAAATAAATTATAATGCTAGAATAAGGCTTGTAAACGAGATGACAACAAATTGTATCAATTGCAGCTATTCTTTAAAGAACCACTCGTTTGCATAATTTAATAACAACTGTAATGAATTGCCGCATGATAATCATTTTGGTTATATGCAGCTAGGGTGTTTTGAGAGTTTCTTAAGACACCTGAGGGAAGTAGGTGTGAATCCTAGTACAGAGCCGCTATCGTGATGCTTGCCGGAAACCACTGGTAAAGACGAGTCGGAAACCTGTTTGTTACAGTCTTGATGCAATTAATCCTCGTCACTAGGGTTGTTCATCGAAAATATAGACGCTCTACGGCTATTCTGGGGCTTCTATCACAGATATTCATAATCAAAAATATTGTACCGATCAAAACAGCAATTGTTTTGGTGGCGTATGGTTTATTTGAATTGGATTTCTATGATAGGAGCCCCTTTTTGTATACAAAATTTTTGACAGGAAACAGAGAGGAGGCCGTATCATGGCCAAAACAAAAACCATTACCATCGAGTGTCCAAAATGCCGCGAAGCCTTTGAGATTAAAGGATATGAAACCATAAACGCCAGTTTGGATGAGGAGCTGAAAGCAAAGCTCATTAAAACAGAGCTGTTCAGGCACACCTGTCCAGAGTGCGGTGAGGCTTTTTCAGAACCTTATTCGCTCAAGTATCAGGACATGGAAAAAGAATACATGGTGATCCTGGATATGGGCGATGTTGATACAGCGGCGGCAGCGGAGGAGGTTCTGGAGATGTTTCCAAATTACCGGATCCGAATTGTGAAGGATGTGATGGACCTTCTGGAAAAGATTCATATCTTCGAGTCCAACCTGAATGATAAGATTATCGCCTATCTGGATCATAAGATATACGAGGACGTATCCGCAAAGCTGAGGGCTGAAAACTCGCCCATCGCCATTGACAAGGTGCTGTTTGGCAGCTTTGAGTTCCAGAAGAAAAAAGTGGTGTTCGGGGCGATCAACAACGCTGGAAAGCAGATTTTTATCGATACCCCCTTTGCCGACTACAAAGCTCTGGCCAATTCGCCGAGGCTGGTGCCCTGCTTTAAGGAAAAAGAGGGCGAGTACGTGATTGATAAAGCCTGGGCAGAAGCGCTGGCGTAGCAAGGTTTACAATGCTTGCTCCAAAGTGGAGCACAGCAGAAAGATAAATGGTAATATTTCAAAAATATGATGCTGTGAGAATGGGAAAGGAGTGAGCTTTATCGAAGAAGGTAAAAGTGTGAAGGAGGCACCTGCCCGCCGTTAAAAGGGCAGGAAAAAGGACCGCTGGAAGGCCTAATTTCCAAACGGTCCCATGAAGTCTGATATTTCCTATAGACTTCATAATTATATCTCATTTACGGCCCTTGGGCAATCCCTTTAAGGAAAGCCCGATTCAAAAACGAAAAAATAAATTTTAAAGGAGATTTTAATTATGGCATTCGCAAAATCAGCAAAAAGAGGTTTAGCACTTTTAGGTTCAGCAGCAATGATGGTAGGATTCGCAGCTCCGACATTCGCAGCACAGGTACAGACCGCGGACGCAGGAACCAAGACCGTCTATGTACAGGTGGATAGAAAAGTGTTTGGAGGTTCAAATGATAAATTAATTGGACCAGTGAAAGTGACCAATGTTCCTTCAGACGCTAAAATCATTGATATCTTAAAGGTGGCCAGCAACTATGACGCGGCTCCGGCAGACGCAAAACCAATCCAGTACTCGGCCTCTACCTGGGGTACCTATATTTCCGCATTCAGAGATACCGCTACTCCTGCTTTTGACCAGGCAGCTTATAAGGCAGCCAATGGCTATACCGATGCGATTTTTGACGCTTCCATGATCTACCCAAGCCCGAGCGACAATTACCTGGCAGGCTCTGAATACTCTGGCGTTTCCGGCTGGATGTTCTCAGTAAATGATGAAACCATGTATGGTGGCGATCAGTATTACAATGCTGACACAACCGCTGCCAACATTCCAAACGATGGCGTTATCCATTTTGAGTACTCCATCAACATGGGTGCTGATGTTGGCCTGAATGATGTTGCGTTGCCAACCATTATCAAAGAAGGCGACTATGGTCCGGAATACGATTGGGTTAATGGTTTGGTAAACAAAACAAAAGGTGATAGATCATACACTCCGGAAACAATTAGAGCAACTACAAGCTCTACTATCGCGTGGCCATCAGCCAACTAAGCATTCCACAACATTTAATTTGAAATAAGAACAGGTATAAGCGAGGGACGGTACCGTCTCCCGCTTATACCGTTTTATAGCAATAGTAGAGTAGAGGGAAAGAATATGCGAAAAAAGGTAATCAGTTTACTCTTAACACTCAGCATCATTCTTGGTGGGCTTCTGCCAGGCATGGCCTGGGCGGAGACGGGCAGTACATGGAACCCGTCAGGGGATATTTATAAAATCAGCACAGCGGACGATTTAGTGAATTTCCTGAATGGCCTTGAGAAGAATGGCGGTTATAAAGATAAAACCATCCAATTAGAAACAGATATTAACATTGATGACAGCGCCGTTGCCTACGACAGTGCGGCGGCTTCTTATAAATTCTGCGGTGTCTTTGACGGTCAGGGGCATACCATCTCCTGCACGCAGGACAAGACAACTGGGCTTTTTCAGTCCCTGGGGGACACCGGACAGGCTGGCGTCATCAGAAATCTTCATTTAAACTGGAGCATTAAGGACTCTGTTGTCAAAAAAGCTTATGGACTGCTGTGCAATACAGTGTATGGCGGCGAAAGCATCATTGAGAACTGCTTTGTTGAAGGAAAAATAGCAGTTACCGGTGCATACTGTAATGCGGGCGGCCTGGTCGGGACGCTTGACAAAAATATCCAGGGTCAGCCAACTGTCAAGAACTGTCTTGTGGAGGCGGAAGTCAGCACAACCCTTAATACAGGCGGCCTTAACAGTATTGGCGTGATTAATGCTGAAAACAGCCTTTTCACGGGAACACTGGAAGGAAAAACTGTGCGCGGGCTCACCCTGGATACCAGCACGGTGACCAATGCTTATTACGACAGTACAAAGGTAACCAATGCGACCTACAAAGATCCAGGTAAAACCACTGAGGAACTGATGGTTTTAAAGACCCAGGATAACCTGTATGCAGGCTGGGATGATTCGGTCTGGAGCTTTAAGGAAGGCGGTTACCCGGTCCTCAAGCTTTTTCAAGCCGTTGAGCCCTCGGGCGATACATGGGATCCCAATCCTGCAGATGGGGTCTATAAGCTCAGCACCGCCAGCGACCTGGTGAATTTTATGAATAGTCTTGAAAAAAACGACTATGATGGAAAGCAGGTCATTCTGCTGAAAAATATCGACGCCAATTTGGCAGAGTTTGATGCTGCGGCTTCTTCCTATGGGTTCTGCGGCACCTTCGACGGCCAGGGCCATACCATTTCCAGCAGCAGTGAAAAGAACACGGGCCTTTTTAAAGCGCTGGGGAAAACCGGAAAGGCCGGCGTCATCAAAAATCTGGGGCTGGACTGGAATGTTAAGGATACAACCCAGTCGAGAGCAGCCTTTGGCCTGCTCTGCAATACCATCTACAGTGGTGACAGCGTCATTGAAAACTGCACCGTAGAAGGTAAGCTGACTGTGACGGGCCCAACCTGTAATGCTGGCGGCCTGGTCGGGACGCTTGCTCAAAATATTGCAGGTCAGCCAACCGTCAAAAACTGTTTGGTAAAAGCCGATGTCGATACAACCTACAGCGTTGGCGGTTTGAACGCAGTCGGCGCACTCAAGGCTGAAAACAGCCTGTTTGTGGGAACCTTAGGTGGAAGGAATATTCGCGGGCTCACCATGAATACCAGCACGGTGACCAACGCTTATTACGACAGCACAAAGGTGACCAGCGCAGCTTATACAGAACCGGGCAAAACCACTGAAGAATTGACGGTTTTAAAGACCAAGGATAACCTGTACAAGGACTGGGACGATTCGGTCTGGTTCTTTAAGGAAGGGGACTACCCCAGCCTGAACCAGTTCGGCTCGGTTGACGGCCTTTTCTCACTTGTAACCAAAGCCAAAGAAATCAGCAACAACGGCGGGCTCTACACAGATGAAAGCTTTGCCGCCCTCCAGGAAGCCATAAAAAAGGCGGAGGATTTTATAGCGGCGGGCGATACCTGCAAGCAGACCGAGGTGGCGGCGCAGACTGAGGCGCTCCAGTCGGCAATGGACGGTTTGAAGTACAACGTTGACCAGCAGACGCTCAAGGACAAGGTAAACGAGTATAAAGGCCTCGTTTTGAATAAGGACCAGTATGAAGATGGAGCGGTCGATGCCTTTAACAGCGCCCTCACAAAGGCGGAGGAAACAGCCAATAAGCCAAATCCTTCGGGTGAGGAGATCGCGGAAGCCTACAAAGCGCTCATAGACGCCAAGGATACCCTCGACGCCAAGGAATATGCGGACCAGGGAGATAAACAGGCTCTGGCAGACGCCATCACAGCTTCCGAAGCCAGCCACCCAGAGGTGGATTATACGGCGGACAGCTATAAGGCCTACGCCAGCGCTCTGGAGTCAGCCAAAAAAACAGCGGCCAAGAATCCTTTATTTAAAAAAGAAGCGGATGAAGCCCTGAAGAGTCTCCAAACAGCCGAGAGCGCACTGGCCCTGGCGCCAGTCAGCAAAAAAGCTCTAGACAGCGCCATTAGCAATGCGGAAGCTCTGGACAGCAGCCTCTACACAGCCACAAGCTACAATGCCTTTAAGGAAAAGATAGCTGAGGCCAAGGCAGTGTCCGAAGACCCGGCGGTAGACCGCCAGTCCGTAGTCAACGCCCAGGTCGAGGCGCTGAACACAGCGCGGGAGGCGCTGGTACCCGCGGCAGACCTTACGGAGCTGAAGAATCAGATTGAACGCTCCGCTTATTTTCTGGCACGGCCATACACCGATGAAAGTCTGAGCCACTATCAGGCCATGCTGGAAGCCGCAGAGGCCTACAATAACCAGGACGTTCCGGCAACCAGCCAGGCCCAGGTAAACCAGGCGGCGGCCGACCTGCTTAACGCCAGCGTCCAGCTGGTCACCACAGACCCGGCCAACACCTTCCACGCCGAAAGGGGCGAGTTTGTCATCAGTACCCTGGACGACCTCAACGCTTTCCGTATGTATCTGAATTACTACGCCTTTGACGGTGAGACCGTTGTGCTTAACAATGATATCGACGCCGCGGGTGACGGCCTGCTAACCTTGGAAGTGCTCGAAGACTTCTCTGGAAGCGATTATAATAACCGTGCTTTTACCGGTACCTTTGACGGCCAGGGGCACAGTATCCTGAATTTTCATGATAACCATGTGGGCCTGTTCTATCAGCTGGGACTCCGGGATTATTCTGATGAATACGGAGGAAAACCGGCAGTCGTCAGGAATCTTCATCTCAATGTGAATGTTGATAATATCCCGAAATATTATGACGGATCAAATCAGGAGTATCGCTACGCGCCGTTGGCCTCAAACTTATACAGCCACGAGACTCTGGTGGAAAACTGCTGGATTGACGGGCAGATAAAAAAAGAGGACGGTTTTGTACATGCTGTCGTCGCTAAAAATTATATGGGACAGTACCGCAACTGTCTGATTGCCCCCAATATAACTGCAAAGGGTGCGTGGGTCTTTTCAGGCTCGAACGAGGGGCTGACAGTTGAAAACTGTCTGGTCAATGGAGCGATTCAAGTAGATCGGATTCTGGGGATATTTGAAGCGTCTTATTCACATGAAAACATCAAAGTAAATAACAGCTTTTATAACTCGGATATCATTGGGGCCTCTGAGGGAAAAGACGCCCAATATGCCAAAACTGGTGAGGAGCTGAAAAAAGCAGCCACCTTTGCCGAATGGCCAAAGGAAACCTGGAAGATTGTGGACGGCGAGTTCCCAATGCTGCGGGCCTTTACCGACCAGGCGGATACCAGCGCGCTGAGCGCCAAGCTGGACGAAGCTAAAGGCAAAACAGAAGCCAGCTACACACCGGCGAGCTTTGAGGCGCTTCAGACAGCCATCGTCTCCGCCGAGGCGGTGCTGGGTGATCTGGACGCTACCCAGGAGGCTGTTGACGATCAGGTACAGGCCCTTCAGACAGCCCTTGACGGGCTCATTGAAGTGCCGGACAAAGCCGGACTGCAGGCTCTGATCACCCAGGCAGAGGCCAGATTGTTGGAGGAAGGCTACACGGCCTCCAGCTATACCGGCCTGCGGACCGCTCTGGAAGCAGCCTCGGCTGTCAATGAAAATCCTGAAGCCAGCAAGGCGATGGTGGAAGAACAGCAGACTCTGCTCAACACGGCTTTAGAAGGAATGAAGGAAGCCGCGGACATTACCGCGCTTCAGGCTGAAATCAAAAAAGCGGACAGCTTTGCCCAGAAAAAGGACAGCTACAGCGCAGATTCCTACGCGGCCTTTAAGGCAGCTCTGGACGCCGCTGGCGAGCTGAACAGCGCGGATACCGAAAAGGATCAGCAAAAAGAAGTCGATCAGGCTGTAGAAAACCTGAAGGCAGCCGAAGCGCGTCTGGTTTTTGTGGGAGACCTGAACCAGCTGCTGGAAGAATACAGCGGCTTAAAGGCGTCGGATTACACCACAGCTGCCTGGACCGAATTTGAGGCGGTGATGGCCAAAGCGTCTGAAACTGCCGCCAAAGGAGACATAACCCAGGAAGAAACCAACAGCACGGCCAATGCCTTAATCGCGGCCAAGGCAGCCCTTGACATGAATAAACTGGGCGATAGGGGGCTTCTGGAAACAGCGGTGAAAGAAGCGAGAGAAGCGGTTAATCCTGAAAATAAGGACAGCTATAAACCAACGACCTACGCGCCCTATGAGGCGGCCTTGGCTGAAGCGGAGACTCTTTTAAAGAAGAACGAGCTGACAGAGACGGAGGTGTCTGAAGCCATCGAAAAGCTGAACACAGCCAGGGACAACGTCGAGCTCAGAGCAGATACCAAAAACCTGCAGGTGCTGTATGACCAGGCAAAGGACAAGGATGAAAAAGCCTATACCGAAGCTACTTACGCCAGCCTGGCACAGGCCATTAAAGCGGCAGAGACAGCGCTTGCAAACCCAGATACCAGCCAGGAAATGGTCGCATCTGCGGAGTCGGCCTTAAGCAAAGCTCTGACAGGCCTGAGGATGCCTGTCAAGGAAACTTTTGACGGTTATGAGGTAATTACGGAGGTTCCGGACGGCACGAAGCTGACAGTAGAAAAAGCCGGAGACATCGGAGCGGTGCAGAACACGATAGCCCAGAAGTACGAAAATGGTACTTTGGCAGCCTTGTTCCACATCACAGCAGAACCGGCCCTGCCCGACGGTATGAAGCTTAAAATCACGCTTAAGATACCGAAAGAAGCCCAGGGTTACGACCGCTATGTTATTTACCACAAGCCTGCAGACAAACCGGAAGAATACCTTGAAAACGTGTCTTTCGACAAAGATCAGAATACATTGACCTTTGAGAGCACCCTGTCGGATTTTGGAATTGTGGGTCTTAAAAATACCCAGGGCGGCGGCCAGCCAGTCAATCCGGATAACACCGGAAACGGCGGCCAGTCCCAGAATTCTGTCAACAGCGCAGGTACTGGAGCCACCGCAGGAGGAACAAAAAACACCAATACCGGTATCGCCGCAGACAACACAGGGGTTTACCTTGCTGTGGGACTGCTGGCGCTGGCAGCCGCAGGCGGCATTGCAGTCAGCAGAAAGCGGATTGGTAAAAAATAAAATAACAAGTTGACCAGAAAGCAGACTTCTGCTTTCGTGTGTACCAAAAGGACACCTGAATCAGGTGTTCTTTTGGTACGTGTAACAGAGATGCTTATCTTTATAAAAGGTTTGAGTACGAAAGGAACATTAATAATGGAAGGTTTAAGGAAAACCAAGCCCGCAAAATGGCTGTGCTTTTTTCTGGCGCTGCTGCTGACACTGACCTGTTTTACCCCCTTTGCCAGGGCAGAGGAAAACACCAGTCAGGAAGCTGGAAACACCGTGCTGGCAGACACTGCACAGCCGGAAGCACAGGCAGTGTCTGAGGAAAAGGGGACGCCGTCCTTAAAGCAGGACGCCGAGGGCAACTACCTTATCGGGTCTGTCGAGGATCTGAATACGCTAAGAGCAGACATAGTCAGGGATATTGAGTATGAAAACGAACACCTGCTGCTGACAGCCGATATTGACGCCGGGAACCTGACCCCTTATCCAGAGCTGCCCCCAACCGATGAGCCCTACACTACAAGCGAAGGTCTCTTCGGCTATATTTTCAGAGGGAAGCTCAACGGTATGGGGCATAAGATTTATAACTTTAAAGACAGCGGCTCCGGTCTGTTTGATGTTCTGGCGCCAGGCGCACAGATTGGTAATCTGACCGTTGAAGCCAATGTGAATTTTACAAAGGACACAAAAAAACTCCGGTCTTCTACTTACGGTGTTATTGCCAACATGATGCCGGGCGCCTGGATACAGCGCTGCGCGACCACGGGTTCTGTCACCATCCAGAGTGATTATCAGGGATATGTAGGCTTTAGTGGAATGGTTGATTTCGCTAATCCTCCCAAGGAAGCGAACGTCTCCAACAGCAGTGAGTACAAAGGTACTATTGAGGATTCTTATTCTACCATTGTTTTTACTAACAACACCCAGTCATCAGCCAATTTTTATGGAATTGGCCCAGGGGTGCAAGTCCTCAAAAACTGTTTCTTTGCCGGGAGCTTTAAGGGCAAGGTTAATAAGGAAATCTCTCAGCCGCTGGCGCGGATGTCGACTGCAAACGAAAATATGGAGAGCTGTTATTTTGACAGCCTAAAGATCAGCACACTGCCTGCAAATGCGCAGGGTGAAAAGGTACCTACCTATAAGATGCGGAGTCAGGAAACCTTTAAAGGCTGGGACTTTGGACAAATCTGGAAAATGGGCGACGATCACCCAGTACTGAACACGGGCTATACCATTTTGAAGGACAAGGTGATCCTGGATACAGAGGTGGTGCTGGAGCCTCGCGTCTACAGCGAAGCCCTTGGCGGTGATTCCACCTTAACCCGTGTGCAGGATATCAAAATAAAGACCGATCTGGGCGGTAATCCACATCAGGTTACCATTGATTATGAGGAGACCCCAGACACCAAAAACACCTTCTATGTTGGTATGATGGGCGATCATGCGCGGGGCCTGGCCCAGTTTGACAAGGTCGAGGTAAAGTATACCGAAAATGATGAGGCAGAGTACTATTTGCCTTCGGATTTTTATAAATACGCTGACCGCAAGCAGGCAGAGGCCTGGGGAAGCTTCACCCAGGATGGGACCGTCCTGTCCGACGATCAAAAACAGGAGCTTATTGACCAGGCTAAAAAGGCCTGCGATTTGATTTTTGACTACAAGCTGGGCAGTACTCCCGATGCGGCGACTGTGGCCAGCGACTCATGGCTTGTTTTTTCTGCGGCGCGTTGTAATTATAAGGTGCCAGATGGCTTCTGGGACCAGGTATACAAGCAGTATGAAGCCCGCTACGCGGCCTATAAGGCGCAGGGACAGGTGGATGGCTTCGACACCTCCGATACCGCGAAAGATGTTCTGGCCATCAGTGCCATTGGATATGATCCCAGAAATGTCGGCGGCTATGACTTGCTGGACGTCATCATTAACCACAGCGGCGACAGGGATTACTTTGCCAGCCAGACAGCTGCGTTCGCCATGTATTCCAACGATTTTGATGAAAGCCAGTACGGCTATAGCATGGCGGACTATGTAAAATCAAAGGTCACGCCCATTGAGGTGGATGCGGACGGCGTAAAGGTTGAAAAAGACCAGGCAGCTGATATGTGGACAATGGCCTGGCAGCCTCTTATGTTTTTCTATGATCCCAACGCACAGGAGGGCAGCGAATGGTATGACCTTAAGCTTTTTGTGGAAGATGGCTTAAACCAGATATCGGCAGCACAGACCTATATGGGTAACTGCTGGGGAGGATACATCAACTCAGCGGATTCTACCGGCAAGCCAAAGTATGATATTACCAACACCTGGACAAACGCCCAGGTTCAGATCAGTGTTGGGCTGGCCGGGATCGACCCCTTTGACGCCCGGTTTGTCAAAAACGGAAATACGTTGATCACACGTGCTGTTTCTTTCTTTGAAGGGGGCCAGGTCGGAGGTGATGTAAAAGGCGGCGAATCCGCCCAGGTAGCACGTGGTTTAAATTCCATTATACGAGCCTATGAACAAAACCCTCATAATTTGTTTGACTGCCGCGACGTTGAAGACTCTACGGTTCAGATTAATAACGCCATTGGCGCTCTGCCGGAGGCGGCAGCCATAACCGAAGAAAAACGCCAGGATTTTGACCAGTGCTGGGAACAGTACAACAAGCTGAACGATACGCAAAAATCGAATATTTCAAATACGAACAAAGAAAAACTGCAGGCCATCTATGAAAAATTCTATCCAGATGAAAATCTTGAGAGTGCTTTGGAGCTTGCGAAGACAGAATTAAGTAAGAGCAATGTGTCTGAAATCTATACTCAGGACAGTATTAACAATCTGAAAGCGGCAGTTGAAGCAGCTGAGAAGGTTCAGAAAGATACCCAGGCGACTTCTGAGCAGAAAGCCGAGCAGGCCAGTAAGCTGAGAAAGGCAGTGGAAGCGTTGGTCACCACGGAAGCGGAGGATATGAAAAAGGTTGAGACTGCCATTGACCAGATCAAACCCTTCACAACCCTTGAAGGCCGTAAGCCGGTAGATACAGCGAAGGACCTTTATGATAAGCTGAAATACGACGAGTCTCGTGAAAGAATTAAAAACAGAGATACGCTCTTGTCCAACGTTACAGCGGTTGAGGGCCTGGAAGCGGCGGGAGACAGTCTTAAAGCAGCTATTGCAGCGGCCAAGGAACAGCTTGCTCAAACAGATAAGTATCTGGCATCCAGCATAGAAGCTGCCAGACAGTATATTACCATCGCAGAGAAAGTAGACGTACAAACATCCACAGTTCAGGAGCTTGCAAATGCTCAGATTACTTTGGAGCGTTATGTGAACGATACCCTCAAAGAACAGCCGGATAAAACGGAGCTGAACAACAAGATCGCAGAGATCACAGAAAAGATGAAGGCTCTCGATGAGAAAGATTATTCTGCGGAAAAGTGGAAAACGCTGGAGGATGCGCTGAGTACGGCAAAAGACGTGGCTGAAAGCAACGATGCTGACGGCGGCGCGGTTACAAGCGCCATTGAAGGGCTGGACAACGCATTTAATGGATTGGAAGAAGATGTGATGCTCGGAGATGTTACAGGAGATGGAAAAATCAATGGACTGGATGTTACATGGGTTATGCAGTACAATGTTGGATCCCGGGCTTTAGATGAAAAGGCTATGAAGGCCGCGGATGTTAATAATGATGGGAAAGTAAATGCTTTAGATGTTACTTGGATTATGCAACATAACGTAGGCTTAAGAACATTTTGAAAGGTGAAAGAATAATGAAAAAACGAAAATTCAGCAAACTAACAGCGATTTTCCTCAGTTTTTGTCTTGTTATGGCTTGTATCTCGCCGGTTTTTGCGGAAGAGAACACCCCCAAAAGAGTAGTTTCCTTAAATATGCAAGGCGGAAACAACGAACAAAAAATCGAGCAAGGGAAAGAGTTTACACTGACCTTGAATTGTGCAGAATCATTTGGTGTTATGAATGCCCAGGTGGTTTACGATAGCAGTAAGGTTGAGTGCGTATCATACGAAACGCCTATAAAGACCGGCAGTAATATGGTTAACGATAACAAAAATATTTCTGCTGTCATGGTTAATATAAGTCAATTGGGTTCTGACATTGTGGCACCTGATACCGTCATCATGTCTATGGTATTTAAAGCAAAAGAAGATGTTACTGGGAAAGTGAACTTTGAAGCTAAAGTCACAGATATGTATTTACTAGATGGCAACCTTGACGGAACTGAAGTAATACCAACAGTTACGAACAATGTAGGAGAGATACTGATCACGGCTCCGCCAACAGACATCACCGAGCTGACCAGCAAAATCGCCGAAGCGGAAGCCGTTGACAGCAGCCTGTACACCGCGGCAAGCTATCAAAACCTGGAAGCAGCCATTGCGGCGGCAAAGGAAATAACCACAGAAAATACAAAAGACGAAGTTGCGGCGCAGGTTAAGGCGCTGGATGATGCCATAAAGCAGCTGGTTAAAGCGGTTGACAAAACGGCTTTAAAAGCAGTCGTCGATGAAGCCAAAACCTACGATGAAGCCCTGTACACACCGGACAGCTACG
Source organism: Eubacterium maltosivorans (assembly GCF_002441855.2). NCBI lineage: Bacteria > Bacillati > Bacillota > Clostridia > Eubacteriales > Eubacteriaceae > Eubacterium > Eubacterium maltosivorans. The sequence goes on along the minus strand of NZ_CP029487.1, from coordinate 2,062,508 downwards.
CGGCCCTGACCAAAGCGGTCGCCGACGCCCAGAGCGTGTTGGACGCGGATCTCGCGGATAACGCGGAAAACCAGAAAACCGTGGCGGACTCGGCTCAGGCGGTTAAGACCGCCATTGCGGCCCTGAGCGCCAAGGGTGACCAGGCGGCGCTGGCGGCCAGCATCCAGGCGGCAGAAGCAGCGCTTGCGCGCGAAGATGTCACCTATATGGACGAAACCAAGGCAAATGTGCAGACAGCCCTGAATGCGGCAAAAGCACTGGTCGGCCAGGAAAATGCCACAGATGCTGAGGTTTCCGCAGCGGTTAAAAACCTGAATGACGCGGTCGCCAAGCTGGTGATTGCAGCAGACGAAAACGCCTTTAACGCAGCGGTTGCGCAGGTGCGCGAAGCCTTCAAGGAAGAAGCTTACACCACCAGCAGCTGGAAAGCGGTAGCGGAAGCCCTCAAAAATGCGGATGCCATGGCAGGTCGGCTGGCAGAAGGCCAGGTGCCGGCAGCAGAAGCGGACAAGGTATTGACCGACTTGCAGAATGCGACAAAGGGTTTAATGGAAAAGGCAACAAAAACCGAAGACCTGACCAAAGCGGTTGAAACAGCTAAAAAATTAGATGAAAGTCATTACACCGCGGACAGCTTTGCCGTTGTAAAGGAAGCCTTAGCCGCAGCCGAAAAGGTTGCCGGAAACCTGAATGACAGCACACAGCAGCAGGTAGATACAGTGGCCACGAATTTGAATGCCGCCGTCTCTAAGCTGGTGACCATCGCCACGGATGAAAAGACTGGTGTAACAGTTAACGGTTTACCAGCAGGTGAAAAGATTATTGTAACGGACAAGATGGCAGATAAAGAAGCATTATCAGAAGCACAAAAAGCAATTGACAGCGCTTCTGAGTTCTCAGATGCTAAGAAAGCGGATATTTTATTCCTTGCAGACATTAAGCCTGAGGTGATTGAAAATGCAGATGGCACCTTTACATTGACAATTCCTCTCACTGAAAAACAGATGGGTTATGATTTGTATTATATTGGTCATAAGGATGAAGAAACCGGTATGTTTATTTGGACTGCTGTAACACCAAAGGATAATAAGCTTACCCTTCAGGTTAAGAGCTTTTCTGAATTTGCGGTGGTTGGTATGATGAAACCGGAAGAACAAAATCCGGGGACTAATCCAAGCGGTGATAATAAGGCTGACACTGTGAATAATGCGACAGGTACGAATGCTTCTGGAAACAACGCGAATACAGGCATTGTTCAGGACGGCAACAGTAGCGTGGCGGTAGCAGTTGGTTTCCTTATTTTGGCAATAGCGGGGCTAATTGCTTATAGGAAAAGATTTAATGCATAGCAAATAAATAAAGGGTGTAAGCCCCTGCTTCCTGGTAACAGGGAGCAGTAACGAATACCCTTACTATAAAGAATTGTTGTATGAGGAGAGAAAATGGAAAACATAAAAAGGAATATATTTAAAGCTTTTACAATTGGATGCATCGTATTAATACTGTCGTGTTTTGTAAATACGGCCACCGTAAAAGCGGACGCGCCGGTTGGAACAGTAACAGTAAGTGTTGAGCGTTTTACTCTGGGGCAAGGATATTTTATTGAGCCGGAGGAAGTTCCGATCTATGCGGGGGATACAGGGGCAGATTTATTGGACCGTGTTTTGGGCGGACCAGATGCTTACGAGACAAAAGAAAATTCCTCATATGGTTTTTACCTGGCAGTTATAAAAAATGCAGATGCTGGTGTCTTGGATATACCTATGTATATTCAGGAAATGAGTGGTTACCGGGTAACAAATGAGCAAAATGACGGCAATAAACATTACCCAGGGCTTGGAGAATTCTCTTATTCTGAAAAATCTGGTTGGATGTACATGGTAAATAATACATTTCCACAACAGGGAATGGGATATTATATTCCAAAGGATGGCGACGTTGTCCGATATCAATTTACGCTCTGGGGAACAGGGAAAGATGTGGGTGATAAATATGATGGCAGTGGAATATTTATTGCAAACAGAGATGCGTTAACGAAGTACATTGCAGAGTTTAACGGACGGGCAGATAAAGATGTGCTTTTATCTATCCAACACATTCAGGATGCTTATGATAATGCTATGAAGATTATCCAGGATTTAACATTGGATCAATCAAGCGTAGACAGTGCTCTTGCGTATTTAAAAACAGCTGTAGATGCACGGAATTTACAGGGAATTAGACTGAACCAGGAAAAAATGAATCTCCAATATGAAACGGAGGGAGAACTTCAGGTGATCTATGATCCTGAAGATTGCAGGGTAGAACAAGGGGTAGTATGGAGCAGTAGTGATGAAAGCATAGTATATGTTGATGGAGGAATTGTGTATGCTACTGGCGTTGGCACCGCCACCATCACCGCCACCCTCGGCGATTTCACCGCCAGCTGTGAGGTCACTGTAAGTGAGGAGAGCGCCGAAAAGCCGCTGCAGAGCATCAGCCTGAATCAATCTGAAGTAAGCCTGGGCAAGGGTAAGACGACCGCGCTCAAGGTCAGCTATAGCCCGGCAGATACGACGGATGACAAAACCGTTACCTGGCGTTCGGACAATGAACAGGTGGCGGCAGTGGACGGAAATGGCCGTATTACAGCGGTGGCCAAGGGTGAGGCCGTGATCATGGCACAGGTGGGCAGCTTTACCGCGGACTGCCGGGTTACTGTCACAGAGGACGACCCGGTCGACCCGCCGGACATTACCGATGAGGACATTGCCGCGGTCAAGGAAGTGGTTCGGCTGGCGGCGATTCTGAACACCAATGCCAGCCCGTCTCTGGATGAGGTTAAAGTGGTTGAGAATGCCTATAATAACCTGACAAGCGCGCAGCAGTCCCTTTTAACACCAGAACAGGATGCCAATATACAGGTCGCCATTAACAGCGGCTACAGCAAGGTGCTGTCTCGGGTGGTGGCGATATGCGAGCCTGCGACAGATACGGTTCAGGCCGTCATCGACAGCGGTGGAAAACCCGACGACCAAAGTCTTTTTGATCTGGTTCAAGCTGAAAAAGCGCTGAATGCCATAGGCGATTACGATGGCTTCTTGACCAAGGATCAGGAAATCTATGATCAGGCTGAAAAGAAAATGAAAAAGGTGACGGGTGCCTTAACGGTGATCAACGCATCGGATAACGGCGTTACCGTTAAAGGGCGTTCCCTGACACTGCCCTGGACTGTGCAGGTGGTGGCGCAGGCGGTTGAGGTCACGGCAGAGCAGCGGGCTGCCCTCAAGGCGGACGCCCAGTATCTGGACCCGGCCGTTGAGAGCCAGTATGAAATCAGGCTGAGGGACTTTGCCGCTGCGGAAAGCGCGGACGCCATACCGGAATATGATACCCAGGGCAAGAGCTTTAAAATCACGATGCCCTCCGGCGGTTACACGGCGCCGGGGCTTGGCGAGCACGGCCAGCTGACCCTCCTGCACAACGGCGAGCGCGTCGGTTTTGTAGATGAAAAGGGGAATGCCCTGGTTACCTACGATGCTCAGAATAAGCGCTTCAGCTTTTCGACAGACGCTTTTTCGACCTTTACAGTGGTATCCGACAGTCGCATTGCCATTGAAAGCTTTATACTGAGTGATACAGAAAAAACGCTTTTACTGGATATTGCAAATCCCAGCTTTGAACTGAGCGTGCTGAGCTTTAAGCCCTATGATACAACGGATAAAAACAGACTGACCTATACCTCCTCGGACCCGTCCGTGGCCAGTGTGGATGATAAGGGCATTGTCACCGGGCATGTCAAGGGGACGGCAGTGATTACCGCTGAGGTGTGCGGCATTAAAAACCAGTGTACGGTGACGGTAAAGATGAACCGCTATGTGGATTTTGAGAGCTACTGGCCAACCTTCAGGAAGAACAACAGCAACATGGCCATTGTGGACGCCAGCTTGCCAAACGCGGGAAACAACCTGACCGAAAAGTGGATAAACAGCGACATCAACACAGGGGGCAAGCAGATGACTGCCGGCACCCCGCTGGTGGTGGACAACTATATTTTTGTCGCTACCCAGAACAACAAGCTCTACAAGCTGGATAAAAACACCGGCGCTATTGTCAAAGAGGCAAAGCTCGCGAAAGAAGTGGGATTTTTCTCTTATGCCACCTATGGCGACGGCATGATCTTCGTGCCAGAGGAGAAGGGCACCATTGAGGCCTTTAACGCCGATACCCTGGATTCGCTCTGGCGCACCGAAAGCTTTGGCGGGCAGAGCAACTGTCAGGTTACCTATGCCGATGGTTTTATCTACTCAGGTACCTGGAGCGGCTCGACGAACAAGGGAACCTTTTTCTGTATAGACACCACGAGTAACGGCGAAATTTACCAGATTAATGGTATCCGGCGTGCGCGGTGGGTTTCGGACGATGACGGCGGCTATTACTGGAGCGGCGCCACGGTGGTTGGCGACGCGGTAATCTTCGGCGGGGACTCTGGCGTGGTGCAGTCCCGTAACAAATCGACGGGGGCGCTCATTGACCGGTACGCCACTGGCGGCGTTATCCGTTCGTGTATCGCCTATGACGCCGGAACCAGCGCCCTTTATTTTACAGCGGGCGGCGGCGCCACCGCCAATGGGATCACTGGCGGCGGGAAGGTTTTTAAGCTCGGTGTTACCAGTGACGGGCACTACACAGGAGCTAAAGTTGCCGAACTTCCGGCAGCGTCAACCACATCGCCGGTGGTTTACAATGGCCGTGTGTATGTCACCACTCAGAAGGCGAATGGCTCGGGCCATGAGGAGGATTATAACAAGGCCACGGTCATTGACCAGGGCAATACGGAAAATGGAAAGCTGGCGGTTCTGGACGCGGGTTCTCTCAGCATGATCTATCAGACAGATATCGGCGGCCCGTCCAAGGCCTCACCACTGCTTACAACAGCTTATACGGCTGACGGCCAGCAGACAGTTTACCTCTATATCACGGTAAACAACCACGACGGCGCCATTGTCCGGGTAAAGGACTGGGCAGGCAATACCACGCCGCAGGCCGAGGTGATCTACCGCGCCCCGGGTGATGAGCAGGAATATACCACCACCAGTCTCAACTGTGACGCGGACGGAACCATCTATTACCGGAATGACCGGGGGCATCTCATGGCCCTGACCGGCACCTCGGAGCCTGTCAGAGAGGCGGCGCCTGTTGAAGGGCGTTTGGGAATGCAGAAAGGCAGTAAAGCAGGCAGCGACGGTATGACCGCCAGAGCCTCTGGAAAGACGGCCAGTAAGGCTGAGGATGAATTTAAGCCCTGGGATTTTGACGGGGCCATGCTGCCATACAGCAGAAGTGTGTCCAAAACGCCGTCGGGTAAGGAGCAGCTGAAAAAGGCCGCGGTTGTCCTGGGATGTACGGCAGCTGCCATGGCGGCACTGTATATTACCGGATGCGCGCTCTGGCCGAAGCTGGTTAAGAAGCCATGATGGATAAAGCAGCTGCGGATATCCGCACACAAACGGCAAAAAGAAAACGGACCCTTGTCTCAGCGATGATCATCTTTCTGCTGATCCCCCTGACCATCTGGTTTGGCATCCGGTTTCTGGATGACCGGAGATACCTGTTTATCAGTCTGCTGATTATTCTCTACACAGCCATTCCCTTTGTCATGCGGTTTGAGGGGCGCCGGCCCGACGCGCGGGAGATTGTTGTGATTGCTGTGATTGCTGCTATTGCGGCCTGCGGGAATCTGGCGTTTTTCATGCTGGGACCATTTCAGGCGGGAACAGCGCTGGTGATCATTGCAGGAATATGCCTGGGGCCTGAGGAAGGCTTTTTGACAGGAGCTATGGCAAGGCTGGTCATCAATATGTTTGCCAGTCAGGGACCTTGGACGCCCTGGCAGATGTTTTGCTGGGGGCTTCTGGGCTTTCTCGGCGGGCTCTGCTTTAACAGGGATCAGGAGTTCTCAAAAAAGGAAGTCGATTTTAAGGTGGTCATGGGGCCGCTCATCTGTATCGTGGTATCGCTGGCGCTGGGCTTTGGCATCTGGATTGTCTCAGACGCCCAGGGGCCCTTTGTGGGCTGGTGGCTTTACGGCTTTGGGGCCATTGGCCTGCTGGCCGGGGTGCTGCTCCAGCGCCGCCGCCTGCCCGTGGACCGGCTGACGCTGGCGGTCTTTGGCTTTCTGGCCACCTTTATCATCTACGGCGGTATCATGAACATCGCCGCGCTGGTCATGTCATCCAGTGTTTCCGGCTCTGGCGTGGGCCTTGACTGGGGCTCCATGAAGCTGCTCTATATTTCCGGCGCGCCCTACGACGCGGTACATGGTCTGGGCACCGCCTTCTTTGGAGCGCTGCTTGGGCCGGTGATGATTGAGAAGCTGGAGCGGGTAAAGATTAAATTCGGCCTGTATCATTAAAGGCCGAAAACAATAAAAGAAAGGGAGAAAAAATGAAAAGAGGTATTCAGAAAAAGGGTGTTTTATTATTGGCAATGCTTTTGCTGGCCGTGCTCACGCTGGCAGGGTGCAAGGACCCCATCAGCGGGCTGACAGAGGGCGGCTCTGATGAAGAGGTAGTTCAGCTGGCAGATACAAACCCGCTGCCGGAAAATGGCGTTGTGACAGCCGCGCAGTTCCGCTCCATCCAGGGGCAGGACAAGGTGGTGACCTTTGATGGCAGCACCATGAGCGGAATCCAGTACAGCTGGAGCTTTAACGGCAAGGATATTCACAATCCGGAGGATCAGAACCTCAAGGTCGATTTTACGACAGAGGGGAATACACTCAACAATGTCAAGGCAGCGGCCGGCGATGCCGCCTATGGCCTCGGCATCACCCTGACGGGCAACAAGGGGCTCATCACCGTGCCGCAGCTCACCATTACGCTGCCGGAAAAATGGGATGCAGATTCGGCTGTTTTCTGCAAGCTGAACAACGGGCAGCCGGCAAAAATGAGTAATGTGACCTTTGACAACAGCGCAGAAACCACAAAGATGACAGTGAACATCGTGGAAACTGGCGGGGATTATTATATCGTAGCCGGGAAAACCATCGCGCCGGTTCCCACAACGACGGCTGGAAATCCTGACGGAACAACACCGGGTGACAGCGGAAATACTGGTTCTGGAAGCTCAGGCGGCAGCAGCTGTACCATTTCCATCAGCTGTTCGACCATTCTTAACAACATGGGCAATCTGAAAAGCGGTAAAGAAAGCTTTGTGCCCTCAGATGGTTGGATTTTAAAACCAACGACGGTTCAGTTTAATGAGGGAGAAAGTGTCCATGATGTGCTGCAGCGGGTATGCCGTGACAATGGTATTCATATGGAATCCAGCTTTACGCCGGCTTATAATTCGGCCTACGTGGAAGGTATCAATCAGCTCTATGAGTTTGACTGCGGCGAGCTCTCTGGCTGGATGTATAACGTCAACGGCTGGTTCCCGAACTATGGGTGCAGCCAGTATACCGTCGAAAACGGCGATGTGATCAATTGGGTTTATACCTGTGATCTTGGCCGTGACGTTGGCGATAACAGCATGTGGTAAAACCATAAAACAGGTGACGGAGGGGACAGGCCGCCCCTCTGTCGCCAGCTTTTAGCTGAGCGCTTTTTTAAGGGCTTCTTTGCAAGCTTTTAAAAAGGCGCTTAGAGGAGCTTTCGCATACAACGGCTCTTTTAAGTGTCTTGTCATCCCTATCTTTTCTATGTTGGGTGAAGCGGTGAAATCGTACGGGCAGCATTCGGGCGCGCGCCTGCACCGCTTCATTCAGAAACCATCGTTCTTAATTATTACACAAATAAGAACAAAGGATGTGATGACAGGCGGCGGGAGCGAGCCACCTCCGCTTCCGCCAAGGATTATCTTATAACAATCGAGGGGAGATCGATATGGAAGATTCTTTTTCCGGTTATCATCCGGTCATTAATTTCGGTTATTTTGTCGCGGTGCTTCTTTTTAGCATGTTTATCCTTCACCCAGTGTTTTTACTGGTATCGCTCTTTGCGGCCTTTGTCTATTCAGGCATCCTGAAGGGATGGCTTAAAGCGCTGAAATCCGCCTTGCTCTGCCTGCCGGTGATCATCATCGTGATGCTGATCAACCCCCTGTTTAACCACTATGGCGTTACGATTCTTTTCTATCTTAACAACGGCAACCCCATCACGATGGAATCCATTGTCTATGGGATATTCATGGGCATAACGCTGATTACGGTTTTCATCTGGTTTTCCTGCTACAGCAAGGTGATGACCTCGGATAAGTTTATCTTTTTATTCGGGCGCATCATTCCCGCCCTGTCCCTGATCCTTTCGATGGTACTGCGCTTTGTGCCAAAGTTTATCGCGGAGATCAAGGTGATCAGCAACGGACAGAAATGTATCGGGCGGGACCTGAGCAATGGGAGTATCTTTGAGCGGGCCCGGCACGGGGTGACCATTTTGTCAATCATGATTACCTGGGCGCTGGAAAACGCCATCGAGACAGCAGACAGCATGAAGGCGCGGGGATATGGGCTTAAGGGCAGAACTGCTTTCTCCATTTACCGCTTTGACCGCCGCGACGCAGTGGCTTCTGTCGTTATGCTGGCCGTCCTGGCCTGTGTGATTGCCGGGGTGTATCACGGCTTTGCCTTTGCGCAGTATAACCCGCAGATTAAGATGTCCGGGCTTCAGCCATTGTCACTGGGCAGCTTTTTCACCTATCTGTTTTATTTTATCTTTTGTATGATGCCGGTCATTATCGACGGTGTGGCTGAGTTCAAGTGGTGGTGGCTTAAGAGACGCATTCCTGAAGCAGAGGCGCGGCACGAAGGAGTTGAGGTTATTTGATCCGGCAGACAGTGGAGATTGGTTTTGGGCGGAGCTCGCCCCGGGCTGTTTTGCAGAGAAGCTATGTGCTCAACAACCATTTGAGTGGTGAGGTCGTTATTCCAAACGGCTTTACGGATATTGAGGTATCGGCCTTTAAAGACATGAAAAATATTACAAGGATTGTCCTGCCCAAAACGCTTTTACATATTGATGAGCGGGCCTTCTGGGGTTGTGAGGGACTTGAGGAGATTATGCTGCCCGATGGGGTGGAGTCCATTGGAGATGAAGCCTTTTGCGGCTGTAAGTCGTTGGAATATGTACGGCTTCCCTCTGGACTCAGGATTATTTCAAAGGAGCTGTTTAAAAATTGCCTTAAGCTCAGAACTGTGACAGGTCTCAGATCTGTACGGTGCGTTGAGGATGGCGCGTTCTGGAACTGCCGGTCTCTGGCAGCCATTGAATTTGGCGGGAAAATTGAAGCTGTCGGGGTCTACGCCTTTTACCGCTGCGAGAGATTGGAAAAGCTGAGTTTTAAAGGCACGGTGAAGTGCCTGAAGAGCCACTGCTTTGACGGCGCCGGGCTTAGAGAGCTGTTTCTGCCGGAGGGGCTTGAGCAGATCCGGGACGGAGCCTTTCTGCACTGCGGCAGGCTGCGCCGTCTGGTTTTGCCAAAATCCCTTTTGGCCATCGGCAGCTACGCCTTTGCGGGCTGCGCGCATTTAACAAAAATAATATTTCAAGGCGGGGTCCCTGCATTCGGACGGGCCGCTTTCCCTTCAAACGCACGGGTTGTTTGTCGTTGGAATCAGGATTCCCGGCTTCTGATGGAAGCCCGGGGATTTAAATTATGCCGAAAACAGGACGGCTTCGCGCTCTATCTGTACCATTGCCCTGAAACAGCAGTACTCGAATTCGAGACTTACCCCAAGGATACATTTCTGCTGGTCTTTGGCATCCGGGAGATACCGCCAAGAGCCTATTGCGGCCGTGAAAAAATCAGAAAAGTACTCATCGGCGAGGGCGTGGAGTGCATTGGGCAAAAAGCCTTTGCAGATTGTAAGAGCCTGGGGGAGGTTACTTTTCCCAAAAGTCTGAAAACCGTGAGTGAGGGCGCTTTTAAGGGATGCCCTGTGGAAGAATTGATTATTCCAGAAAATGTGGCGTGTATTGAGCGCTTCAGCTTTCGGGACACAAAGCGCCTGAGACGTGTCGATTTTCTTGGAAAGGCTGAGCTGGACAATCAGGTTTTTGCAGGCAGTGCCGTCAAGGCGCTTTATCTGCACCGCGGCATGGCGCTCAGGCCCTTTCTTATGCAGGCGGTCACGCTGCTTTGTCGGCCAGAGGAGGAGGGAATGATCGCTTTTTTCAAAAGCATGGGCTACACGGTATCCGATGCCGGAGCCTGGAAAGCCTTAAGGCTCACGCACCACCGTCAGGTGGTCAGCGTTCCCCCGCCCGGCGCGCTGGTGGAGCCATCGGTGCGGCATATCGGAAAGCAGGTTGAAAGCTTTCAGTATGCCAATCAGACCCAGCTTCGTAAAATCATTATCCCGGAGGGGACAGAAAGAATTGGCGCCGGTGCATTTTTTAACTGTGACGCGCTGGAGGAGGTGGTGCTTCCGGACAGCCTGAGGCATCTGGAGCACAGCTGCTTTGCGAACTGCCGGAGCTTGGAAAGAATCCGGCTGCCAGAGGGGCTCACTGTTCTGCCGGCCCGGGCTTTCCGGGACTGCAGGCGCTTAAAGGCAGTGGACCTGCCGAAAACTATCAGACTCATTGACCAGGGGTGCTTTCAGAATTGTGAGCGGTTGGAGCAGGTCAACTGGCCCGGCGGGCTTTTGAGAATCAACGAATATGCCTTTTACGGCTGCCAGGCGCTGGCTTCGTTCTGTCTGCCGCAATGTGTGTCAATTATTGAAAAAAATGCTTTTACAAACTGTAAGAAGATTAAGTATGTAAAGGCTGGTGCCGGCGTCACGTATTTTTCGCCTCAGAGCTTTGCGTCGCGGACGGTTCTGGAGTGCCCGGAAAATTCCGTCACTCTGAAAATGGCCCGTGAAGCGGGGCTAAAGACCAAGGTATCAGCACTGTACAAAAAATAAAGGAGGCTTGAGCAGCAGAGCTGCTTAAAAAGATATGGCAGAAGTAGAAATAAGGGATTTGATGTTCACCTATCCGGAGATGGAGAATCCGGCGCTTTGCAGCATCAATTTGGAGATAAATGACGGGGATTTTGTCGTTTTGTGCGGCAAGAGCGGCTGTGGCAAAAGTACGCTGCTGCGGCATTTTAAAACAGTGCTCACGCCCCACGGAACACGGACAGGGGAGATTCTTTTTAAAGGGCGCGCGCTTTCTGAGGTGGATATCCGGACACAGAGCTCGGAAATTGGCTTTGTGCTGCAAAATCCAGACAATCAGATTGTGACGGATAAGGTGTGGCATGAGCTGGCCTTTGGGCTTGAGAGCCTGGGCTATGACACGCCGACTATTCGCTTGAGAGTGGCGGAAATGGCCTCTTATTTTGGGATTCAGGCATGGTTCCGGCGGAATGTGAACGAGCTGTCCGGCGGGCAGAAGCAGCTCCTGAATCTGGCGGCCATCATGGCCATGCACCCGTCGCTGCTGATTCTGGACGAGCCGACCTCGCAGCTTGACCCCATTGCGGCTTCTGATTTTTTGGAAACTGTCAAAAAGATTAACCGTGACCTGGGCACTACTATTATCATGACAGAGCACCGGCTTGAGGATATTTTTCCAGCCGCGGATAAGGTCATTGTCATGGACCAGGGTTCGGTTATCGCTCAGGGGCTTCCGCGGGAAATCGGAAAAGAACTGCGGGGTATGGGGCATGATATGTTTTTGTCCATGCCTGCGCCCATGCAGATTTATGATGGAATCGATAATGAAATGCCCTGCCCGCTGACTGTGCGGGAGGGAAGGCAGTGGCTGTCGGAGCTGTTTGAGGGAAAGCCTGTCGAGAAAAAGAGTATTCCCATTGAGGCAGACCATTTTAAAGAAGCTGAGACCGTTGTCGAGCTGAGAGATGTCTGGTTCCGGTATGATAAAAATCTTCCCGATGTGGTATGCGACCTGTCACTGGAGATCAAGCGGGGCCAGCTGTATGCCCTGGTAGGCGGCAACGGCACCGGCAAAACCACCACCCTGTCCTTGATTTCAGGTATTAACCGGCCATACCGGGGAAAGGTAAAGCTTGAAGGGAGGGAAGTTCGAAAATATTCGGATAAGGAGCTGTTTCATGGCTTCCTGGGCGTTCTGCCCCAGAATCCCCAGAGCCTTTTTGTCAAAAAGACAGTGGAGCTGGACCTGTTTGAGGCCATTGGCGGTACCAATGAGCGCAGGCGCTCCGAATTTGACAGCGACATGAACAAACGCACAGCGGTTGAGGGAATGGCGGAACTGATGCACATCGGACATCTTATGCAGCAGCATCCTTATGATCTCTCTGGCGGTGAGCAGCAAAGACTGGCCCTTGCGAAAATTATGCTGTTAAAACCGCGTATTCTTTTGATGGATGAGCCGACAAAGGGGCTGGACAACCACTTTAAGCGGGAGCTGGCCGAAATTCTCAAGCGCCTCCAGGAGCATGGGGTGACCATCGTGATGGTTTCCCACGATGTGGAATTCTGCGCCCAATACGCCGACACCTGCGGCCTGTTCTTTGAGGGCAGTATTGTGACCGCCAACACCCCGAGAGCCTTTTTTTCGGGAAACAGCTTTTATACGACCTCGGCCAACCGCTTGTCCCGGCATTTGTTTGACAATGCCATTACCGTGAAGGATGTGATCACATGCTGCCAAATGAATCTTTAGACCGGTTTCTGGATGATTTTCTGGAAGGCGGCAAGCCAAAAGAAAAGTATGAGGTAAAAAAAAGAGAGGATGCGGCCCCAGTCCGGAGTGACCGCGAGCTCTGGGTGCCGCCAGCCGATGGCAGCCTGGTGGAAAAGCCAGAGAGCAGGAAGCTGTCAAAACGGACATGGGCGGCGCTGCTGATGATCTTTGTGCTCATTCCCCTCACGATTTTTATCGGTATCCGCATCGGGGACCGAAAGTATTTCTTTATCAGTATGATGATCATGGTTTATTCCATGGTGCCCTTTGTGATGGTATTTGAGGGCCGGAGGCCCCAGGCCCGGGAGCTGGTCATATTGGCACTTTTAGCGGCCATTGCGGTGGCGGGGCGCGCGGCGTTTTTTATGCTGCCGCAGTTTAAGCCTGTCATCGCCGTCGTTATTGTGGCAGGGGTATGTTTTGGCGCCGAATCCGGATTTTTGGTGGGGGCAGTGTCCATGTTTGCCTCCAATTTTTTTCTGACACAGGGCCCCTGGACGCCCTGGCAGATGTTTGCCACGGGCATCATCGGGTTTCTGGCAGGGCTTTTGTTTAAAAAAGGAAGATTAACGATGAAAAAGGGGCCCCTCTGCCTCTTTGGGTTTCTGTCCACTTTCTTTATCTACGGCTTTTTAATGGATACGGCCAGTGTGCTTATGTACCAGAGTGAGGTGACCTGGTGGTCGGCGCTGCCCTTATATTTTTCAGGTGCGCCCTTTAATCTGATTTACGCCTGCTCAACGGTCATTTTCCTGTTTTTTGGCGCCAGGCCATTGATTGAAAAGCTGGAACGGATCAAGGTAAAATACGGCCTGATCGAGAACGGATCAGCCGGTAAATCTTAAAAAAATATCCCCATGCCTGTGTCAGGCGCTTTCATGGCCGCTGTACGGTGTTGGAGACAGCGCGGCGGCATAAAAAATATACATTACACAGAGGAAGGAAATGAAATGGCAGAAAACATCAAAAGCACCAATCAGAGGGAGTACACAAATCACCGACGGCCCCCTGAACCGAACAGCCAAAACCGGGGCGTCTACACAACGGCCATTGCCAGGCAGAATAAGGTCAGGCATCTGGTCATTGGCGGTGAGTACCGCACCATCGGGTCAAAGGCCTGCATGAATATCACAAAAATCCACCGGCTGGAGCTTGCGCCCTCGGTGATGTCCATCGGAGAAAACGCATTCCGGGGCTGCACACAGCTGGTGGCGGTCAAGATGCCGGGCAGTGTGCGGGAAATCGGCGAGGCAGCCTTTATGGAGTGCCGCAAGCTGCGTGAGATCAATCTTCCCAAAAAGCTGCGGGTAATCCGGCCAAGAACCTTTAAGCTGTGCCGGGCGCTCAAGATCATTGAGCTGCCAGAAGCCCTTGAGGAAATTGGCGAGAACGCTTTTATCGACTGCGACAGCCTCCAGACGGTGGTCATTCCCAGGCAGATCGAGATGATCGCCTTCCGCACCTTTTATGGCTGCAAGCAGCTGCAGCAGGTCACCCTGCCGCCAGAGCTGAAAATCATCGGCCGGGAAGCCTTTGTCGGCTGCTGCTTTCAATCCCTGACCCTGCCAGAGGGGCTGGTGACCATCGGGGACAGCGCGTTTTTAAAGTGCAAGTTTCTTGAGAGCATCCATATTCCCGAAAGCGTCAGGCGCATTGAGAAGTGGGCCTTTCACGGCTGCCCACGGCTGAAAAAGGTGGTGCTGCTCCATGATCCCGAGGTCATGGGCGACTGGCTTTTTAACAGAGGCAACACGGTGGTACACTGCAAAAGAAACTCAAAAGTTGACGACTACTGCAAAGAATTTCAATATAAAACCGAGTATGTAGACTGACCGGTAAAAAAGAATCACAATTGACAAAGGAGACGTATTTTGGCAGCTTTAAATCAGATTTTCGACCCATCCAGGCGTGATGTAAAAAGGCTTCAGAAAACAGCGGACAGGATCCTGGCCCTGGAGGACGCAATGGCCGCGCTCAGCGACAGCGCCCTCAGAGATAAGACCGCGTTGTTCCGGAAAAGGCTTAAGGACGGAGAGCCGCTGGATCATTTGACCGCCGAGGCCTTTGCGGTGGTCAGGGAGGCGGCGTACAGGGCCATCGGCCTGAAGCCTTTTCCGGTTCAGCTCATCGGCGGGCTCGTCCTGCACGAGGGCAATATTGCCGAGATGAAAACCGGTGAGGGCAAAACCCTGGTGGCGGCCCTGCCCACCTACCTCAATGCCCTGGAGGGCAAGGGCGTTTTCGTGGTGACCGTCAACGATTATCTGGCCAGGCGGGACCGGGAGCTCATGGGGAAGATCCACGAGTTTCTGGGCCTGCGGGTCGGCCTTGTCGTCAGCGGGCAGACGCCGGAGGAAAAGAAAGCCGCCTATGCGGCTGATGTGGTCTACGGAACAAACAATGAGTTCGGCTTTGACTATCTGCGGGACAACATGGCACTCAGCCTCGACAGCCAGGTTCAGCGGAGCCTCCATTATGCCATCATCGACGAGGTGGACAGCGTGCTCATCGACGAGGCCCGGACGCCCCTTATTATCGCGGGGCCGGGCGGCCCCGAGAGCAAGCTCTACCGTCTGGCCAACCGCTTTGTCAAGCTGCTGGGGCCAGAGGATTATGAGAAGGACGAAAAGCTGAAAGCCGTCCAGCTGACCGAGAAAGGAATCCAGCGGGCAGAGATGTTCTTCAGCGTGGACAACCTTGCCGATATTGTCAACATGGAGCTTTTTCACTGTATTAACAAGGCGCTTTACGCCCATAAGCTGATGCAGCGGGACAGGGATTATATCGTGGCCGGCGAGGAAGTGGTGATTGTGGACGCGTTTACAGGCCGCACCATGCCGGGCCGCCGGTTCTCAGACGGGCTGCATCAGGCCATCGAGGCCAAGGAAAATGTCCCGGTCAACGCCGAGACACAGACCATTGCCACCGTCACCTTTCAGAACTACTTCCGTATGTTTGATAAGCTCGCGGGCATGACCGGCACAGCCAAAACAGAGGAGGACGAGTTCTCCTCTATTTACAATCTGAACGTGGTCACCATCCCCACCAATAAGCCCATGATCCGGACCGATCATGAGGACGCGGTTTACGCGACCGAGGCGGCGAAATTTGAGGCAGTGACCCGGGACGTCCTTAAGCGTCATGAAAAGGGCCAGCCGGTTCTCATCGGCACCGTGTCCATCGAAAAGTCCGAGGCCCTCAGCGGCTATCTTCAGAGAGAAGGGATTGAGCACACCGTGCTCAATGCCAAATACCATGAGCAGGAGGCTGAGATCATCTCAAAGGCCGGCCAGGCCGGCGCGGTCACCATCTCGACCAACATGGCCGGCCGCGGCACAGACATTGGCCTGGGCGAAGGGGTTCAGGCGCTGGGAGGCTTATATGTGATCGGGACAGAAAGACATGAGAGCCGCCGCATCGACAATCAGCTGAGAGGGCGTTCGGGCCGTCAGGGTGATCCGGGAGAGGCCCGCTTTTATTTATCCCTGGAGGACCCGCTGCTGAGGATCTTCGGCGATGAGCGGATGAAAAAGCTCAGCGAGGTCATCGACCTTCAGGAGGGCGAGGCCATCACCAGCAAAATCCTGACAAAGGGCATTGAAAACGCCCAGAAAAAAATGGAAAGCAAGAATTTTGACGACCGTAAAAACGTTCTGAAATATGACAATGTGATGAACCGGCAGCGTGAGATCATCTACAAGCAGCGCCAGCAGGTTCTGGACGGCGAGAATATACACGACCAGATCCTCGCCATGGGGCAGCGTATCTTCGCCTCAGTGCTGGACATCTTCATCAGCGATCCCATCGCTGACCACTGGGATATCCAGGGACTGAAAGAGGCCCTGGGCAAATCCTTTTTTCCAGAGACCGATTTTAAGTTTGTCGATACGCTAAAGAGCCGGGAGGCGCTGGAGCAGGCCCTCGGCAGTCTTTTCAGCAGCCATCTTGAAAAGCTTTCGGCCAAAATCGGCCGGGAAACACGGGACGCCCTTGAGAGAGAGGTGCTTTTAAAAGCCGTGGACATGGCCTGGATGGACCATATCGACAACATGGACCAGCTGAAGCAGGGAATCGGCCTCAGAAGCTACGGGCAGAACGACCCCGTAAAAGAATACACAAAAGAAGGCTTTGCCATGTTCGACGAAATGGTTCAGGAAATCCAGGAAAACACCATCAGGACGCTGCTGCGCTGCCAGGCGGACAGCTAGCGCCAAAAGGCCCTCAAGCGTGTTACAGAACGCTTGAGGGCCTTTTTTACGCACGACAGAAAAGGATTGCATTATTGATTGAAAACGGTTATAATTGTACTGAAAGAAGAAAATTATTCCCCGAACAGTTGGCGCGGTTCATAGGGAAACAGGACAATTAAATAAAAAACAGGGACACTTGCTGTCACCCTGAATAAAAAACACTGAAGGCTCATTGGAGCTTTTGGTGTTTTTTTTGTTTGGTCTTATGGAGAGGAGTCCAGAATGAAAAAGAGAATTACGGCAAAGGCACTGGCAAAGTACATCGCGAAGCACCCCGGGGATTTTGAGGAGGTCGATACCGGATACCGGAGCAGGAACGGCGAAAAGCCTGTGAAAGAATGGATTTATCACGGCCATAAAAAGCATGTCTGCATTCACTGCGGCGGTAAGCTTGCGGAAAAAACCCTTTCCATAAAGGAAAAAGACGGCCGGCTTAAAATCGTCAATGGCTTTTATAAGGAGGTCGAAACCGGGGACGGAACCCTCTATCTTTTCTGGGTATGCAGCAAAACCTGCCTGGAATGTGACCGTAACCAGCGGGTGTTCCCCTTTTTTATCCTGCGCTGGATGCGCGTGCTCCTATACACCGTGGCCGAAGTGCTGCATACCCTTTTTACCAGAGAGGAGCTGCGCAGCCCGGGCCGGCTGCAGCCCAGGCGTGGCCGCCCCTGGCACGAGGTGCCCTTTTATGGCGAATACTCCACAGTTTACCGGTGGCGGAAGCGCTATTTTGAAAATCTATATTGTTAAATAAATAACTATCAAATTCTATTTTCGCGCTTTGTAAAAGTAAAAAATTTGTTTTAGAATGATACCTGTAAGATAAAGAGCGGTACCGAGCGTACCGGAAACAAAATCATTTTAATTTACAGGAGGTTTACAATGAATCGTAAACAAATGCGCGAAAGAAACAGGGATACGGCAAAAAAAGCAGGGGCAGGCAGGTGTGCTTCGTGCGCCCAAAAATTCCAGGCCCCGGCACAGCTCACACTTGGTGGGGCCGCCGGGCACATCGTGGTGGATATCCACCTGGCCGCCAATCCGGAAAGAAACCCCGGGCAGTGGTATCTGGGCATGGAGCCGCTTACCGAGACCAGCGCCTTTTTAAGAAGGATGAAGGCAGAGGGCATCATCATAAGCAAGCACGATTTTTTCCGCTGGCTGCGCGCCAGAGGCTACCTGAGAAAGAATGCGCCCGGCACCTTAAACCAGGTGAGCCAAAGGGCGTCGGCCATGGGAATCCTCAGAATCGGAAACCAGACAGCGGCCTGTCCGGGGCGCAGGCTTTATCTGACGCCGGCCGGCTGCATTTATTTTGCGGACAGGCTTAAAAAGGAGGCGGCGTCCGCATGAACTACCTGACCGAGTTACTCGCCTTTTTCCGCTGGATGGAGCAGCAGCGCCTGAGCCCTCTGCTCCAGGCCTTCTGGCATTACCTCATGTACTTTAATAACCGCGCCGCCATAAAGGGCGCCGACGGCTTCTGGTACTGGCCGGTGGAATTCCGGGTACCCAACAAGCTGTTTCAGGACGCCCTTGGCCTTAAAAACCGCCAGGCCCTCTGGACACAAAGGCAGACGCTGATCCGGAAGCAGCGCGTGACGTACACCCCCGACGCGGGAAACCGGGCGGGACAATACCGCCTGATCCCCTTTGACAAAGGCCTGGCCCCGGCCAGCATCGCCGCCGGAGAGCGTCAGGAGCCGACGCTCGTATGGACACAAACCGCTACAGAAAGCGGACACGGGGCGCAACCGTATATAAATAATATAAACCCTAAACAGGCGTCTCTGTTCTATTATAATCAGGAGGAGCCGCCCAATACCCACAGCATCCACGGCTTTAACCTGCTCCCGCCGCTCACCGAATCCGAGAAAGCCGCCATCCAGGCCCTGTATTCCGGTGACAGCGTGGCCGCCTTTAACGCCATGTGGGCCGCGAGAGAGGCAAAGCAGAAAGGAGAAACCACATGAACCGATACGGCACCGGACCCAGTCTGGTCCGCAGAAAAAGAAGCTACATGGTCGAGGCCGAATGTCTTATGAAAGCCGGCTTTTACGCCCGCAGCGCCGAGGAAGCCGAGGACCTGTTCAACGACCTCAGCGCCGCCGTCGAGGACCGCTTTCCCGGCATTGTGCTTGAGATTACAGACGTCTATGAGGACGAATAGGAGGCTTATTTGAGTAACTACAAGGTGATTGACGATTTGGTAAAAACCTGTAAAAACGGGCAGGAATATCCGGACGGCAGCCCGGAAAGAGAAAGCGGCAGTACCGCGGGCCAGCTGCTGGTCATGGCCTTCAGGCCGCTGATACTGGCCACCCTCAGCCGCTCAGGGATCCATGACGACCAGTTCGAGGACGCCTTTCAGGACGGCGTCATCGCCTTTATGGAGGGCCTGAAAAAGTTTGACCCCAGGCGTGGCGCCAGCTTTAACGCCTTTATCCAGGCGCACCTGCGCCAGTATTACAGAAAGTGGCAGCACGGCCAGTTTAACCATTCCGTCAAACCCGATACAACCCTTGACGATCAGGTGCCGGGGAGACAGGGCCTAACCTATGCCGAGGTGCTGCCCGATAAAGCGACAAACCTCGAGGCCGATTATATCCAGCGCGAGGAAAAAAGCACGAGCCGGAAAAAGCTCGCCAGGGGGCTGAGCCGCTTAAGTCCCAGCTACCGCAGCGTGCTGGAAAAGCACTACTACGAGGGCATGACCCAGACCGAAATCGCCGAAACAGAAGGCATCAGTCCCCAGGCGGTAAACCAGCGCCGCGACCGCGCCTTAAAAAAAATAAAAAAAGTTTTGTGAAAAGCGTTGATATTTTCAAAAAAAAAAGTATGTATATAGTGTAGGGCAAAACGCCACACAAAATACAAACCCAAAAAGGAGAAATACACATGGCAGTCGAAGAAAACCTGAAAGACACAAAACTCAAAGTAAAGGTAAACTATGGCGAAAAAGAAGGAAAAATTGAACGCGGAAGCAAAACCTACGGCGACGTAAGGCACGACGCCACCAAGGAACAGCTGGACAGTGCCTACGGGCACATCATTTCCATGCAGGAGCCCATTGGCGAGGGCTGTGAGCGCATCACCGCCAGCGACATTACAAAAACCGAGTAAAAAAGAAAGCACACAGCAGCCGAAAACAGATAAAAGCAAGGATAAGAAAAGGAGATAAACCATGGCAATAACCACAAAAAAAGACCTGAACCTGATTTTTACCACCGAAAGCGGCAAAGAGTACCGAATGACCATCCCAGACTACCGAGAGGGCATCACCGATGCGGAGATAAAAACAGCGGCGGCCGGCATCGTAGCCGACAACATCTTCCAGCCCGACGGCTTCGCCCTCGCCAAGCTGTCCGGCGCCAAGCGCGTGGACACCACCACTACCGACGTAGCCGTTGAGTAAAAAGGGGGCGAAAGCCCCCTTTTTTTAGTGGATCGTTGAGGATCCGCCATCCACGCATTCAAGAAGGGAGAACCCAAATGAAAAATTTTTATAAAACCATCAGCCGAAGATTAATCCTCTCAATTCTGATCCTGATTTCCTGCGTTTTTCTCACAGGGCTGGGCTTTGCGCTGGAGGAGGTACCGGATAAAGCGCCGCAGCCATCAGCTTCGGAAACAGAGCCGCAGGCGCCAGAACCAGCCGTACCAGCGCCGGAGCCACAGGAAACGCCTCAGGACGGAGCCGTCATCGACCACCCCCTGCCCGAGGACCCCATCCTCACCGACGGCCCCTGGGCCTCGGCCCACTTTCTCATGGACGAGTACGCCTGTGACTGCGCGGGCTACTGTGACGGCTGGCCCGCGGCCATGGACCAAGAGCTTTTAGAGAAAATCGAGGCGCTGCGGTGTTATTTTGACCAGCCCATCATCATCACCTCAGGCGTTCGCTGTGAAAAGCGCAATGCGGAGGTAGGCGGCATTGCGGCCTCCTGGCACCTGTCCGGTCATGCGGCCGACCTGTACTGTCCCGGCGTGCCCTATGACGAGGTGGCCGCCGCGGCCCGGGCGCTGGGGCTTGGAGTCATCGAATACCCGGATCAGCAGTTTGACCACTGCGAAATCTGGCGTTGAGGAGAGGAGGGAATCAAAAACAGTAAAACGCTGAAAGATAAAATAGCATACGAAAAAAACTATTAGCCTGAAAAAACAAATAAGAATTGCATATTATTTCAATCTATTCTATAATAAAGAGTATAGAAATAAAAATTGCGGCATCCGTACTGTGTCACTACCACAATACGGCAATGCGGTGTCTGGGCACCACACCTCCTGAGGAGTACCGCAAAGTTAATTATATGCTATTTTCTTTCTTTATTCAATAGCTGTTCTTAATTTTGTGTTATTGTTGAGTTTTTTCTTGAACTTTCTTAACTGTGTGTGGGTAGCTGCCATGCGCAGTTTTTATTTTCCGAAAGGACGGACGGATAATGGATAGCTTTTGCTCATTCGCTCCTGTCGCGTCTGCTATGCAGAAGAAATCCTGACATTGTTTCTTTTAAGCCACGATCCGGTGGAGTAGAGGGGAAGAGACAACGTGTAAGAGGCTGTGAAACCACAGCCTCCTTTTTTATGGCGCATATTTTATGGCACATATAAATAGGTAGCCAGATGGAACCGCCGGCCCGGCCGGTTCATAAATAACTATGCAGTGCCCGTTTTCAAAAAAATCGTGGGCAAATGGCCTTCCGGCCATATTAAATGTTTTCAAAATTGTCTTAAGGCTCAGATTTTGAGAGGTTTTTAGAGACAAGGAAAAAATTATGTGGTATAATATGTGCGGTCTCAAAAGAGATGCATAAAAAATGTATGAATATGCAAATGAATCGAATGATATAAGGAACTGCTTCTTATATTGAGGAAGGAATGATACAATGTCAATTTCTGTATTAGTTGGAGCACAGTGGGGCGACGAAGGTAAAGGCAAAATGATTGACTACCTGTCAAAGGACTGTGATCTGATCGTCCGTTTCCAGGGCGGGGATAACGCCGGCCATACGGTTATCAACGAGCACGGCGTGTTCAAGCTGCATCTGATTCCAAGCGGTATCTTTAATGAAGGCGGCGAGTGCTTAATCGGTACAGGTACAGTGGTGAATCCGGATGTTCTGGAAGATGAAATCAAGCAGATTGAAGATGCCGGCGTCGGAATGAGCGGGTTGAAAATATCCGGTAAGGCCCATATCCTGATGCCCTATCATCAGAAGCTGGATGAGCTGATGGAAGCATCTGGCGGTATCGGTACCACCAAACGCGGGATTGGCCAGGCTTATTCCTATAAAGCTCTGCGTAAAAACTTGCGTTTTGAGGATTTACTCAATCTGGATTCTGCCAGAAAGAAGCTGGAGGCCATTGTCCCGGTCATCAACAACCAGATGCGGGCTTACGGCGCTGAAAATTATACCGTTGATTTTCTCTATGAAAAATGTGAGCAATGGGCAGAGCGCTTTGCAGCCATGATTGTGGACCCGATCCGTTACCTGCACCGTTATATTGATGCTGGTAAGAATATATTATTCGAAGGCCAGCTGGCAGCCATGAAGGATATTGACCTGGGCATTTACCCCTATGTGACATCCTCCAACCCCACAGCGGCTTACGCGGCTGTAAGCGGCGGCTTCTCAGCCAAAAAAATTGATCGTGTCATCGGTGTGGCCAAGGCCTTTTCGAGCGCTGTGGGGGCAGGCCCCTTCCCGACAGAGGAATTTGAGGGAGACATCGACCTGATAAGGGGAACCGGTGATCAGCCGGATGACGAATTTGGCGCCAGAACAGGACGCTCCAGACGTCTGGGCTGGTTAGATATTCCGGTGCTTAAATATACAAATTTAATCAACGGATTTGATACTTTGGCATTGTGTAAAATTGATAAGTTGGATAACCTTCCGCAAATTAAGGTGTGTATTGCCTATGAGCTGGATGGTGAGGTCATTGACTATTTCCCGAACACCGAAGAGCTGGAACGTGTAAAGCCGGTTTACGAAACCCTGCCGGGCTGGATGTGTTCCACCAAAGAAATCCGGAAGATTGAAGATTTGCCGGAAAATGCGAAAAAATACATTAAGACAATTGAAGAGCTGGTCGGAACCACAGTTGGTTACGTCGGCGTTGGCCCAGATCGCGAAGAGTTAGCTGTTTAGGGAAACGAAATAATTTAAAGAGGATAATGCTGCCTGCATTATTCTCTTTTTGTAAGTATAAAAGTTGAAGGAAAAATAGAGGAGGAGAAAATGTCTTATTTTAAACGTGACAAGCGCGCCTACATTTTGTTGTCGGACGGGACGGTTTACGAAGGCTACAATTTCGGCTGCGAAGGCACCACCATTGGGGAGATTGTCTTTACAACCGGAATGACCGGGTATCAGGAAGTTCTGACAGACCCGTCCTATTATGGACAGATCGTGCTTCAGACTTACCCGCTTATTGGAAATTATGGGGTCAATAATGACGACATGGAATCAGAAAAAAGCTGGGTAAATGGCTACATTGTAAAGGAATGGTGCGAGGAACCATCAAACTTCAGAACCACAGCCACGATTAATGACTTTCTTGTAAAGCAGGGTAAAATCGGTATCTGGGATATTGATACCCGCGCCCTCACCCGCAAGATTCGTGAGTTTGGCACCATGAACGGCGCCATCACCACCGAGGACGTCTATGAGAAAAAAGAAGCGCTGCTGGAGCAGATCCGGAATTATAAGGTGGTCAATCCAGTACAGGTGGTTACCCAGAAGAAAAAGGGCTGGTTCTATACCCGTGAAAACCGCGCAAACCATGTCGCGCTCATGGATTATGGCTACAAGCACAATATCCTCAGAATGCTGCTGCAGATCGGCTGTAATGTGACGGTTATGCCGGCTAACTCCACGGTCGATGATATCCGAAGACTGAATCCAGACGGCATCATGCTGAGCAACGGCCCCGGAAATCCCGAAGACAATGTGGAAATCATTAAAAACATTCAGGACTTCATCGCCTACGGCAAGCCGATTTTCGGCATCTGTCTGGGACACCAGCTGCTGGCCCTGGCCATGGGCGGCACCACCCGCAAAATGAAATACGGACACCGCGGACTGAACCAGCCGGTTAAGGATTTATCCAAGGATCGGGTCTTTATTACCAGCCAGAACCACGGCTACGCCGTTGAGAGCATTCCGGAGGATGTGGGAACCATCTCCCATGTCAATATGAATGACGGCAGCTGTGAGGGGATTGCCTATAAAAACATTCCGGCTTTTACCGTGCAGTTTCATCCGGAAGCCAGCGCAGGCCCCAATGATACAGGATATTTATTTGAACGTTTTTCGGATTTAATGGAAAGGGGACAACAGGGATGCCTTTAAGAAATGATATTAAGCGTGTACTTGTCATCGGGTCTGGCCCGATTGTAATTGGCCAGGCGGCAGAATTTGACTATGCCGGTACCCAGGCCTGCAAAGCCTTGAAGGCGGTTGGTCTTGAGGTTATTCTCATTAATTCAAACCCGGCTACCATCATGACCGATAAGGCCATGGCCGATAAAATCTATATTGAGCCATTGACACTGGATGTCGTTAAACGGGTTATCCTCCTGGAAAAACCAGACAGCATCCTCTCCACCCTTGGCGGGCAGACAGGCCTGACCTTATCCATGCAGCTCGCCAAGGAAGGCTTTTTAGACGAACATAATGTGAAGCTGCTGGGCGCCAATGTCGAGACCATTGACAAGGCAGAGGACCGTCAGGAATTTAAAGACATGATGAAAGAAATCGGAGAACCGGTCATTCCCTCAAAGGTCGTTACAACCGTTGAGGACGCCCTGGATTTCGCCTCCACCATGGGCTACCCGGTCATCGTCCGTCCAGCCTTTACCTTAGGCGGAACCGGCGGTGGGATTGCCGATAATCCGGAACAGCTTCATGAAATTGCCACCAACGGCCTGCGCCTGTCGCCGATCACCCAGATTCTGGTTGAACGCGGCATTTCCGGCTGGAAAGAAATCGAATTTGAAGTCATGCGTGACAGCAAAGGGAATGTTATTACCGTCTGCTCCATGGAAAACTTTGACCCGGTCGGCATCCACACCGGCGATTCCATCGTCGTGGCGCCATGCCAGACGCTGAGCGACAAGGAATACCAGATGCTCAGAACCTCTGCCCTTAAAATTATTTCGGCTCTGGGTGTAGAGGGTGGCTGTAACTGCCAGTTCGCACTGGACCCGGAAAATTTCAATTACGCGGTTATCGAGGTGAATCCAAGAGTTTCCCGTTCTTCAGCGCTGGCCTCAAAGGCAACCGGATACCCGATCGCCAAGATTGCGTCGCTGATCGCTGTGGGCTTCTCTTTGGATGAAATCATGAATGACATCACAGGTAAAACGCCGGCTTGTTTTGAACCGGTCATTGACTATATCGTTGTTAAATTCCCAAGATGGCCATTCGATAAATTTGTTTACGCTAAGCGTACCTTGGGTACACAGATGAAGGCAACCGGTGAAATTATGTCTATCGGCAACAGCTTTGAGCAGGCGATGATGAAAGCTGTTCGCTCGGTTGAGCTGGGCTTTGACACCCTGAGCGTCGAAAAATACCGTGAAGCGCCGGATGATGAAATCATGGAAGCGGTTGGCCGTAAGGATGATGAACGCTGCTTCGTTGTCTATGAAGCCCTGTACCGCGGACTGGATATGGAAAAAATCTGGGAAGCCACCCAGATTGATATGTGGTTCCTCGACAAGCTCCGCCATCTGGCCGTGATGGAACGCGACCTGCGCGAAAAGGGCCTGAGCGACGAACGCGGCATGGAACGTCTGGCGGTTGCCCGTGAGCTGGGCTTTATGGATTCTACCATTGAGCGCCTGACTGGTGAAAAGATCCCGACCGGCAGACAGTATGCTTCCTTTAAAATGGTTGACACCTGTGCTGGGGAATTTAAAGCGGAGACACCTTATTTTTATTCCACAATGGATAAAGAAAACGAAGCGGAAATTTTCCTGGATGAGCATAAGAGTGATAAGAAGAAAATCCTTGTTTTTGGTTCTGGACCAATCCGTATCGGCCAGGGGATTGAGTTTGACTACTGTTCTGTGCATTGTGCCTGGGCCTTAAAAGAGCTGGGCTATGAGGCCATCATTGTCAACAACAATCCGGAAACGGTGTCGACCGACTTTGATACCTCAGACCGTCTGTATTTTGAGCCTCTCACAGCAGAGGATGTGCGCTCCATCGTAGAGACGGAAAAGCCAGACGGCGCCATCGTCCAGTTCGGGGGACAGACAGCCATTAAGCTGACAAAACATCTGGATGAAATTAATGTCGGCATTTTGGGCACAGACCCCAAATATATCGACGCCGCTGAGGATCGTGAGCTTTTCGACGATCTGCTGGAACGCTGCAATATCCCGAGACCAAAGGGAGAAACCGTCTATACGACTGAAGAAGCTGTGAAAGTGGCAGAACGGCTGGGCTTCCCGGTACTCCTTCGTCCATCCTATGTGCTTGGCGGACAAAATATGATTATCGCCTACGAAGAAGCCGATGTTGTGGAATATATGAACATTATTACCGAACATGAGCTTGAAAATCCTGTGCTGATCGATAAGTATCTCATGGGAACAGAAGTCGAAGTCGACGCCATCTGTGACGGAACAGACTACCTGATCCCTGGGATCATGGAGCATATTGAAAAAGCCGGTGTCCACTCTGGGGACTCCATCTCGGTTTATCCGCCGCAGACCCTGTCTCAGGAAATCAAGGACACGATTATTGATTACACAGGCAAACTTGCCAAAGAGCTGCATGTTATCGGCCTTGTAAACATCCAGTACGTTGTCTATGAAGGCCAGGTTTATGTCATCGAGGTAAATCCGCGTTCTTCAAGAACCGTACCATATATTTCTAAGGTGACCGATATTCCGATGGTTAACCTTGCAACCCGGATTATGATGGGGGCAACCTTAAAGGAAATGGGCTACAGCTCCGGCCTCCATCCGGTTAAGGACTATGTAGCGGTCAAGGTGCCGGTATTCAGCTTTGCGAAGCTCCAGGATGTTGATACCCAGCTTGGACCAGAAATGAAGTCAACCGGTGAGGTTCTGGGCGTTGGCAAAAAATTTGAGGACGCTGTTTATAAGGGACTTGTAGCAGCCGGTTATAAAATGGAACGTACCGGCGGGGTACTTCTGACCGTGCGGGACCGCGATAAAGATGAAATTGTGGACATCGGACGCCGGTTCCATAAAATGGGCTTTAAGATATTTGCGACCGTCGGCACTGCGCTGGTACTCAATGAAAACAATGTACCGGCAAAGGTGGTTAAGCGCATGGCAGAAAAAGCGCCAAACATTGGGGATCTTTTAGAAAGCGGAAAGGTAACCTATGTTATCTCCACTTCTACAAAAGGCCGCCAGCCAGAACAGGACGAGGTTAAGATGCGAAGAAAGGCTGTTGAAAGCTCTATCAGTCTGCTGACCTCTCTCGATACGGCCAGAGCATTGCTCAATTGTCTGGAATCCAATAAGACAATGGCCGATATTGATCTGGTAGACATCAACACAATCTAGTGAATTTATAGAATTAAACAGTCCGAAAAGCCACCTGTTTCAGGTGGTTTTTCGATAATATCTGTAAAATTGTATACAAAAGACGTGAAATCAAATGGTTGACTTGACAGAAGCGTCTAAAAAAATTATAATATCAAGCATGATTTTAAGTAATGCGTATGGAATTAAATACATTCCGTACCACATAAAGGGGAAACAAAAATGACTGATCATTTGAATGAAGAATTAGTAATGACCCAGGAGGGTCTTGATAATTTAAAGAAACGTTTAGAGTATTTAAAAACGGTTAAACGTTACGAAGTTGCGGCGCGTATTAAAACGGCCAGAGAATACGGCGATTTGAGTGAAAACGCCGAATATGATGAAGCGAAATCCGAACAGGGCTTCGTAGAAGGTGAAATTTCTGAACTTGAAGCCAAAATTAAAAAGGTAAAGGTCATTGATGATAATGACATTCACACCGAGGACGTCGGGGTCGGCAGCATCGTCAAGGTAAAAGACCTTGAGTTTGGCGATACCGAAGAATATAAAATTGTCGGATCAGCAGAATCCGATATTACACAGAATAAATTATCCAACGAATCACCAGTCGGCAGAGGGTTGATTGGCGCCAAGGTCGGGCAGGTTGTGACGATTCCGATTCCGGATGGTGAAGTTCAGTATGAAATTTTAGAGATCAGAAGATAGGAGAGCCCAGTGAGCGAAGAAAATTTAAGTGAAGTACTAGCCGTCAGACGTGAAAAGCTGAAGAAGCTCCAGGATGAAGGGAAGAACCCTTTCGAGATAACACGTTATGACGTGACTGCTTACGCAGATGATGTTAATGAAAACTTTGAAGCGTATGAAGAAAAGCCTGTTTCCATGGCAGGACGTATCATGTCAAAAAGAGGTCAGGGAAAGGTCGGCTTCTATGACCTTCAGGACAGTACCGGAAAAATCCAGATGTTTTTAAAGAAGGATCTGCTGGAAAATTACGACGAAATCAAAACCTATGACATCGGCGATATTGTCGGAATTAAGGGTGAAGTGTTTAAAACACAGAAGGGACAGATTTCGGTTCGCGTAAAAGAACTGACTTTACTGAGTAAATCCCTCCAGATTTTACCGGAAAAATATCATGGCTTAAAAGATACCGAGCTGCGTTATCGTCAGCGCTATGTCGATTTAATTGTAAATCCCGAAGTTAAAAATGTTTTTATCCTGCGTTCTCAGATCATCCGTAAGATCAGAGAATTCCTGGACAACCGCGGTTTTATCGAAGTAGAAACACCGGTTTTATACAACCTGGCAGGCGGCGCCAATGCCCGTCCCTTTGTGACCCATCATAATGCTCTGGATATTCCGCTTTATATGCGTATCGCCCTGGAATTGCCCCTTAAACGGCTGATTGTCGGTGGTTTTGATAAAGTTTATGAACTCAGCCGTGTGTTCCGTAATGAAGGCATGGACGCAACCCATAATCCCGAATTTACCCTGCTTGAAACCTACGAGGCCTATGCGGATTATGATGATGTAATGAATATGGTGGAAGCCTTGTATGGATTTTTGGCAAAAGAAATCCTTGACACGGATACCGTGGAATACGAAGGCCATGACATTTCATTGGCAGCGCCTTTCAAACGTGCAAGAATGGTCGATTTAGTGGAAGAACACACCGGCGTCAATTTTGATGTGATGACCGATCTGGCAGAAGCGCAGGAAGCAGCGAAAAAGCTGCATGTCGATGTGGAAGACAAACACTCTATCGGTGAAATCATCTCAGAAGTTTTTGACGAATATGTAGAGGATAAGCTCATTCAGCCCACCTTTGTGACCATGCACCCCGTAGAAATTTCGCCGTTATCTAAACGTGAACCCACTGATCCGCGATATACTCAGCGTTTCGAGCTGTTTATCAACGGTGCCGAATGTGCCAACGCATTCTCCGAGCTCAATGACCCCATTGATCAGAAAGGACGTTTTGAGGCACAGGTACAGAAAAAGGCTGATGGTGATGATGAAGCACACCCATATGATGCAGACTTTATCAACGCGCTGGAAGTTGGTCTTCCGCCCACAGGCGGCCTTGGAATCGGTATTGACCGTTTGGTGATGCTGTTTACAGGACAGCACAGTATCCGCGACGTTATCCTATTCCCAACCATGAAACCCCTAGACGATTAAGCTTCAGCAAGCGGCAAAGGACTGGCAGTACTGCCAGTCCTTTTTATTCTGAGCCGTAAAAAACGCGAAAGTTAAAAATAAATCAAAAAAGATTAAAATAATGGTTAAAAGTGCTTGACAAAGGGTAAAGAACGGGGTATACTAATTAAGCTGTCTCGGAGAGCACAGCGCCGCAGGGCTTTCAGTCCAGCGCTTGAGAAAATTTAAAAAATAAATTTTAAAAAGTGCTTGACAGAATAAGAACGACGCGGTATAATAAAGAAGTTCGCTTGAGAAAGTCGAACATAAACTTAAATTTTTCTGAAGAGAATCAGCGGAGTGCAAGGCGCACGTTTGAACGCGTGAGGGAGCATACCGATGTATGTGACCGAACAAGAGAAAACGGGCAACGCAGCAATCGGATGATTGTCGAAAGAAAAAAGGGTCATAGAAAAGAGAATAGTACCATAAAACCTGAAATTCCAGCTGATGGAAATCAGCAAAGGATAAAAAACGCAAGTGCGATGAACACTTCAAAAAATCATCACATGAACCAGATCAAAAAGCCGAAAGGCAAACGATAAACTTTTTATTGAGAGTTTGATCCTGGCTCAGGACGAACGCTGGCGGTATGCTTAACACATGCAAGTCGAACGAGAAGATCAGTTAAGAACCTTCGGGGGAATAAGTGATTGGAAAGTGGCGAACGGGTGAGTAACGCGTGGGTAACCTGCCCTATGGAAAGGAATAGCCTCGGGAAACTGGGAGTAAAGCCTTATATTATGGAGAGATCGCATGGTCATTTCATGAAAACTCCGGTGCCATAGGATGGACCCGCGTCCCATTAGCTAGTTGGTGAGATAACAGCCCACCAAGGCGACGATGGGTAACCGGTCTGAGAGGGCGAACGGTCACACTGGAACTGAGACACGGTCCAGACTCCTACGGGAGGCAGCAGTGGGGAATATTGCGCAATGGGGGCAACCCTGACGCAGCAATACCGCGTGAGTGAAGAAGGTTTTCGGATCGTAAAGCTCTGTTATTGGGGAAGAAAACATGACGGTACCCAATGAGGAAGTCCCGGCTAACTACGTGCCAGCAGCCGCGGTAATACGTAGGGGACAAGCGTTGTCCGGAATGACTGGGCGTAAAGGGCGCGTAGGCGGTCTGATAAGTCAGATGTGAAAGGTACCGGCTCAACCGGTGACGTGCATTTGAAACTGTCAGACTTGAGTATTGGAGAGGCAAGTGGAATTCCTAGTGTAGCGGTGAAATGCGTAGATATTAGGAGGAACACCAGTGGCGAAGGCGGCTTGCTGGACAAATACTGACGCTGAGGTGCGAAAGCGTGGGGAGCGAACAGGATTAGATACCCTGGTAGTCCACGCCGTAAACGATGAATGCTAGGTGTTGGGGAAACTCAGTGCCGCAGTTAACACAATAAGCATTCCGCCTGGGGAGTACGACCGCAAGGTTGAAACTCAAAGGAATTGACGGGGACCCGCACAAGCAGCGGAGCATGTGGTTTAATTCGAAGCAACGCGAAGAACCTTACCAGGTCTTGACATCCTCTGACAATCCCAGAGATGGGACGTTTCCTTCGGGAACAGAGAGACAGGTGGTGCATGGTTGTCGTCAGCTCGTGTCGTGAGATGTTGGGTTAAGTCCCGCAACGAGCGCAACCCCTGCCTTTAGTTGCCAGCATTGAGTTGGGCACTCTAGAGGGACTGCCGTAGACAATACGGAGGAAGGTGGGGATGACGTCAAATCATCATGCCCCTTATGACCTGGGCTACACACGTGCTACAATGGTCTGAACAGAGGGCCGCGAAACCGCGAGGTGAAGCAAATCCCTTAAAACAGATCCCAGTTCGGATTGCAGGCTGCAACTCGCCTGCATGAAGTTGGAGTTGCTAGTAATCGCGGATCAGAATGCCGCGGTGAATGCGTTCCCGGGTCTTGTACACACCGCCCGTCACACCACGAGAGTTGGCAACACCCGAAGCCCGTGAGAGAACCGTAAGGACTCAGCGGTCGAAGGTGGGGCTAGTAATTGGGGTGAAGTCGTAACAAGGTAGCCGTATCGGAAGGTGCGGCTGGATCACCTCCTTTCTAGGGAACAGGAAGTCATGGTACTATTTTCTTTTGTATGACCCAAAGTCATACAATGGTCATTGAAAACAACATAAAGAAAAAAGAGTAAAGAGCAAATATTAAACAAAGTAAAACTTCTTAATAAATGCAATTTCAAAAAACAACATTCTTTTGAGCTCAGAAAGAGAACAAAAGAAAAACGAAATGCGAAAGCATTCGTGGAGATCAAGAAACAAAGAGCACAGGGCGAATGCCTTGGCACTGGGAGCCGAAGAAGGACGCGACAAGCTGCGAAAAGCCACGTTTAGGAGCACATATCCGACGAGACGTGGATGTCCGAATGGGGAAACCCGGCGGTTAGAAGAACCGTCACCGTTAAGTGAATCCATAGCATAACGGAGGGAACCCGGGGAACTGAAACATCTTAGTACCCGGAGGAAAAGAAAGAAACATCGATTCCTTAAGTAGCGGCGAGCGAACGAGGAAAAGCCCAGAATCCAACAATCATTTCCGTTTAGCAGAAGGGCATGGGAAGGCCCCGCAAAGAGCGTAAGACGCGCGTAAGCGAAAAGCCGAAATGAGGAGATTCAACGAGTACCACGGGACACGTGAAACCCTGTGGGAAGATGGGGGGCCCACCCCCCAAGGCTAAATACTACCCAGTGACCGATAGCGGAAAGTACCGTGAGGGAAAGGTGAAAAGAACCCCGGGAGGGGAGTGAAATAGAAACTGAAACCCTGTGCTTACAAGCAGCTGGAGCGCAAGTGACAGTGTGCTTTTTGTAGAACGGGCCAACGAGTTACGGTATGTAGCGAGGTTAAGCACTTCAGGTGCGGAGCCGAAGCGAAAGCGAGTCTTAAGAGGGCGACGAGTTGCATGCTGTAGACCCGAAACCGTGTGATCTATCCATGACCAGGGTGAAGCTTGGGTAAAACCAAGTGGAGGCCCGAACCAGTGTCTGTTGAAAAAGGCTTGGATGAGTTGTGGATAGGGGTGAAATTCCAATCGAACACGGAGATAGCTGGTTCTCCCCGAAATAGCTTTAGGGCTAGCGTTCTGTGATGAATGACGGAGGTAGAGCACTGAATTGGGTAGGGGGCGTCAAGCTTACCGAACCATATCAAACTCCGAATGCCGTCCATTTTAACAGGGCAGTCAGACAGTGGGAGATAAGTTTCATTGTCAAAAGGGAAACAGCCCAGACCATCCGCTAAGGTCCCCAAGTACTGATTAAGTGGGAAAGGATGTGTCACTGCACAAACAACCAGGATGTTGGCTTAGAAGCAGCCATACATTTAAAGAGTGCGTAATAGCTCACTGGTCGAGTGGTGGTGCGCCGAAAATGAACGGGGCTAAAATCAGGCACCGAAGCGATGGATTGTGCCGTAAGGTACAGTGGTAGGGGAGCAATCTCTTAGGGGCGAAGCTTAATCGAAAGGTTCAGTGGACTTAAGAGAAGAGAGAATGTTGGCATGAGTAGCGAAAGTGAAGTGAGAATCTTCACCATCGAAAGCCCAAGGTTTCCTGAGGAAGGCTCGTCCGCTCAGGGTTAGTCGGGGCCTAAGCCGAGGTCGAACGACGTAGGCGATGGACAACTGGTTGAAATTCCAGTACTACCTCAATGCGTTTGAGAGATGGAGTGACACAGAAGGATAAGCGAACCCGGCCATTGGAAGAGCCGGGGCAAGCAGTGAGACTGGAAAGAGAGGCAAATCCCTTTTTCCCCAAGGTCAAGCTGTGATGCGGAACGAAAAATAAGTAGGGAAGTCGCCGATTTCACGCTGTCAAGAAAAGCTTCTATCGAGCAAAGAGGTACCCGTACCGTAAACCGACACAGGTAGGCGAGGAGAGAATCCTAAGATGAGCGGGAGAAGTGTTGTTAAGGAACTCGGCAAAATGACTCCGTAACTTCGGGAGAAGGAGTGCCCCCTCGGGGGCCGCAGAGAAGAGGCTCAAGCGACTGTTTAGCAAAAACACAGGTCTCTGCTAAATCGAAAGATGACGTATAGGGGCTGACGCCTGCCCGGTGCTGGAAGGTTAAGGGGAGTGCTTAGCGCAAGCGAAGGTGCGAACTTAAGCCCCAGTAAACGGCGGCCGTAACTATAACGGTCCTAAGGTAGCGAAATTCCTTGTCAGGTAAGTTCTGACCCGCACGAAAGGCGTAACGATTTGAGCGCTGTCTCGACAACACACCCGGTGAAATTGTAGTACTCGTGAAGATGCGAGTTACCCGCGACAGGACGGAAAGACCCCGTAGAGCTTTACTGTAGTCTGGCATTGAGTTTTGATATAACATGTACAGGATAGGTGGGAGGCAGAGAAGCATGCACGCCAGTGTGTGCCGAGCCATTGTTGGGATACCACTCTTGTTATATTGGAATTCTAACGCGTTGCCGTCAACCGGCAAGCGGACAGTGTCAGATGGGCAGTTTGACTGGGGCGGTCGCCTCCTAAAAAGTATCGGAGGCGCCCAAAGTTACCCTCAGGATGGTTGGAAACCATCTGTAAGAGTGCAAAGGCAGAAGGGTGATTGACTGCGAGAGAGACATCTCGAGCAGAGACGAAAGTCGGGCTTAGTGATCCGGTGGTTCCGAGTGGAAGGGCCATCGCTCAACGGATAAAAGCTACCTCGGGGATAACAGGCTTATCTCCCCCAAGAGTCCACATCGACGGGGAGGTTTGGCACCTCGATGTCGGCTCGTCTCATCCTGGGGCTGAAGCAGGTCCCAAGGGTTGGGCTGTTCGCCCATTAAAGAGGCACGCGAGCTGGGTTCAGAACGTCGTGAGACAGTTCGGTCCCTATCCGTCGTGGGCGTAAGATATTTGAAAGGAGCTGTTCCTAGTACGAGAGGACCGGAATGGACAAACCGCTGGTGCACCAGTTGTTCCGCCAGGAGCATCGCTGGGTAGCTAAGTTTGGAAGGGATAAGTGCTGAAGGCATCTAAGCACGAAGCCCCCCTTAAGATAAGATATCTCATTCGAAAGAAGTAAGGCCTCTGGAAGACGACCAGGTAGATAGGCTGGAGGTGGAAGTGCAGCAATGTATGGAGCTGACCAGTACTAATCGGCCGAGGTCTTGATCCCATCAAGACATTTTGAAAAACTCTTTTCCTTTATGTTGTTTTGAGTGACCAACGCTTTTGTCCAAAGCATGAAAGGCTTTGGTATGCAGCTGAGCGCAAGCGAAGCAAAGGTACAAAAGCGAACGCATTTTTCAAAGAAAAGCATCTTGAACAGATAGGAAGCTTTGCTTTGAAAAATACGATCCTTATAACTGAATAAAAACACAAGATTGATCTCGTGATGATGGCGAAGGGGAAACACCTGTTAACATACCGAACACAGAAGTAAAGTCCTTCAGCGCTGAAAGTACTTGGTGGGCAACTGCCTGGGAGGATAGGACATCGCGGGGTCTTTTTGCGTTCAAGCTTAAGCCGCGCAAAAAAAAGATGGTGAGTGGCCCGCGCAAGCTTGCTTGCAAAGGGCCAATGACCATCTTTTTTTTATGGGGCGCAGCCCCCGACTGGAGTGTCCGCAGGACACGGAAGTGCGCGGCGTCACAGCCCGCAAGCCTTCCAATACCCGTGCAAGCCTGCTTGCAAAGGGCCAATGACCATCCTTTTTTTATGGGGCGCAGCCCCCGACGAAGGTGCCCGCAGGACACGGAAGTGCGCGGCGCCACAGCCTTCTCTCCCCGAATACGTGTCCGTCAAAAAAAGCCCCTTGAGTTATTAACTCAAGGGGTTAAATATTTAGAAGGAATAATCCCCTTCTCTTTATACTCATTGCCGTGTAAAATAATGCGTCCTCCGACAACCTTATAAATTTTTGCTGACAAAGGTTCTAAAATAATCTGATTCAGATTTTCCTGTTTATTGGTAAGCAGATCAATACCTTCACGGTCTTTAACCGCACCATGGCTGAAACAGCGACTTTTGACAGTATTACGGTTAAAAAGGCAAAGGTAGCTTTCATCTTTGAGGTCACGTACATAAGCAAAAACGTCATCCTTGCAGGGAAGCGGATACCATGAGCCCCGTTGGAAGGCTTTGTGCTTTGCCCTCAGGGCGGTTATTTTTTTGTACCATTCTAAAATTTCCGTATCTTCATGGCCCCATGGATATGTACCCCGGTTAAAAGGATCTTCATAACCCTGAAGACCGGCTTCGTCGCCGTAATAGATACAGGGAACGCCCGGAAAGGTTAGTTGGATCAGGCTTAAAACTTTTAAACGATTTTTGGCCAGATTGTATTGTTCCTGGGTCAGCCTATAGTGCTCTTTGTCGCTTTCTTTAGAAAGTGTGGGTGCTTCTCCCAGAATTGTCAGGATACGCATACGGTCATGAGAGCCGATCAAGTTCATATTCCCCTTAAATTGCCCTCTGGGATAGTTTTCATAGAGTGACATCATCAGACGTGCAGTTTCCCGAGAGCCTTTATAACCCATCATAAAATTAATGAGCGCGTCGCGAAAAGGATAATTCATCACTGCGTCCAGCTCATGACCATAAAAATACCGGCGCAAAACGCCATAGGCCACCTTTCTGGAGGCGTCTTCCCAGACCTCACCGATGAGAACAGCGTCTTCCTTTTCCTGCAGCATGGCGGTTTTTATCCCCTCGATAAATTCGTCCGGGAGCTCGTCGGCGACATCAAGCCGCCAGCCTGAAGCACCGGCTTTCAGCCATCTTCGGATCACTGAATTTTCATTTTCAAAAATAAAATCCTTATATTCAGGTGTTAATTCTTCAACGTTGGGCATTGATTTGACACCCCACCAGCATTCGTATTCGTTTGGATAATCATTAAAGCGGTACCAGGAATAAAAAGGAGAATCCTTTGACTGGTAAGCCCCCAATCCGGGATAATTTCCGTATTTGTTAAAGTAAATGCTGTCGTCCCCGGTGTGGCTGAATACACCGTCTAAAATGACGCGTATACCGCGTTTTTTTGCTTCGGCACATAACTGTTCAAAAAGTTCTGTATTGCCGAATTCCGGGGCAATATGAAGATAATTTGCCGTATCATACTTGTGGTTGCTGCTGGATTCAAAGATAGGATTGAGATATAAGATTGAGATATTCAGTTCTTTTAAATAATCAAGCTTTTCGATGATTCCCTGAAGGGTGCCTCCGAAGAAATCCCAGTACTCGATATTTCCCTGACTATCACGAAAATAGTGGGGGCTGTCGCTCCAGTTACCGTGAATAAGCGACTGTTTTTTATACTGGGGCTCAAAGGTTTTCTTTTCGCCCTTATTAAAGCGGTCGGGAAAAATTTGATACATGATACCATCTGTGTACCACGCTGGCATCTCACGGACCTTGTCATAGAGTGTAATCTGATAGGAGGGTGGAAAGGCTTCGTAAATCTGTCCCTCGCCGCCCAGGGTGTCATTCTGTGTGCCGTAGCAGTAGCTGCGGCCGTTCTGCTCATAACAAAAATCGTACCATAAAACACCTGGCTGATCGGGTAATGTGAGTGTGTACTCCATCATGTCAGGAAATTTCGATGGTACCATGTCGTAAAAGTGTTCGATTGAATTGTAGTATGTCCTTAATTTAACATTGACAGCGTGTGTGGTATAAACACGAATCGTAGCTTGGGAGCCTGACGGAAGTGCTCCGAAAGGCTCCTTAAATCTTAAATCCCAGGAATTGTGTCTAAAATTCATTATGATAATTTACCTGTTACTTTCTTGTAGTAGTATAGATAGGTTTCGGCGGAAATCTTCCAGTCGAAATTTGATTTTGATGCGTTGGTCATGAGTGTCTTCCACAACTCGGGCGCGTCATAATACAGACCAACAGCCCGCTGTAGGGTAAAGAGCATATCATGCGCATTGTAGGTGGCAAAGCTAAAGCCATTGCCTTCTTTGGTTTCTTTGTCAAAATAGTGTACGGTGTCCTTCAGACCGCCTGTTTCCCGAACAACGGGAACAGTGCCGTAGCGCATTGCAATCATCTGAGATAAGCCGCAGGGTTCAAACTTTGAAGGCATCAGAAACATATCGCTGGCAGCATATATTTTTCGAGAGAGGTCCTCATTGAAATCAATGATGGTGATCATTTTATCTGGATAGGTATAGGCTACCTCACGCAGCATATTTTCATACTGGGCATCGCCGGTGCCAAGAACGACCATTTGGATATTCATCTGGAGGATTTCATGGATAACGGCAGCGACGAGATCAAGGCCCTTCTGCTCAACCAAACGTGTGATCATGGAAATCATCGGAACCTTCGGATTAACCGGAAGCCCCAGATAATCCTGGAGCGCTGTTTTATTTTCGGTTTTCTTTTTATAAGACCGAGTGTAGGGTACAAAGAGCGCCGGGTCCGTCTGGGGGTTATAGACGGTTTCGTCAATTCCGTTTAGAATACCTACGGTTTTGTAGCTGATGTCGCGCATCACGCCGTCAAGGCCTTCACCATAGTATGGATCTTTGAGCTCCTCAGCGTAGGTCGGACTGACAGTGGTTACCAGGTCAGAGGTATAAAGAGCACCCTTCATCAAGTTTAATTTCCGGTAGAACTCCATGGCAGCCGGGAAATAGTCCAGATTCAAGACACCTTTAAGATCGTCAAAACCATAGAGGCCCTGGTACTTCATGTTGTGGATGGTAAAGACAGTTTTTGTATTCAGGTAATGCCACTGATACTGTTCCTTGAGCAGGAACGGGATCAGTGCAGTCTGCCAGTCATGGCAGTGGAGTACATCCGGATAGAAATCGATATAGGGAATGGACTCGAGCACAGCGCGGCAAAAATAAACAAAGCGTTCACCATCATCGTAATAACCATACAGGTTTGGACGGTTAAAATAGTATTCGTTGTCTAAAAAATAGTAGATGACGCCATCCATTTCATATTGCTGTATACCCACGTACTGGTCACTCAGACCAACCTTAACATAGAAAATATCGATGAGTTTAAAATCTTTTTTATACTCTTCCGGGATACAGGCGTATTTTGGAAGAATAACACGGATATCGGTCTGATCCTTTGGAAAGGCCTTTGGCAATGAGCCGATCACATCGCCTAAGCCGCCGCTTTTGGCAAAGGGATAAGCCTCGGTAGCGGCAAACAAGATTTTTAATTTATCCATTGTTATATAACCATTCCTTTACTTAATACAATCGGGTTATCCTTTGTTCCGACCAGCGATGCGTTATCACGTATTTTAACGTCTTTATCAAAAATAACATAGTTCAGTTTAACGTTATTTCCAATTTCAGCTTTCTGCATGATAATGCTGTTGGATATTTCGCTGCCATATCCGATTTTGCTGTCACGGAAGAGAACGCTGTGATAAATTTTCCCCTCCACTTCACAGCCGCTGCCGACGATGGAGTTACGCACGACAGCCTCATTTTGATAAAGGGTCGGGTGGTTATCCTTGATTTTGGTATGGATGGAATTTTCATTCAGGAAAAGCTCTTTCATGATGTCGAATTCCAAAAGATCCATGTTGGCTTCGTAATATTTGGCCAGATCGTGGACACGGTTAATATAGCCGGTATGCGGCGCGCCGTATACGCGCAGGGTATCCAGATTAGCCTTAATCATATCCATCAAGTCCCATTCGCCGGTGCGTTCACCAAGCTCCATTAAATCCAGAAGAACAGATTTTTTAATGATCATCATATCTGCATAGCAATGGTCCGTCATTTTTTCCTTTTGGTAGTGGATATTGGTAATACGATACTTATCAAATTCTAAGAAAACGTCGTTGTTTTCAAAGGTAAAGCTTGGCTGTACTTTTTTAAAAATCAAGGTGACATCGCTGTTGTTTGTCTTATGGATTTTATAGGACGCGTTAAAGCTGAAGCTGGTCACCAGGTTTGGGGCCGAGATAACGACATCTTCATCACTGCTGTGTTGCAGGAATGCGCGGTTATTGTACAGATCGCGAAGGTTGATTTTCATAAGATTGCCAAAACGGACACTACTGCTGCCCGCAAGAATAGACAAATCCTGCGTTTTACGGCTCAAGGACCATTCCTTTCCTGTCCCAAGATGATCGATGAGGGAGCTGTATTTGTGAGAGCCGACCACGCCGACATGGGAGATGCCGGAATTTACCATATTGGACAGGGTAAAGTCGATCATGCGGTAACGGCCGCCAAAGGGCAGAGTGCTGATACTGCGGTGCTGGAGCAATTCATTGAGATCTGAGTTATCGCCGTCTACATTTAAAATAATACCAATTGCTTTTTTCATTTCTGAGCACCTCCTATGAATTTAAAACGTGAATTTCAGCCGGGTTGTCACTTTCAGCAGCCACCAGGCGGACGTCACTCTTAACGTAAGCTCTTGAACCAACAATACAATTTTCCAGATGCGCGCCATCCTCAATGACTGCGCCGGTATGGACGATTGAATTTTTGAGCACAGTGTTTTTCCCAACAATAATATCGTGGGAGATAATGGAATTTTCGACGGATCCGAAAATGACACACCCATCGCAGATCAGACTGTGTTTTACTACTGCGTCCGGTCCGATAAACTGCGGATGGCGGCTGGTATTATTTGAGAAGATTCTGAAATTCCGGTCTGTCAAATCAAAATCACAGGCTGGATTGAGCAAATCCATATTGGCGTCATAGTAGCTCTGGATGGTTCCGACATCTTTCCAGTAGCCGGAGAATGGGTAGGCAAAGATCCGTTTGCCTTCTTCATGAAGCATCGGAATAACATTGTGGCCAAAGTCATTTTCAGAATCTGGATTTTCAGCATCCTCAATTAAGGCTTTGCGCAGGACATCCCAGGTAAAGACATAAATCCCCATCGAGGCCTTGTTGCTCTTTGGTTCCGGGGGCTTTTCCTGGAATTCTAAGATACGCCTTTCGTCGTTGGTATTGACAATCCCAAAACGATGGGCCTCATCCCACGGGACATCCATTACTGCGATGGTGAGGTCGGCAGATTTCTGCTTATGAAAATTAACCATATTGGAGTAATCCATTTTGTAGATATGGTCGCCAGACAGGATGAGCACATATTCTGGATCAAAGCTGTCAATAAAGTCGATATTTTGGTAGATGGCATCAGCAGTGCCGTTATACCATCGGCCGCCCTTTTGTCCCATATAGGGAGGGAGAATGCGGACGCCGGCTCCAACCTTGTCAAGGGACCAGGCGCTACCGTCACTGATATAGTTATTCAGAATATAAGGGCGGTATTGGGTAAGGACACCGACGACGTCGATGTCAGAATTCATACAGTTGCTTAATGGAAAGTCAATAATACGGTATTTACCACCGAATAAAACGGCGGGTTTAGCGTTGTTAAATGTGAGGGATCCCAGGCGGCTTCCTTGTCCTCCAGCTAGGAGCATAGCGACACATTCGGTATTCATAATATTTCCTCCTCGTAAATGAATGGTTTGATTTTCCAGATTTCTCTCTGATAATCAGCAATAGAGCGGTCACTAGAGAACATTCCGGAATGTGCAATATTGACAGCTGACATTTGCAGCCATCTTTTTTGATCTCTGTATACGGAACTCGAGGTTGACTGGATGTCCGCATAAGAGGCAAAGTCTTTAAGTACAAAATAGGGGTCGTTATGAATCAGCAGTGAATCATAGATCGACTGGAAGGTGGATGTGTTGCCAAAAAAGCCATTAATCAGCTGTTCCAGGACTTCCCGAACCCGCGGACCGGATTCATAAATGTCCAGAGAGCGGTAGCCGCCGTGGGCATTGTAATTTGCAACTTCCACATCTGAAAGGCCAAAGGTGAAAATATTATCCATTCCCACAGCTTCAGCGATTTCAACGTTGGCGCCATCCATTGTGCCGAGTGTAACGGCACCGTTCATCATAAATTTCATGTTTCCGGTACCAGAGGCTTCCTTACCCGCCGTGGAAATCTGTTCAGAGATTTCGGCGGCAGGGTAGATCATCTCGGCAACAGAGACATTAAAATTTGGCACGAAAACGACCTTTAAGCGGTCACTGACAGCTGAGTCGTTATTCACCTTGTCCGCAATGACATTGATCAGCCGGATGACCTCCTTGGCATAATAATAGGATGGTGCAGCCTTTCCGGCGAAAATATAGGTTTTCGGAACAAAATCCATATTTGGATCAGCCTTGAGCGCATTATAAAGATACATGATGTGCAGAGCGTTCAGCAGCTGCCGCTTATATTCATGAATGCGCTTGACCTGAATATCAAAGATCGAATCCGGGTTCAGCTCAATTCCCTGGGATTTCTTGATATATTCTGCCAGATGAGCCTTATTTCGATGCTTGACAGCGCCCAGCTTTTCGCAGAAAGCGGTGTCAGATGCGTATGGGAGCAGTGCCTCCAAGCTAGTTAGCTGGTTAGGCCTTGTCCAGTCGGCACCAATGGTTTCATTGAGTAAGGTTTTTAAATGAGGGTTGCTGCCCATTAAAAAGCGTCTTGGCGTTACGCCATTGGTCACAGAATGAAAACGCTCTGGAAAAACCGCGTAAAAATCCTTGAAGGTTTCCTCACGCAGAATTTTACTGTGCAGCTCTGCGACGCCGTTGACAGAATGGCTGCCGATAATGGCCAGGTGTGCCATATGAACCTGACCGTCCTTTAAAATGGAAATAGAATAATTGCGAGCCTCCTGGTCTGGGTAGTACCAGTTCATATCATTGACAAACCGGCGGTTGATTTCTTCAATAATCTGGTAGACACGGGGAAGCAGTTCCTTTACCATGTCAATGGGCCATTTTTCCAGCGCTTCAGGCAGTACGGTATGGTTTGTGAAGCTGATGGATTTAACGGTCATATCCCAGGCCTTATCCCACTCATAGTTTTCCTCATCTATGAGAATCCGCATGAGTTCCGGAACACAAAGGGCGGGATGGGTATCATTGATGTGGATACAGATTTTATCAGAAAATCCATCCATTGATCCGTGATTAAACTTTTTATAGCGCCGTACAATCCGCTTCAGTCCGGCACAGACAAAGAAGTATTCTTGTTTGAGGCGAAGCTGTTTTCCTTCAAAGCCATTGTCATTGGGATATAAAATCTGGCTGATAGCCTCTGCCTCGGACCGGCGCTGCATGGCCTTTAAAAAGTGGCCCTGATTAAAGGTGGAGAGGTCAAAATCCTCTACTGGCTGCGCACTCCAGAGGCGAAGTGAATTAACGGTTTTGTTGTGATAGCCCTGAACAGGGACATCATAAGGGACGGCGAGTACCGGTTCATAATTTTCATGAATGAAAACCAGCTTGCCATTGACCATTTCAGTTCGGACATTCCCCTTATACTTTACAACAACAGACTTATCAGGCTTGGCAATTTCAAACGGATAGCCGTTTTTCAGCCAGTTATCCGCAACCTCAACCTGCTCATTATTGATGATCTTCTGTTCAAACAGGCCAAACTTATACCGGATTCCATTTCCATGTCCAGGAAAGCCCATGGCAGCGGTTGAATCCAGAAAACAGGCCATAAGCCGCCCAAGACCGCCATTGCCGAGGGCGGGATCGTGCTCTCTGGCCTGGATGGCTTCGTAATCAAGCCCAAGCTCACAGAGGACCTCAGATACAACACCATCCCATCCGAGGTTGTTAATATACGCCTTTAACAGCCTGCCGATCAGAAATTCGATGGAGAAAAAATAGATTTGTTTTTCTTCCATTTTGTGAAGCCGGCTGTTGTTGGCAGCCCATTCGGCTGTGATCTCCTCCATGACTAGTTCAGATAATGCTTGATATTGGTGCTGGGTGGTCGATTCAGAAAAATCTTCGCCGGAAACTTCTTCTACTTTTTTTATGAATGCTTTTTTAAAGCTTGTTTTTTCGAGTGTTTTCATCCGGTATCCTTTCCAGACTGCTATTTTTTCGTTTTAGCGACAGGCTTGGAAGCAGTATCCTTTGCTGTCTGCGACTTGGCAGATTTTTTTACGCTCACTGCCTTTTCAGCGGCTCCGGCAGCCTTGGATGAAGAAGCTGTCTTTGTTTTTTTAGCAGTAGCCTTCTTTTTAGTTTTTGTCGCAACACCCTTTAATACGATTGCCGCCGATGGCGGTACGCTAAGCGTTACGCTGTAAGGCTGGTTATGACAGGGGGTATCCTGCGCTTTTGCGGTTTTTTTGACAGTAAAGCCGGACCCGCCGTATTTTGGATCGTCTGTGTTGAAAACCAGACGGTAAGTTTTTTCGGCAGGCACGCCAATTTGAAAATTGGTATAGGTTAAGGGGCAGAAGTTGATCAAGATGATCAGATCATCCTCTGGATGCTTGCCCATCCGTCTGAAAACGAGAATACTCTGGCCGTTGTTGTCGGCGTCGATCCACTCAAAGCCGTCCCAGCCGTGATCCTTTTCCCAGAGTGCATTTTCCCGGGTGTAGAATTTATTCAGATCTTGTATAAAATCCTTGGTCTGGCGGTGCTTGTCATAGTCCAGCATGAACCATTCAAGAGATTCATAATAGCGCCATTCGGTGAACGGTGCAAACTCGTTCCCCATAAAGGTAAGCTTTTTACCGGAATGAAAATACATGTATGCATATAAAAGCCGAAGCTGGTCAAATTTCATTTCATACGGACCAAACATTTTATCAATGATTGATTTTTTGCCATGGACGACCTCATCATGCGACAGAGGCAAAATGAAATTTTCGCTGAAGGCATAAGCCATTGAGAAGGTCAGTTTTGAATGAAACTGATTCCTGCAGTATGGGTCTGTTTCCATATAAGAGAGGGTATCGTGCATCCAACCCATATCCCACTTCAGGTTAAAGCCAAGACCGCCATCGTCCACAGGCCA
Organism: Eubacterium maltosivorans; assembly: GCF_002441855.2. NCBI lineage: Bacteria > Bacillati > Bacillota > Clostridia > Eubacteriales > Eubacteriaceae > Eubacterium > Eubacterium maltosivorans. The sequence continues at coordinate 2,018,070 of NZ_CP029487.1, read as the reverse complement.
GCTGACCTTGGGATATGCGGTGGACTCCTCAGCGGCCATAATGGCAAATGGAAAATGCTTAAGGATGGCTGTGTTCAGTTTTCTCAGAAAATCAACAGCTTCCAGACTGTCATTTCCGCCAAATTTATTTTTGCGGTACTCATCATCATAGCCGTAGTTTAGATAAATCATGCTTGCCACGCCGTCAATGCGCAGTCCGTCGATATGGTATTGGTCAAACCAGAAATAAGCGTTTGAGATTAAAAAGGTCAGCACCTCTGGTTTGGCAAAATCAAATTCCATGGTGCCCCAGTGAGGGTGCTCAGTCGCCTCATAAAGGTTTGTACCATCGAGTTTATAAAGACCATGGGCATCCTTGCAGAAATGCCCTGGAACCCAGTCCAGAATAACGCTGATCCCCGCCTGGTGGCACGCGTCGACAAAATGCATTAAGCCTTGTGGCTCGCCATAGCGGCTGGTGGCGGCAAAGTAGCCGGTCAGCTGGTATCCCCATGATCCGTCAAAGGGATGCTCCATAATGGGCATCAGCTCTACGTGTGTGTAGTGCATATCCTTGAGATAGGGGACAAGCGTGTCAGCAAGATCGTAATAACTTAAAACGGTTCCGTCCTCATGTGTTCTCCAGCTGCCGAGATGAACCTCATAAATATTGACGGGTTTTGGCTTAGAAGCATTTTTTTTACGCTGTTCAAGCCATTTTTTATCCTTCCAGCTGTATCCTTCCAAGTCCCAGAGAACAGAGGCTGTTTTAGGCTTGACCTCAGAGTAAATCCCGTAAGGATCTGATTTATAGACGGTTTCTCCATGACATTGCGTAATGCAGTATTTGTAGAGCTCACCCTTATTCAAATCAGGAATCGTGCATTCCCATACACCGCCAGAGTCCTTCTGTAAAAGCATTGGATGGGAGTCGGGGTTCCAATCATTAAAATTGCCAACGACTGAAACAGCTTGAGCGTGCGGTGCCCAAAGTCGGAAAACGACACCTTTATCTGTAAAATGAGCGCCAAAAAATTCGTAGCTTTTCAGATAAGTTCCCTCGTGAAAAAGATGGTACGCGATTTTAGGTTTCATAGTCAATCAGTCCTTTCCTAATTACAGGTTATATTATAGATTATATGAAGATACTTTAATTAAATATAGTTTAACATAAAAAAGTATAAGAATGTTTTTATATAGGTTAATTTAAGTAAAATCTTTTTAATATATTGTACCATGAAATTTAAATTTGTAAACGTTTCATCGAGAAAAAAATACATTTATTTTTCCGCCTAAGTTTAAAATGACGCAAACGAAATAAATTCCGACTAAAAGTGCAAATAATCCACCAAAATTGCCGTATAGAAGGGTGTATTTAGAGGAGTGGTTCATAAACATTAAGAAAATACGGAAGGCGATATTTATGCCCAGAGTTGAGAAAACAGCGCCTGGAAGTCCCTGTATAAATCTCAGATGGCGGTCTGGTGCTAAAACATAAACGCAGGTAAATAGAAATACACTTGTGACCAGGGAAAAAACCAGCGTAAAAATATTCATTAAAATAATATTGAAGTGGTCAATGCCTAAGCGTACAAGAATATACTCACTGATGGCTTCGCTGAAGACATAGGCTGAAATGATCAAGATGATCGAAATGGCAAACAGAATTGTGAAAAGAAAGGATAAAAGCCAGATTTTTAAATGGCTTCTGCTCTCACGATTACCATAGTTTTGGTTCATTCCTGTCATGATCGCTCTCGCGGCCAGTGTTGCAAAGAAAAAGGTGAATAAAACTAAAATATAGTTGTTATCCGCAAGGTTTCTGGTCAGTGTATCAATTAAGCTGCGGACATAATCGTAGGAAAGCTGGGGAAGATACTCTTTTAGAATATCAAAGAGATAATCCTTAAACTGCACAATAAAGCGGCCGACAAAATTGATTAAAAAGATAATCAGCGGAAAGAAGGCCATGATAATATAAAAGGACATTTGGGCGCAGATGCCCCAGAAATCTGTTCTGTCCATATCCTCTACCATAAAAATGATGAATTCTGTTAGCTTTGATGTTTTGTTTTTCATGGTTCACCTTCCAATCTTTTTCAGCAAAAATAAATTGACGACACAGCCAAAGGTCAGAATAATGCAGAAAACATACACAACGACAATCAAGGAAAAAGGACCTTCAATGGAACTGAACAGACTCTCTATCTGCAGATGATTTTTTATAAAAGCCTCATAAACCCCAATGATGGAGAGCCATCCCAGGCTTACGAATATGCCGCCCGGCAGTGCGAAAAAGAAAGACATCCGGACAGACGGTGTGTACATATAGATGGCGGTGATAAGCAAAGCCATAATCGCGCTGATATAAATCAAAGTGAAGCCCTGCCAGAATTTGATAAAGATATCTGAAAGATTCAGGTACTCAAAAAAGGAGGTGGATATTTTCTGTGTAAAGATATACAGATAAAAAACCACTAAAATCAGAATGATAAGAATAATCAGATAGAGAATAGCCAGTCCCCAGATCAGAAAATAATTACGCTTTTCGGGTATCAGCATCACCTTGTTAATAGTTAGGATTAAAGAACGGACTGCGCAGACGGATGCGTAAAGGATAAAGAAGCCAAAGACAATATTTGCCCAATGGGAAGTCTGCGGTCCGGCGGCGTTAGCGGCAGCTGTATTAAACATTTCGTCTAAAAAGCCGGGAAATAAAACCTTCAGGCTCTCAAGGACCTGATCGTTGAGCCCTTGGGCAAACCAGCTGAAAAAATTATAGATCAGCATAATAAAAGGAATAAAAGCCAACAGCACCCGATAAGAAAGCTGTGCGGCAAGATTAAGAATGCTGTAATTTTTTTTATGATTTTTTACAAAAAAGTAGAATTCATATAAAAGCTTCATTGGACTTATTTCCTTCATTTGTGATTTAGAATAATTATACCACGAAAAAGAAATCTATAACAATGGGGTTATCAAACTAAAAGAATAGCTAAAAATGAAGTATACAATTTATATTTATCTAAAATACTGTATACATATAAAAATGAATTTCAAAAGAGAATGATAAAACAAGAGTTTTTTGATTATCTATGGACGCTTTAACAAAATAAATTTTGAAAGAATTAAAAATAAAATTGCATATTTTGGATTTTTTTGATATACTAAGAACAAATTTTGAAGGGATGTGACAGTACAATGCTTAAAAATATAGAAGGCAGGCAAAACATTCCGGTAATGGACGTGTTAGAGCCTCAATTATATCGAGATGTGTTTCCTTATGAAGAGATCCCTAAAATACGATTTAACAATGCTTTTGTTCCTTATAATCTGCCGGAAACCATCTGGATTACAGATACCACCTTCCGTGACGGACAGCAGTCTATGGCCTCTTTTAGTGTGGATCAGATTGTCAGGCTGTTTAAATTGATCCACAAATTGGATAACGGTGAAGGTGTGATTCGACAGTCTGAGTTTTTTCTTTACAGTGAAAAAGACAGAGAGGCCGTTCGAAAATGCCAGGAGCTGGGCTATGAATTTCCTGAGATCACCTCATGGATTCGCGCAGACGAAAGGGATTTTAAGCTGGTTAAGGAAATGAATATTGCTGAAACAGGCATGTTGATGTCCTGTTCGGATTACCATATATTTAAAAAGCTGAAAATGACGCGGAGCGAAGCGATGCAGCATTACTTAACCTTGGCAATGAAAGCGATGGAAGCGGGGATAAAGCCAAGATGCCATCTGGAAGACATTACACGGGCTGATTTTTATGGTTTTGTGGTTCCTTTTGTGAAAAACTTAAAGCGTTTAAGCCAGGAAACAGGAATATCCGTTAAGATAAGAGCTTGTGATACTTTAGGGGTAGGTGTGCCATATAATGGCACAGAATTACCCAGAAGTGTCCCGGGAATTGTTTCAGAGTTGAGAAATGGCTGCGGACTTCGTCCAGAAGAAATAGAATGGCATGGACATAATGACTACCATAATGTGGTAACCACCTCGACTGCCTCATGGCTGCACGGCGGGGCGTCGGTCAATGCCGCACTGCTGGGAATTGGAGAACGGACAGGAAATTGTCCCCTTGAAGCCATGCTTTTTGAGTATGCCCAATTGAAGGGGAGTCTCGGAAAGGTTAATCTGCCTGTTTTAAATGAGATTGTTCGTTTCTTTAAAGAAGAATTAAGTTATACCGTCGATCCAAAACGACCCTTTGTCGGTTCGGAGTTTAACATGACAAAGGCTGGCATTCACGCCGACGGTCTTTTGAAAGATGAATCGATTTACAATTCCTTTGATACTAATAAGCTCTTAAACCGTCCGGTGGTGGTCAAGGTCAACCAAAGCTCTGGAGCCGCCGGAATAGCGGCATGGATTAATACCTACTATCATCTGGATACATTGGAAAAAGTAGACAAACACGATCCACGGATAGCCACCGTAAAGCGCTGGGTTGATAACACATATGAAGCGGGCAGAACGGAGGCTGTCAGCAATGCGGAGATGGAACAGCAGGTAAAAAAAGCTTTTACTACAGGTATTCATCAGTTTAGTCTGGTAAAATAATACATAAATGATGTATAATAATACACGAATTAATTTTGAAGGAGATAAAGAATGGGATTAACTTTAACTGAGAAGATTATTAAAGATCACTTGGTGGTCGGCGAAATGGTCAAAGGGACAGAAATCGGTATTCGCATTGACCAGACCTTAACACAGGATTCCACTGGAACCATGGCTTATATGCAGCTGGAAGCCATGGAAGTGCCAAGAGTTAAAACAAAACGCTCATTAGCTTATATTGACCATAATATGCTTCAGGAAGGTCCTGAAAATATGGATGACCATATCTATATTCAAACCGTTGCTAAAAAGCACGGTGTCTATTTTTCAAAACCGGGCAACGGAATTTGCCACCAGGTAGAAATTGAACGCTTTGGTGTTCCAGGACAGACACTGTTGGGCTCTGACAGCCATACGCCAACAGGCGGTGGAATTGGTATGCTGGCCATTGGCGCCGGCGGCCTGGATGTGGCGGTAGCCATGGCAGGCGGTGAATACTATATCACCATGCCGGAAGTGGTAAAGGTTGAGTTGACAGGAAAGCTGCGTAAGGGCGTCTCTTCTAAGGATATCATTCTTGAAGTGCTCAGGCAATGTACTGTAAAGGGCGGTATCAACAAAGTTTTTGAATATACTGGAGACGGCGTGAAAACACTGACCGTACCGGAGCGTGCGACGGTAACAAACATGGGCGCAGAACTTGGCGCAACAACTTCTGTTTTCCCTTCCGATGATATGACAAAGGCTTTCCTTGAAGCCCAGGGAAGAGGCGAAGATTTCACAGCGCTGTCCGCAGATTCCGATGCTGTTTACGACCAGGTCGTAAAGGTAGACTTAAGTACTTTGGAGCCATTGACGGCATGCCCGCACAGCCCTGATAAGGTCGTAAAGGTTTCTGAAATTGAAGGTCTCAAGGTTAATCAGGTAGCCATCGGGAGCTGCACGAATTCCTCATGGCTTGATTTAATGAAAGTAGCGGCTATTTTAAAAGGACAGACCGTTGCGGAAAATGTGCAGCTGGTCATTGCGCCAGGTTCCAAACAGGTTTTGACCATGCTTGCTGAAAACGGGGCGCTGGCCGATCTTTTGAACGCCGGTGCCAGAATTCTCGAATGTGGCTGCGGACCATGCATTGGTATGGGGCAGGCGCCATGTACCGACGGCGTTTCGCTCAGAACCTTTAACCGTAATTTTAAGGGAAGATCCGGAACGGTCAGCGCAGATGTGTATCTTTTGAGTCCGGAAACCGCTGCGATTTCAGCTGTTAAGGGTGTGTTGACAAATCCGCTCGGCAAAGTTGAACTGCCGGATATCGAAATGCCAAAGGATTTTCTGATCAATGATAACGCGGTGGTTGCGCCAGCGCCCGAGGGAGAAGTGGTAGAAGTTGTTAAAGGACCAAATATCAAGCCTTTCCCGTTGGCAAAACCACTTGCGGATACAGTGGAAGGGAAAGCTCTGATCGTCGTGGAGGATAATATCACAACAGACCACATCATGCCCTCCAATGCGAAGCTGTTACCATACCGCTCGAATATCCCATACCTGGCGGATTATTGTCTGGCACCCTGTGATCCGGAATTTCCGCAGCGCGCAAAGGATAATGATGGAGGCTTCATTATTGGCGGACAAAATTATGGGCAGGGCTCAAGCCGTGAGCATGCCGCTTTAGCGCCCGTTTATCTTGGAATTAAAGGGGTTATCGCGAAATCCTTTGCCCGTATTCACAAAAATAATCTGATTAATAACGGTATATTACCAATGGTGTTTGAGAATGAAGCAGATTACGATAAGATTTCTCTGGGAGATAATCTGATGATTGATAACGCAAGAGAACAGGTGAATGCTGGAAAAATTGTTTTGAAGAATAAAACGAAAAATGAAGAATATCCGGTTTTAATCGAAGTGTCTGAACGCCAGAAGGAAATGCTGCAGGCTGGCGGCCTGATCAATTTGATGCGGAGCAAGAACTAAATAATTGTACTAAAAAAGCCCTTTGGTCTTTGACCAAAGGGCTTTTTGTTTGCGTTTTGATTATTCCGCGCTGTCGTCAGGCGTACCGGAAGTGGATGGAGTGTCTGAATCAGTTGATGGAGTTGTAGTATCAAGGTTATCTGAGCTGTCATCAATATTATCTTCAGAACCATTATAGGAATCTTCATAGCTGTTATCGACTGATGGGGTTGGCTCGGTTGGTTCATTTTCGTTGCTGTTACTGTAATTTTGATAAGGAGCATCCTCGTCAACTGTGACACCGCCACTACCACTGCCGGCAATTTCTGCGACACGTTCACTGATTTTTAATAGATTGGCACTGGGTGTGTAGCTTTCACTTTCATATAAAAATTTATGAAGCATAACGGCATTGTCAGCTAATGAGTTTGGAACAAGATACCAAACTTCATCAATCATTTCGCCGAATGAAAGATCATCTAATGGAATACGGTAATCAGTAAATGTTTTGTTTTCAACGGTCATAAATGCCTTGGCATAGGTTGTCATCTCCTGAAGGGATAATGAAGTTTTTACATATGGATAAACTTTTCCGAGTAAGTTAATGCCAGTGAATAAATCAACATTTAATGCCTTTTGAACAATCTGCTGGACTACTTCACGCTGTCGGGCGGTTCGTTTATAATCATCATCACTATAGCGGTTACGACAGTAAGCTAAGGCTTGAACACCGGTTAAATGCTGTGTACCAACACCTTCAATTTTAGGGTCAGACTTGTTTAAAACATAGTTCACATGATTAATAAACTCATTTGTCCAGTATAATACATCTTCGTTTTCGATGTTGACATCAACCCCGCCCAAAGTATCGACGGTGTCGACAAGACAATCAAAGTTTACGACCACATAGTCGCTGATATTTAAATCAAAATTTTCATTCAAAGTTTTTACAGCTAATTGTGGGCCGCCATAGTCATAAGCAGCATTGATTTTTTCATAAGAAACGTCATTTTTTGTGCCCTCTGGTATTTTTACCAGTAGATCACGCATGACAGAAGTAACTTTAATTGCTCCAGTTTTAAAATTGATTGAAGCAATCATAATTGTATCTGAACGATCACCTTCCACATCATCGCGTCCATCAATTCCGAACATAGCGATATTTGCGACATCGTCACTCAATAAATCGTTAATGTTAAGATCGCTTTCGTCCAGCTGCTCACCAGCAATCCCATGTAAAATGCTAAACCCGTACACGGCGCCACTGCCAACCACAATGATCAGGCAGGCCAAAACGATGCACAGTACTTTCTTTTTTAATGTCATATAAAATCCTCTCAAAATTTTAATAATACATATTGTGTGTAAATCAGAACATAAAGGCAATTTAAGCTTATTAATTATAACATAATTTTGATACAAATTGGATACATTTTTAAGAAAATTAAGAAAAAAAATAGACAAACACAGGCTTGTGCAGTATAATAATATAGATTTAGTCCGCATAAAAGAATAAAAAAAGGTGAAATATATGAAAGTACTTGTAACAGGAAGCAACGGTCAGCTGGGCCGGGAATTAAGCATTCAGCTTAAAGAGAAGAATATTAATTTTGTCGGTTATGATATCCCAGAATTTGATATTACAGACAAAGCTGCAATCAGCAAGATCATTACCAAGGAAGAACCAGATGTGATCATTAACTGTGGCGCCATGACAAATGTGGATGGCTGTGAAACAAACAGAGATGCTGCATTTAAAATAAACGCAGAGGGACCCAAAAACCTGGCGGAAATTGCGGCAGAAAAAGATATCGTTTTGGTACAGGTTTCAACAGATTATGTTTTTGACGGTGAAGGAATTGCCCAAAATGGACAGCTTCGCCCCTATGTAGAAACAGACCCCATCAACCCTAAAACAGTATACGGTGACAGTAAAGCCGCGGGTGAAAAATATGTGGCAGAGGCAATGGATAAATATTTTATTGTCCGTACGGCCTGGCTCTATGGTGATGGCAACAACTTTGTGAAAACCATGCTGAGACTAGCAGAAAATCATCCTCAGCTTACCGTGGTCAGCGATCAGGTAGGGTCACCTACCAGCACTGTTGATCTTGCCCGGGCAATCATTGAGTTAATCCAGACCGACGCATATGGGATTTATCACGGGACCTGTGAAGGCCAGTGCAGCTGGTATGATTTCGCGGTTGCTATTTTTGAGAAAAGCGGCGTAAAAATTGATGTTAAGCCAGTCAGCTCAGAGGAATACGCAAGCCCAACCCCCAGGCCGCATTATTCTGTGCTAAGAAATAAGGGTCTGGAGGATTTGAAAATCAATGTGTTTAGACCGTGGGAAGAAGCTTTGTCTGAATATTTGAAATGGTTAAAAGAAAATTGATCGAATAGAGTTAAGGAGAGATATATGAAAGGAATTATTTTAGCTGGAGGGTCTGGAACACGTTTATACCCCATCACGCGAGCAGTATCTAAGCAACTGCTGCCAATTTATGATAAGCCGATGATTTATTATCCGCTGTCAACGTTGATGCTGGCAGGGATTAAGGATATTTTGATTATTTCCACCCCCCATGATTTACCAATGTTTGAACGCTTATTTGGAACAGGCGAGGAGCTGGGATTAAACTTCTCATATAAAGTTCAGGAAGCGCCGAATGGCTTGGCAGAAGCCTTTATTATCGGCGAAGATTTTATTGGAGACGATAAGGTTGCGTTGGTTTTGGGCGATAATATTTTTTACGGACAGGGCTTTACAAAGTCCCTTGCAGCCGCGGCGGAACTTGAAAAAGGCGCTGTGATCTTTGGCTATCCGGTAACAGACCCAGAGCGCTATGGCGTCGTTGAGTTTGCAGAGGATGGCAGCGTCATATCCATTGAGGAAAAGCCAGCAGAACCAAAATCCAATTTTGCAGTGCCAGGCCTTTATTTCTATGATAATGACGTGGTGGAGATTGCTAAAAATATTAAACCCTCACCGAGAGGAGAGCTTGAAATTACGACCGTTAATGAGACCTATCTAAAACGCGGCGACTTAAAGGTTGAGCTTTTTAGCCGGGGAATGGCATGGCTGGATACCGGAACACATGACAGCCTGATTGAGGCATCTAATTTTGTGGAAACCATTCAAAAACGCCAGGGTCTTTTTGTTTCCTGTGTGGAAGAGATTGCCTACACCAAAGGGTTTATCAATCAGGAACAGCTCCTGAAGCTGGCAGATCCCCTTAAAAAAACAGCCTATGGACAGTACTTAATCAACCGGGCAAACGAGAAAAGAGGAGTCAACTAATGGCAGCTATAACAGTGACAAAAACTCAGATTGAAGGACTGGTAATTGTTCAGCCCTCCGTTTTTGGAGATGAACGCGGTTACTTCATGGAAACTTACAATAAGGAAGAATTTGAAAAGCAGGGCCTCGACATGACCTTTATTCAGGATAATGAATCGAAATCTAAAAAAGGTGTGCTGAGAGGGCTCCACTTTCAAAGAAAATATTCCCAGGGAAAACTGGTGCGTTGTACCCAGGGCGCTGTATGGGATGTCGGGGTTGACCTGAGAAAGGGATCACCAACCTACGGTGAGTGGGCCGGTGTTGAGCTGAGCGCAGAAAATAAAACCATGTTCTATATTCCTGAAGGCTTTGCTCATGGCTTTGTCGTCTTATCAGACGAAGCGACTTTCAATTATAAATGCACAAATTTATACGCGCCGGAATACGACGGGGGTATTCGATGGAACGACCCGGATATCGGTGTTGAATGGCCCGTTGAGGGTCTGGAGCTGTTGTTATCCGAAAAAGATCAGAAACAGCCGTTTTTAAAAGATATCAAAGATACGTTAGAATTTTAAGAGGAGTTTAAAGATTGAAAACAGTATTAGTGACCGGCGGCGCCGGATTTATTGGCTCGAACTTTGTAAAATATATGCTGGATCAGCATAAGGATTATAAGATTGTCAATCTGGATTTGTTAACCTACGCGGGAAATCTGGAAAACCTGACTGATATTGAGGATAATCCGAATTATGAATTTGTAAAAGGAGACATTGCGGATCGTTCCTTTATAAATGATCTGTTTGAAAAATATCATTTTGATTTAGTGGTTAACTTTGCCGCAGAATCGCATGTGGACCGAAGTATTGAAAATCCGGAAATCTTTGTGCAGACCAACGTAATGGGAACCCAGGTTCTGCTGGATGCCGCGAAGAATCTCTGGCAGACAGGAAAAGATGAAAATGGCTATCCAACTTATCGAGAAGGCGTAAAATACCTTCAGGTTTCTACCGATGAAGTTTACGGTGCCCTTGGAAAAACAGGAATGTTTACTGAGACAACACCGATTCAGCCAAACAGCCCTTATTCCTCTTCAAAAGCTGGCGCAGATCTCCTGGTACGGGCCTATGGAAATACTTTTAAATTTCCAATGAACATTACCCGTTGCTCTAACAACTATGGTCCATATCAGTTTCCGGAAAAGTTGATTCCACTCATGATTTCAAATGTGGTTGAGCTTAAAAATCTGCCAATTTACGGCGATGGCATGCAGATCAGAGACTGGTTGCATGTAAAAGACCACTGCAGCGGTATTGATACTGTACTGCATAAAGGCCGTCTGGGTGAAGTATATAATATCGGCGGCAACAATGAAAAGGCCAATATTGAAATTGTCGACCTGATCATTGCCAATGTCAAAGAAAAATTAAGCAAAAACCAGTATAATGGTATTGATACGGATGCTTCGACGATTTCAGATGATCTGAAAATTCATGTGGAGGACCGCTTAGGCCACGACCGCCGCTATGCCATTGATAACACAAAGATCACAACCGAACTCGGCTGGTCGCCATCCTATACCTTTGAACAGGGTATTGTTGAGACTATTGACTGGTATCTAAACAATCAGGATTGGCTAAAACAGGTGAAATCTGGCGGATATCAGGAATACTATGAAAAGATGTATTCTAAGAAATAGAACTTTATTAATATTTAAAAGCAGATAAACTTACCGCTTTGGTAAGTTTATCTGCTTTATAAACAAATTTTAAGGAGATTATAAAGTGAGTGAAGAAAATTTAAGTGTTCCTAAAAAGAAGGAATTTAAAGGATATTTTGAAAAGTTTTTTAAATATCGATATTTGTTAAAGGAATTAGTCGTCAAAGATGTCAAAGTAAAGTATCGCCGTTCTGTTTTAGGACTTGCCTGGAGTGTTTTAAATCCATTGTTAATGATGCTGGTTATTACAGCAGTATTTTCTCGAATTTTCAAAATGAATATTGAAAACTTTCCGGCCTATTATATTGTGGGGTCTTTGATTTTTAACTTCAATTCTGAAGCAACAGTATTAGCAATGAATTCTATAAGGGGAGCATCTGGATTAATAAAAAAGGTTTATATACCAAAATACATTTTTCCGCTTGAAAAAGTTTTATTTGCGTTTGTCAATGCCTTGTTTTCATTAATTGCAGTTGCAATAGTGCTTCTTATTTTAAGGGTTCATGTTACTTGGACTATTGTGCTGTTTCCAATCCCATTGGTATATACTTTAATATTTTCTACGGGACTGGGGTTGATCCTCTCATCACTAAATGTTTTTTTTAGGGATACAGAACATTTATATGGCGTTTGGATTACGGCGTGGATGTACTTAACTCCTATTATCTATCCCATGGAAATGTTACCGGCAATTATGCAAAAATTAATGGTGTTTAATCCCCTATATCATTATGTTGAATACTTCCGTCAAGTGATTTTATATGGTATGATACCTGGACTAAAAGAAAATTTAGTTTGCATTGGATTTGCGGTATTATTTCTAGTAATAGGATTATTGTTTTTTAAGAAAAAGCAGGATCAGTTTATCTTATTTATATAATTAAAGAGGAAAAAATGTCTAAAATTATTGAAGCAAAGAATATAACAATGACATTCAATATGTCAAGTGAAAAGATTGAAAGTATTAAAGAGTACTTTGTCAAAATGGTAAAGCATCAACTGTTTTTTGAAGAGTTTAAGGCTTTAAATAACATTAGTTTTGACGTTAACAGAGGCGATGTGTTTGGCATTGTAGGATTAAATGGCTCTGGAAAAAGTACTTTGTTAAAAATTGTTTCTGGAATACTAAAACCCACCAGTGGAACAATCGATGTAAGAGGAAATATATCTCCGTTAATAGAATTGGGTGCTGGCTTTGATTTTGATTTAACAGCACGAGAAAATGTGATGCTTAATGGCTTGGTTTTAGGTTATACCAAAGAGCACATGATCGAAAAAATGGACGAGATCATCGAATTTTCAGAACTACAAGATTTTATGGATGTTGCGGTCAAAAATTATTCTTCGGGTATGGTAGCCCGGCTTGGATTTGCCATTGCGACGTCGGTGGTACCAGAGATATTAATTGTAGATGAAATATTATCCGTTGGAGACTTCAGATTTCAGGAAAAATGTGAAGAGCGGATGAGTAAGATGATGGCTGGTGGAACCACAGTTTTAATTGTGTCACATTCCATTGCACAAATTGAAAGATTATGTACGCATGTTATGTGGTTAGAAAAAGGAAATATGGTTAAGATTGGTGAGGCTAAAGAGGTTTGTGAAGCTTATAAAAAGGGAAATTAGAAAGGTTATACTATGGCGAAATTAAATTTGGATTATTATCAAAATGAAAATGAATACTCTGATGGGCCTATCGAAAAAGAAATCTTGGCAATTATAAAATCGGGTGTAGACTTTCAAGAAGTTATAGCTAAAGATAATCGTTGGCCTATTCTGTACCACTTAAGTCATTTAAGAGAAAATATTTTGAATTGGTATGATTTTAAAAAAGACTCTAGTTTACTAGAAATTGGGGCGGGCTGCGGTGCTATAACAGGAATGTTATGTGATAAAGTGAAAAAAGTAACGTCCGTTGAACTAACGAAAGATAGAAGCGAGACGATTTATGAAAGGCATAAAGAAAAGGAAAATCTTGAAATAATTGTTGGGAATTTTCATAATATTAAATTTAAAGAAAAATTTGATTATATTGTGTTAAATGGCGTGTTTGAATATGCTGCAAGTTTTACAAAAACGGAAAATCCTTATTTAGATTTATTAGTTGAACTAAAACGACTATTAAAAGTAGATGGAACACTTTTAATAGCAATTGAAAATCGCTTAGGTTTAAAATATTTTAACGGGGCTCCAGAAGATCATCTTAATACTCTATTTTCTGGCTTAGATCAATATCAATATAGCAATGAAGTAAAGACATTTAGTAGTAAAGAAATAGAACTGCTCATAGATAAAGCAGGTTATCAAGCTTATAAGTTTTATTTTCCTTATTATGATTATAAATTTCCAGATGCGATATATACAACTGAATCTATGGGAATATTAGAAAATAATGCTGTTGTTAAGCCCGGTTATGACCAAAAACGTTTTTCATTTTTTGATGAAGAAAAAATGGTCTATACCCTTATAGAAGAAGGAGTTTATGAAAAATTTAGCAACTCATTTTTAATTGAAATTAGTAACAGTTCTTCGAGCAAAAGTAAAAACAAGGAAGAAATCTTATTTGCTAAAATGAGTAATAAACGAAAAAAAGATTTTTCTATTATTACAAAAATTATAAAAGATCAAAATGGTAAGATTAGGGTTAAGAAAGAAGGTCTATCAGATAGTGCAAAAAAACATTTAAAAAAAATGGTGGAAAATTATAAATTTGATAATTTTTTGTTTAAAAATGCACCAATTCAAGAATCTGATCATGGGATTGAAATGGAATATGTTGAAGGGACGACATTTGAAAAAATATTAAACAACAAGCTAAAAAATGGCGAAAAAGAGGTGTTTGAATTTTTATTGAATGAATTTAAAAAAAGCCTTTCACATGAATCTGTAGTATCTAATGAATATTTTAATGAAAAATTTAAAAATGTTTTTGGTGATTGTTCATTGTTTGAAGAGTTAAAGTGTAAGAGAAATTTGAATGTTGATTTATTATTTAGTAATTTCTTTAAAACAAAAAGGGAAGATAGATACTTAGTAATTGACTATGAATGGATATTCGATTTTTTGATTCCCATTGATTTTGTTTTATGGCGTTCTTTAATGATGTATTATCAAAACAGTACAATAGCAAAGAAATATTACGATTTAGAAGAACTGCTTTTATGTGTGGGATTGGATGATAAAAAGAAGAATCAAATATATCAAAGTTGGGATCATCATTTTGTGTATTCTTATGTTGGCTCAGACCGTTTTGATTATAAGCAATATGAAAAAGAAAGATTTAATTTATCAGATTATAGTGAACAGATTTTAAATAAAAATGAAGTTGATACAAGATTGTTTTATAGTAAAGGAAATTCTTTCGCTGTTAATGAATCTATATACTCTCGGAACAATATAAAAGATGGAAGACTTGAGATAACATATGATTTAAATGAAGTTAGTATTGAAATATGTTCCTTGCGCTGGGATCCTTGCGAAGAATATTGTCGAGTGCGTAATTTAGAAATAAAAAGCAATGAAAATAGTTTAACGATTTTTCCTATTAATTATACTTATAAAAATAATGGATGGTATTATTTTCTAACTGACGATCCTGTTTATCAAGTAAAAGGTAATTTGGAAAATGTGAAACTGATTAGAATAACATGTGATATTAAGAAGCTTACGAAAAAAGAAATTGAAGTAGTCAATTCGATAGTTGAAAAAAGGAAAGAAGAAGAATTGGCTATTTCAAAAGAAAAGGAAAAAATATTAGAAGAAAATTATCGGAATTTGAATCAAGAATTTGAATCGATCAGAAACTCTTCTGTTTGGAAAGCAACTAAGCCTTTACGAGTCAGTTTGGATAGAACGAAAAGATATATTAAAAAAAATAAGAATACAGAAATAGTTTATAAAGGAATTAAAAATATAAAGAATAATGGAATAAAGGAGACAACTAAAAAAACAAAAGATTTCTTATTGAGACAGTGGGAAATTAAGAAATTTCACAATAAAACGGGTATTGATTTGCATACAGAAGATAGTCTTTTATATTCCGGATATGAAAGTGAATATCAAAATAATATAGACTTTTCTTCTGAAAAAACAGACATTAAAGCTATAACCTTTTATTTACCGCAATTTCATAGAATCAAGGAAAATGACGATTGGTGGGGAGAAGGATTTACTGAATGGACAAATACATCAAAAACCTCTCCGCGTTTTGAAGGGCATTACCAGCCACGTACACCTCATTCGGATATTGGTTATTATGATTTAAGCAAAATTGAAACATTAAAAAAACAAATTGAATTAGCAAAGCAGCATGGAATTTATGGTTTTTGTTTTTACTATTACTGGTTTTCGGGGAGAAGAATAATGGAAAAACCAGTTGACATGTTATTAGAACATCCAGAAATAGATTTTAATTTTTGCTTATGCTGGGCAAATGAGAATTTTACTCGAGCGTGGGATGGGCTCAACAAAGAGGTGCTTTTAGGACAATCTTATAGCAAAGATGATAGGAATAAGTTTATTGACGACATAAAGAAATATATTGATGATAGACGATATATTCGAATCAATGGTAAACCGCTGATTATTGTTTATAATCCGGGAGAAATACCAGATATCAAAGAAACCTTTGCCGCTTGGAGAAACAGAGCACTTGAGGTAGGTATAGGTGAAATTTTAATTTGGACTTGTCAGACGGCTAATAATACAGCATCAAAATTGAAAATCGAAAATTATATCGATGGAGAATTAGAATTTCCGCCTCATAATATGTGGTATGATATTATTGGAGTGCGTGACATTGACTTGAATGGTAAAGAAGCTTGTATCTATAACTATCGGAAATTAGTGGATATTTTAGAAGCTCAATTAAAAGATCCCAGTGAGAAAAATACCTTACCTTTGCATAGAACTGCAATGCTTGGATGGGACAATGCAGCAAGGCGTGATAACAATTGGACGACATTTTTGGGTTACTCTTTAAAAAGTTTTTATCAATGGCTAACTTTGATCATAGATGATGCACGAGATAATTTTGACGAATCAAATCGTTTTGTGTTTATAAATGCATGGAATGAATGGGCTGAGGGAACTTATCTTGAACCAGATGAGGAATACGGTTATGCGAACATAAATACTTTGTCTAAAGCGTTATTTGATATTCCATTTAATGAAATGAAGGTTTTAAATAAAAAAAGTAGTATAGAAATGAAGGAAAGTTCTCTGTCTAAATTAAATAAGAAACCCTGTATAGCTGTTCAAATTCATTTATATTATGTAGATACGGTAGATGAAATAATTAATGAGATCAATAAAATACCGTTTAAGTATGATTGCTATATTACAACGGATACCCTTGAAAAAAAGGAATTAATTCAAGCAAAGTTTAGACAAAATTGCTCAGCTAATTATATTGAAGTAGGTGTATACGAAAATAGAGGACGTGATGTAGCGCCGTTTCTTCTGCAACTAAAAGATAGAATTAATAGATACGAATATATTTGTCATATTCATTCTAAGAAAACTGCTACTAATAATTATGGAGATGGCTGGAGAGAATTTTTATATAAACATCTCTTTGGAAATACCGAAAATATTAAGCATATCTTTTCTATATTTGAAAATCAAAATAGTATAGGTTTAATATATCCTGAAGTATATCCAGTAGTACGTTCGCAAGCTCATTGGGGAGATAATGAAAAATATTGTAAAGCGTTATTAAAAAGATTAGGATTAAAAGATGACTTAGATAAAGATATTGTTTTTCCTGTGGGAAATATGTTCTGGGCACGCACTAAGGCAATTGAAAAAGTATTTAAAGCAAATTTTGATTTTGATGATTTTCCAAAAGAAAAAGGACAAGTTAACCAAACTTTAGGGCATCAAATCGAACGAATATGGAGTATTGTTGCTAAAATTAACGGATATAAAACAATCAAAACATTTAATGATTACAGTGAGATTATAGATTATAGCGAATTAAAAAGAATCGCATTGTATGTCCATTATGATAAAAATAATTGTCTTTCAGAAGATGACATTAATTATATTAAAGAGTTAAGTTCTTTTGTAGAACAAGTAGTATTTATCACTAATTCAAGGATATCTGAACTAGAAAAACAGAAGGTATCACCTTATATCAGTAAAATAATAGAGAGAGAAAACATTGGATATGATTTTGGAGGATGGAGAGACGCTATATTGAGTCTAGGATTTGAATATTTAGCTACATTTGATCAATTACTATTATTAAATAATAGCTGCTATTGTGGGCGATATGATTTTAGAAATGTATTTGCAAAAATGGAATCAAAAAATGTAGATTTTTGGGGAATTACCCTTTTTCCATATTTAGAAGATGGTACATATATTCAAAAGCCATGCATAGAAGAGCATATTCAATCCTATTTTCAAGTTTTCAACTCAAATGTTGTAAAAAGCAGTTCTTTTAAAGAATTTTGGGAATCCATTAAAAATTACGAAGAATTAATTGATGTAGTTGCTAATTGTGAGACTGTATTGACTAAGAGATTAAAAGATGCTGGATTCAAATATGATGTTTTTGTGAAAGAAACAAGAATTTTATCAGACTCTCTTGGAAATTACTCTATACCTTATGAGTTTCCGTATGATTTACTAATCTTAGGTTCTCCTTTTATCAAAAAGAAAAGTGAGATGTATATGAAACCTATTGAAAAGGTAAAGACTAAAAATTTTATTGAACAATTAAAATAAAAAGTTAACATATTTAAAGTTGTCCGGATTCAAACAAAAGATTTTGTTTGAATCCGGATATTTTTAGCTGGAAATAATCAAGAAATAGAAAGTTGTTTGTGAAAAAAATATAAATTAGTATATTGTAATTAAAAAATATTAAGTTAAATGTTTAAGATACCACATGGAATTTTATGGGAAATGATGAAATAAACACTTTAGAATTGACGTTCTAATCTTTAATATGATAATATCATTTTGAGATTTATAGTTTAGATCTTAATTTTAAAAGAAAGGAGGGAGTAAATGACATATAAAAAAATGGCATTCAGTTTTTTAACGGTATTTTTATTGCTTTTTGGGTGCTTTGCAACACTTTTTCCTATAAAGGCTGCAACTCCGGTAATTGTAATTAATCCAGGGCATTTGGTTGGACGAGATTCAGGAGCGGTAAATAATAATACTAAAATCAAAGAAGCGGATCTTAATGCAGCTTTGGCAGCCAAGACGGCGGAAAAGCTTAAATCTATAGGATATGAAGTTTATTTAACACATCCAGTTAACGGTTGTTCGATTCCTGCATTACTGACAACTCAGCAAGTTAATGAAGGCTATGATTCTGACAGCTCATTAAAAACGATTGGTGATGCAATTAATGCAAAAAATCCTGATTTGGCGATTAGTCTACATCACAATTCTGGTGGAAGCGCAAGTGGATATGAATTTTATTGGAGCAGTTACCGTGCGGGTATTGACAATAGTGGTGTATATAAAAAATATGGTCTCTGGGGTAATGGCGACTATGCATGGTTGGATGAAACACCATGTGAATCAGCAGTAAGATCAAAGGAATTTACTGGATTACTGGAGAAAAATTTTAGTGGTATTGGTATTCCATTTAGAAATACAATTGAAAGAGATGATTATATCCCTGCTCATACAACTTGTCCTTCTGTCTTAATAGAAGCTGGTTTTGTTTCTAATGATAATGAATCAAGAAAGTTAGCAGATGAGTCCTATCAAAGCAATGAAGCAACACGCATTGTGAAAAGCATAAATGATTTTTTTGGATACAAACCGAACGCAACAGTTCAGGAGATTTCATTTTCCAATGTGAAGAATAATACTTTCGACATTATAATAAAAGGGTTCAAATCACCTTATGATTTAAGTGGCATCACAGTTCCTGTATGGAGCGAAGTGAACGGCCAGGACGACATCAAGTGGTACTGGGCAGAACGGCAGTGGAACGGCGACTATAAAGTGACCGTCAACATTAAAGATCATGGAAATGATACAGGCACTTACAATGTACACGCCTATGCGGTGGACACGGCGGGAAATTTCCAGATGTTAAAGACAGCAAGTGTTATCGTGCCAGAAGCGAATCCAGGAAAAATAACCGCAGAAGAACTGAATGTAAGTGAAGTGAAAAATGGCCAGTTTACGGCAACCATCAGCAAAGTGAATGTACCGAATGGTATGGGATTAAGTGGCATCACAGTTCCTGTATGGAGCGAAGTGAACGGCCAGGATGACATCAAGTGGTACTGGGCAGAACGGCAGTGGAACGGCGACTATAAAGTGACCGTCAACATTAAAGATCATGGAAATGATACAGGCACTTACAATGTACACGCCTATGCGGTGGACACGGCGGGAAATTTCCAGATGTTAAAGACAGCAAGTGTTATCGTGCCAGAAGCGAATCCAGGAAAAATAACCGCAGAAGAACTGAATGTAAGTGAAGTGAAAAATGGCCAGTTTACGGCAACCATCAGCAAAGTGAATGTACCGAATGGTATGGGATTAAGTGGCATCACAGTTCCTGTATGGAGCGAAGTGAACGGCCAGGATGACATCAAGTGGTACTGGGCAGAACGGCAGTGGAACGGCGACTATAAAGTGACCGTCAACATTAAAGATCATGGAAATGATACAGGCACTTACAATGTACACGCCTATGCGGTGGACACGGCGGGAAATTTCCAGATGTTAAAGACAGCAAGTGTTATCGTGCCAGAAGCGAATCCAGGAAAAATAACCGCAGAAGAACTGAATGTAAGTGAAGTGAAAAATGGCCAGTTTACGGCAACCATCAGCAAAGTGAATGTACCGAATGGTATGGGATTAAGTGGCATCACAGTTCCTGTATGGAGCGAAGTGAACGGCCAGGACGACATCAAGTGGTACTGGGCAGAACGGCAGTGGAACGGCGACTATAAAGTGACCGTCAACATTAAAGATCATGGAAATGATACAGGCACTTACAATGTACACGCCTATGCAGTGGACACGGCGGGAAATTTCCAGATGTTAAAGACAGCAAGTGTTATCGTGCCAGAAGCGAATCCAGGAAAAATAACCGCAGAAGAACTGAATGTAAGTGAAGTGAAAAATGGCCAGTTTACGGCAACCATCAGCAAAGTGAATGTACCGAATGGTATGGGATTAAGTGGCATCACAGTTCCTGTATGGAGCGAAGTGAACGGCCAGGATGACATCAAGTGGTACTGGGCAGAACGGCAGTGGAACGGCGACTATAAAGTGACCGTCAACATTAAAGATCATGGAAATGATACAGGCACTTACAATGTACACGCCTATGCGGTGGACACGACAGGAAATTTCCAGGTGCTAAAAACTATAGAGATTGAAGTACCAGAAGAAAATAACGCTGCAGGTTTAACATCCATTATCGGAAACGGCACTGTAAGAGTCGAACAATTAGTTTATTTATACAATTCCTCTGGACATGATTTTCCATCATATTACACAGAAAACGGCCGTAACGTAGACATCAACCGTTTCGCACAACTTTACATCGAAGAAGCAAACGCCGAAAATATCCGGGCAGACGTAGCTTTTGCTCAAGCCATGAAAGAAACCGGTTGGTTAAAATTTGGTGGTCAAGTAAGCATTAGTCAATTCAATTTTGCTGGTCTTGGGGCCACAGATGATGGCGCTGCGGGCATGAGTTTTGCTCAGAAATATGGCGATAATGAAAATGGTATCCGCATGGGAATTCGTGCGCAGATACAACATTTGAAGGCTTATGCATCAACAGAACCTTTAAATAATGCTTGTGTTGATGAAAGATTTAACTTGGTTAAGCGTGGCTGTGCCCCATATGTTGAATGGTTAGGACAAAAAGAAAATCCTAACGGATATGGATGGGCAACTGGAGCAAACTACGGCCAGGGAATTATTGACATTATGAACAGAATTTCATAAATTAAACAAAAACCTGTAAGACGTCAAAATCTTACAGGTTTTATTTTTAGTCAAAGCATCGGATCAAGTACTAAGCCTATCTATTTTTTAAAAGAGTGTTAGTTAAGAGTATAACACAAAGATTTATAATGAAATAAAAAAGGTTAAAGATTATTTTAGAGAAATAGTTACTGATGTAGATTAGATTTTGCAGATTCGTTTTTAGATATCAAAGATTTCAATCTGTGGATAACCCTGCACTCAGGAATAAGTATATATATAATAATATATTATTTATAATATTATTAATGGCGGACATCTGTGACCGCGATCTTGCCGCTATTTTGGCGATTTTGGCATTATCGCGGACAGATCTGTCCGCTTTATAATTTTTGACGCCAGTTATCCACAAAATCCTGGAAAATAAAAATACATTCAAAATACCTGAATTAAGACGAGTGAGAATCGAAAAGGAACAGAATCATTAATAGAAGATAAAAATCGCTGAAATGCATGTTTATGTTTGAAATTTGATGATGCATGGTTATGGGTTAACATACAAATGATAAAGATCAGTAAAAGATCAAGAATCATCATCACAGATTTTAAAAACAAGGGGAACTGTTTTTCGAAACAGCAGAAAGCAGGAAGCGATCCCCTTTATTAATATATAATAATATATAAAAATTATAATGTTATAGTTATTTATGTCGACACAGGTGTCGGTGATTTCGCGTCCATTTTCGCTTTTTTGCCCAAATTGCCGCCATATATGACGGTTACGCCTGTGGATAACTTTTTATCCACAGGTAAAAAATAAAGCTTATTACATTAAAAATATCCATTTAGAATTTTATTGCATCCTTTATTTATCTAGGATATGATAATACCATGGAGAATGTATATGAGTAAAGAAATATCAGTTGTTATCCCTAATTTTAACGGGGAAGCGTTTTTGGAAAATTGCCTCAATAGTTTGGAAGAGCAGTCTTTCAAAGATTTTGAGATCATCATTGTTGATGACTGCTCAACCGACGATAGTCTCACGATTTTAAAAAATCATCCGGAGATTCGGCTGATCCTTAATGAAAAAAATTCTGGCTTTGCGGTTTCCGTGAACAATGGCATTCGCGCTGCCAGGGGCAGGTATGTGCTGCTGTTAAACAATGATGTGGTGGTGGCAGATGATTTTGTTGAAAAGCTCCATCAGGCCATTGACAAGGATGAACGGATATTTTCCGTTTCTTCACGGATGATTCGCTATTATGAACGCGATAAAATTGATGATACCGGAGATTTTTATAATATCTTGGGCTGGGCTTATAAACGAGGTGATGGGAAGAACGTTTCCCGATTATTGAAGCCAACCAGTGTTTTTAGTACCTGCGCTGGCGCCGGCATTTACAGAAAAAGTATTTTTGATGCGATCGGCTTGTTTGATGAGCATTATTTTGCCTACCTTGAAGATGTGGATGTCTCTTATCGTGGACGTATTTACGGCTATAAGAATCGCTATGAGCCATCTGCTATCTGCTATCATATCGGCAGCGCGACAACGGCGGATGGCAATAAGTATTCAGAATTTAAGGTTAAAATTTCGGCCAGGAATAACATCTATACTGCTTATAAAAATATGCCATTTTTACAGCTGGTGATAAATTTTATTTTTTTAGCGTTGGGTTTTTTAATTAAAGGCGCCATGTTTTCAGTGTCGGGATATGGAAAAACTTATTGGTCTGGTATTAAAGAAGCGTTTTTAAGTTTAAATAAAGTTCGGAAAACACCCTTCAAAATGCGCCATATTCTTAACTATATCAAGATAGAGGGGATGTTACTCTGGAATGTATTCCGATATTTATTTGAAAAAATATCGAAGTAAGGCAATTGGAAGATGCAAATTTGTTACATTTATGATATACTGTTAAAATTGACAAGAAGTATGTACGAATGGAGCATTTATGGATTTATCGATTATTATTGTTAATTATAAAACAGAAGAATTGACCACGAATTGTTTGGCTTCAGTGTATGAGAGCCATTTGCAGGAGGTCGACTTTGAGGTGATCGTCGTGGACAATGCTTCTTGTGACGGCAGTATCGAAGCCGTTGAAAGGAAGTTTCCACAGGTGAGTATCATTAAAAACAAAGAAAACCTGGGTTTTTCAAAGGCGAACAATATTGGGATTCACAAAGCAAAGGGAGATTATATTCTTCTGTTAAATTCAGATACAATCGTCGAGCCGAATACACTTAAAAAGTCATTGGAGTTTATAAAAGCGAGACCGCAGGTGGGAGCGTTAGGATGCAAGGTACTTCTGGAAAACGGCCAGCTAGACGCGGCGTGCAAGAGAAGCTTTCCAACACCGGCAAACGGCCTATACCATTCGCTTAAGCTGGATAAACGCTTTCCCAAAAGCCAGCGGTTTGGTGAATACAATTTAACCTTTGTTAATCCAGATAAAATATGTTCAGTTGACTGCGTGATGGGGGCGTTTATACTTGTTCCCCGGAGCGTGATCGACCGTGTCGGACTGCTGGACGAGGACTATTTTATGTATGGTGAAGATATTGACTGGTGCTACCGCATTAAGCAGGCTGGATATCAGATCATTTATTATCCGGAAGTACGCATATTTCATTATAAAAAGGCCAGTGGGATCGGAAAACGTAATCCTAAGGTAATCAAAGCATTTTATGATTCTATGATTATTTTTTATAACAAACATTACCAGGGAAAATACAGTAAAATTACGACAGGTACGGTATTTCTTGGAACTAAAATAATGAAAAAAATTGCATTGGCAAAAAACCGATAATCTTAAAAGGAGATAGAAGCTATGATAAAAAGTAATCAACATTTTTTTAATTTTCTGCTGGTTGTTTTTGATGCTGTTGTCGTCAGCGTCGCGCTTCTTCTGGCCTGGTATATTCGGTTTGTCTCCCCGTTTTTTACGGATGGTGTGCGCACAATGCATTTCGAGGCTTATGTTGGCCTGCTGATTTTTATCATACCTGTCTACCTGATTTTGTTTCTTATTTTTGGCTTGTATAAACCGTATCGAAAGCAACGCTTTTTTAAAGAGTGCCAGGAAATTATATTATCCAATATAATTGGGATTTTAATTGTAATGGCAGTTTTATATACAGAGAAGAGTATTCACTTTTCAAGATATATGCTTGGACTATTCTTCCTGTTTTCCATTGTAATCATGTCTCTGGAGCGGGGCACCATTCGAAAAATGCTCCGAATGATGCGTGAGCGCGGTTACAACATTAAGTATATTATCATCGTGGGAGCTGGTGCCCTGGGACAGGCTTTTGCGGATAAAGTATTAGGAGACCGGCAGCTTGGCTACAAAATTTGCGGCTACGTTGACGATTATTATCCGAAGAGTGATAAAAATGGTTTACCTATTTTGGGAACCACAAAAGAAATGAATGATATACTGGAAGAATTTCGTGTGGATGAAGTCATTATTGCGCTGCCAAATACCAGCTTTAAGCGCATCAATGATGTGATCGACAAATGTGAGTATCAGGGTATAAAAACACAGGTTATCCCAGATTATTTTAATCTGGTTCAGGGCTCCAGACCAGCTTTTGATGAGCTCGATGGCATCCCATTGATCAACACGCGGTATATACCGCTGGATGAGCCCTTTAATAAGTTTGTCAAAAGGGCGCTGGATATTCTTTTGTCCGGTACGTTTTTAATCGTCTTTTCATGGCTTTATCTGATTTTAGCGATTTTGGTCAAAGTAACCTCTCCAGGGCCTGTTATTTATAAGCAGATCCGCGTGGGCATGAACCGGAAGGAATTTTATATCTATAAATTCCGATCAATGCGAAATGATATTCCAGAAAAAGGCGATAAGCTTTGGACTACTGAGGATGACCCGAGAAAGACGAAATTTGGCTCCTTTCTCAGGAAAACAAGTTTGGATGAGATACCGCAGTTTTTTAACGTGTTAAAGGGCGATATGAGTATTATCGGTCCGAGACCAGAGCGTCCGTTTTATGTGCAGCAGTTTAAAGATGAAGTGCCCAAGTATATGATTAAGCATCATGTAAGGCCGGGAATTACCGGCTGGGCCCAGGTAAACGGCTGGCGAGGCGATACTTCGATTGCGGAGCGGATTAACTGTGATATTGAGTATATTGAAAACTGGTCGCTGTGGCTGGATGTGAAAGTGTTTTTTATGACGTTTGGGGCGTTGGTTAAGAATGCTTATTAGATTTTAAAGGAGAGAGTGTTTGCATTCATGTTTATTGTAGTATTTATAGTCTATTTATTTTGTAGTGTTGGGGGGTTAACGTTAGTCAAAATTGGAGCAGAAAATAATGCTTTAGTGGTTAATTCCAGTTTTTTTAATTTATCTTTATCATATACAACTTTAATAGGATTATGTTTATATATTATTAGCTTTTTATTATGGATTTCAATTGTGCAAAAATTTGATTTGAGTTATATACAACCTATTGCTCTAGGGTTATCAAATATTTTGATAATTATGGCTTCAATCTTTATTTTGAAAGAACATATTGGAAGTTTTCAATGGATTGGGATTATTTTGATTTTGGCTGGCGTTGTATTTATGAATATTAAACCTAGTTAAATGAAAGGTTATGGGGTTATGTAATGATAAAAGTGCTGGTAATTGTTCCTGCTTATAATGAGCAGGATTCGATAGAGAGTGTGATTGAAAATTTAAAGGAAATTACTATTCCAAATATTAAATTAGATTATGTTATTATTAATGACTGTTCAATTGATAATACAAAAAAAATATGTTTAGAAAAAAATTATAATTTTATTGACTTACCTGTTAATCTGGGGATAGGTGGAGGCGTTCAGACTGGTTATAAATATGCCGTGGAACAAGATTATGATATTGCAATTCAAATGGATGGAGATGGGCAGCATGACCCATTCTTTATAAAAAATCTTATCGAACCGATTATCAACAATCAAGCGGACATGGTCATTGGCTCTAGATTTATTACGAAAGAAGGTTTTCAATCTTCAGGTGCGAGGAGGATAGGAATAAATATGTTGAGAATATTAATTAAATCGTTGAGTGGTAAAGAGATAAAAGATACAACAAGTGGATTTAGAGCAACGAATAAAGCCTTAACTACGTTTTTTTCTATGTATTATGCATCAGACTATCCTGAACCAGAAGCAATTATTGCTGCTACTTTAAACAATTTTACTATTAAGGAAGTTTCGGTTGTAATGTCTGAAAGAAAGGGAGGAGAATCTTCAATAAAGGCATTTAAATCAGTTTATTATATGATAAAGGTCTTTTTAGCAATTATTATTTGCCGACTAGGTTCTTTTAGAAAAGGAAAATAACAATGAATATAACACTAAGGATTTTTCTGGCGATTGCGATTATATTTTTTCTATTCATAATTATTAATTTATTAAGAAAACAAAAGTTGAATTTACAATATTCTTTAATTTGGTTGTTTTCTGTATTTGCGCTGTTACTGTTAATTACCTTTCCTGAAATTGTTTATTGGATATCACGTATAGTAGGGATTGAAACACCAGTAAATGTAGTTTATGTTATTGAAGCAATGTTTGTATTATTGATTTTGTTATCTATCACAATTATAATATCAGATTTAAATGAAAAAAATAGAAAAACAATTCAAGCATTAGCTATATTGGAAAAAAGAGTTAGGGAATTAGAAATAGAAAAAAATAAATCAAAGATAATAAAGAAAGGTTGATTATAAAAATTAAGAATGTAGGAGCGAGTTGATAAATTTAAATTTTATCACATTGGAGAATGAGTAAATAATTCTTTGTTTTTAAAAATATAATGTGATTTGATATAGTATTGTCTAAAACTTTCTTATTAAGATACAGCAACTTGACTTTGTGAATCAAATGGTAGTTTGTTTATTTTTTGTTTACTTGTGCTTTGGGGATAATGTTTGATAGTTTTTAAGATAAAATGAACTTATTTTATTACAAACGAAATGAAATCGAAAAGGAGAGAAAATGAGAAAGAATATTTTAAGAAAAAATATTTTATTAGTTATTATTGTATTTTTTGTCTCACTTTTAATTGAAATATTCGGTTTTAATTATCGATATTTTTTTCTAAATGAAAATCAAAAAGGTATAATTGAAATTTGTGATAGTGATATTAAAACTAATAATATTATATTTGATAGTGGATATATAGCTACGAATACACAAAGCAGTATTACAATTGAGAATTCGAAAAGTATCGACATATTAAGATTAAAAATTATTTTAGACAAAAACTCATCTGCATTTGAGATAAGAACTCAATACCCAGATACTAAAAAAAACGAACGAAAAATTAATTTAGCAGATCCTCTCTACAATGATCAGGTGTTTTTAAAAATTGATAGCAAAGTACATCCGACAATAGAACTGAATTTTAATGAATATTTAAAAAATAATTTAGAGACATCAGTTCATATTTCGCGTATTGAAATTGATAATCAATTTTATTTTGATTGGAGCCGCTTTTTTTTACTGTTTTCAATTTTATATGTGTTGTTAGTTTTAATTTTTAATTTTAAATATTTTATATTAAAACTGCACATTACTTTTTTAATTATTGCAATTATCTTCGGAATTAATATAGTTATTACAATGCCTACCTACTTTTCGTTTGACGAAAGGGAACATTTTGTTAAGGCATATCAAACAGCATCTTTTGATTTTGGAATAGAAAAAAATAAAGAAATATATTGGCCAGAGAATATAGAGCGTTTTTTTAGTTTTAATGGAATATCTACATCTTTTGATACAACAGAAGAAAGAAACAACTATTACGACTTATATAAAAAAAATGATTATGAAACAAAGAGGTATTATGATACAACTGCAAAACCATATTTGCCAACCGCTTATGTACCTGCGGCGATAGGAATTTTTTTAGGGAAATTTTTGTCTTTACCTTTTATCAACGTTTTTTATTTAGGAAGATTGTTTAATTTGATTGCATATTGTTTGGTCATAAGTATACTTATAAAACAAACGTTAATAGGTAAAAGACTTATTTTTCTTTTAGGTTTATTACCTGGAATGTTGTATTTAGCATGTTCATATTCTGCAGATCCAGTTACATATAGCTTTTCGCTTGCTACAGTGACGATATTTATCAACATGTTTTATTCAAATAAAATTACGACTAAAAAATTAGTTTTATATCTATTAGCTTCAAGTATAATGATAACGGGTAAAATAACGTATGCGCCATTGGCACTGTTGTTTTTAATTTTACCTAATAAAAACATGCCTATAATAAAGAAGAATATTAGTGTTTTTAAAAATGGCTTTGCTCTCAAATTTTTGATGCTGTTAGTACTAGGATGCGTAATTACAGTAAATACGCTGTATTCTTCGTTTAATGGTTTAGCACAATGGGTCATAGAAGGTGTAAGTGTAGAAGGACAGATTAATTTTATTATTACTCATATTTTTACTTATGCAAATATTTGTTTGAATTATGTCTTAAAAAGTCTACCGTCTTATTTTGAAGGACCAATCGGAAATTTTGCATATAGCGGAACGTTTTCCTCAGGAATAAGTTATATTGTTACGTTTTTTATGCTTGTTTTAGCTGTAGTAGACAATAATGAACTTCCTAAAAATATGGGAATTAAAAATAAAATTTATTTATTATTTTGTGTTTTGTTATCTTGGGGATTGGTGATTACGTCATTGTATATAACATTTACTCCAGTGGGGTCTCTTACAATATCTGGAGTGCAAGGAAGATATTTTGCACCGTTGCTCTTTCCGTTATTGTTACTTTTTAAAACAAATAAAATAAAAAATACATTTAAAGAAGTCCATATTAATGGATTTGTTATTTGCCTTTGTACATTTCTTTTGCTGTTGTTGTTATTTAAATTAGTGAGTGGATATCTTGTTTAATTAGACTTTTTTGAAAAGGATTTATGAACATACAGTGTTGATTATTTTATTTGAAAGTTGTAATACCTTAAAACTGTACTTAAACTAATATCAATATAGTTATAATCATCTTTTTGTATTGTGCCATTTTAACATCTTCAAGGCATTGTTTGAGGGCAACGGGTTTTAAAAACTGATTAGCAATTCAAAATTAGTCTGTATTTTGAACTTCGAATGCTTTTATCAATTTAGTTAGTTTAGTTGAATTTTTGTACCCTATTTAGGTAGTTGCTTTTTAAAAAGTAAAAATCTTTTAATCAGTTTTTGTTTCTTTTTTAAAAAAATTTTGGGGTAAAGTTGTGGAAAATAAAATTAGTAAATGATTTAAAGTGCGTTTTTAGCTATGGAATCAGATATAGCAATAAAATATAGAGAGTTTATAGGCTGGGAGGATTGAAGTGCTTTATAATAAAAATAATAAAGCTGATTATTATGTTTTTTGTTTTATAATGGTTTTATTTTTTATGTTTTTGTTACTACAATATAGAAATGTTTTTATGTATTTTGATGATTATGGATACGTTACACTATCTTATGCGGTGCAAGTGCCAGGAATAGAAGGTACGAATTATTCGTTAGCTCAGTTGTTTGAATTTTTAAAATTACATTATAATGGATGGGGGGGGCGAGTTTTTGCATATTTTTTAGAAATAATACTACTTAAAAACGGTTTATGGATAATGCGTTTATTTATGTCTTTTGTTGTTTGTGGATTGTTTTACATTATCCATTATTATGTATTAAAAAGTGGCGGAAAAAAAATTCCATTGGCTTATTCAGGAATATTAGCATGTTCTTTATTTGGTTTTATTCAAATAGATGTATTAAGAGATTCATTTTTCTGGTTTATAGCAGCAATGGTATATTTGGTTCCAACTATTTTATTTCTTATTGGGTTTATTTTTTATATAAAAATAAATATAAAAGAAAGAAGTAGAGATAATATAGCTTATAAATTAATTTCTTTTTTATGTTTTTTGCTTCTATCAAGTTCTCAAGAACAATTAGGTGGAGCATTAATCGTGACATTTATTTTCATATTATTATTAAAAAAGCTGTACTTTAAAATAAGAATAGAAAAATTTGATATAATCAGTCTTTTAGGAATTTGTGGAGCATTCTGTTTTTTGGTCTTTTCGCCAGGGAATAGATTGAGGCTTTCAGTAACAGAAACTTCAAATGGGGGTGAGATATCATTTTTGGATAAATTGTTACTAAATTTTGAAGGAGTTGCTAAATTATTCTTTTCTGATAGCTTTTACTTATTTTTGCTATTAGTTTTAATTACTACATTAGTTATTTCAATATGCCTTATAAAAAGGAAATGGGGACTAAAATGTGTTAATTATTTTTATTGTACATTAAATATTATAATTTTTATTTTAGTTTTGAAAACAAACGGCAATCTCTACAGTTTGACCGAAAATACTACGCATACAATAATACTAAATATAACATTAATTTTATTTGTTTTACTGACGTTTATTCAAATAGAAACGTATTATATTTTAGAAAAAAAATTCATTATTGTTATATCATTTATGTTTGGATTTATAACTGTTGGAGCATTAATAGTGTCTCCAACACTTACATTAAGATCGTTTGCGCCATTTATGTTAATATATTTTATTGTAGCACTAGATGTTTTTGTGAAAATAGTTTATCATATAAGAAGAAAAAAAATTCAAGTTGGTTTTATTGGAGTCATAGTAGCGATTTCTATTTTTAGTCTATTGCCAGTTTATAATGGATACGGAATAAATAGCCGAGTTTTAAAATATAATGAACAAATTTTGCTTGAAGCTAAGGAAAAAGAAAAAACAAATTTTAGAATTGATTCAATAATTTTATGCAAATTAAAGGATGATCTTTATGGATATGTAATGCCTTATTATTATGATAATGGGGTTACTAGTGCTATGAAAATATATTATAGTCTTCCAGAATCAGTTTCCTTTGAGTGGATTGATCCTGACTTGATCCTGATAAATTGATCAAAAAACTTAGAACATATACTTTTGTAAAAAAAGATAAAATTTTTAAACTTTTAAAATATATGGAAAAATTACCAGATGATTTAAATATTTTTGTAAAGTATAAAGCGTACAAATGGCTAGAACTATTTGGATACTTAAAAAATAATATTTAGGGAGGTTTTTATGAAAGGCCCAAAAACTTTGTATTTAGTTATTCCATGTTACAATGAAGAACAAGTATTAAATATAACAGCTGAAACTTTAAAAGATAAAATAGAAAACTTAAAAGAAAGAAATATAATTTCAAAGGAAAGTCGAATTCTCTTTGTTAATGATGGCTCAAAAGATCAAACGTGGTCAATTATAGAAAGGTTATGTAATAAAAACAGTCTTTATCAAGGAATCAAATTATCTAGAAATGAAGGACACCAAAATGCTGTTTTAGCGGGCTTAATGACGGCGAAAGCGTATTGTGATATGGCAATATCATTAGATGCAGATTTACAGGATGATATTGATGTGATTGATCAATTTGTCGATGAATACTATGATGGAAATGATATTGTGTATGGAGTCCGAAGCAAAAGAGATGCGGATACATTTTTTAAACGCTTTTCTGCGGAAAGCTTCTATAAACTGTTGAAGAGTTTTGGTGTTGAAATTGTATATAATCATGCTGATTATCGCCTAATGAGCAAACGGGCATTAGAAGGTTTGGCACAGTTTAAAGAAGTCAATTTATTTTTGCGTGGCATAGTCCCTTTGATTGGTTATCCTTCATCAGTTGTCACATATGAACGACATGAACGATTTGCTGGAGAGTCAAAGTATCCTCTGAAAAAAATGTTATCATTAGCATTTGACGGTATTACATCTTTTAGCATAAAACCAATTAGAATGATTTCGATTGTTGGTGTCGTATCTTTTTTAGTAAGTGTTGGGATTTTAGTTTATTCACTAATTATGAACTATTTAGGGCAGACTATCACAGGATGGACATCTTTAGCATGTTCAATATGGGCCCTTGGAGGAGTTCAGCTTTTGGCAATTGGTATTATTGGAGAATATATTGGAAAAATATATAATGAAACCAAAGAACGTCCGAAGTATTTTATAGAGACTTTTCTTAAGAATTAAAACTATTTTGAAATTATATAATTAATATATAATAGAAAGCATAAATAATTTTTGTGCTAAAAATAATAATTTTTTGAATATTTGCATTAGTTGTTTGGAAATGTAAAATAATAGGTATTTAAAGTTATAATGTAATGAAATAAAAAAAGAGGATTATTTGAAGGAAGTATGTTCTCAGGAGAAGTCGATGAATAAATTTTATTTTTCTATTGTCAAGTGTATAAGAATTTTTCTTTTCATTGTATTTTGTGTGTTTTCAATTATTTCATTGTTTATTAAACCGAATTACAATTACGATGATTCTCCGGAGTTTATTTACATGACTCCGGAAATTATTATATGCGTACTTTTAGTAATTTTAGGAATAATGCTTTTATTAAGATATAGAACTGTAATTAATAAAATCAGCAAGCCATGGTTAATTACCATTATTTATATTTTTTTAGGAATTATATTCATTATTTTGGTACCTTTGAAACCTTTTTCTGATATGGAACAAATTTTCAGAGCGGCTATTGAAGTATCAAAATTAAACTTTTCATATTTTTTAGATAACCTATATTTTAAATTGTGGCCTAATAATGTTTTAGTAAGCTTTTTGTATGGACTAATATTTATAGTTTTTCCTAAAAATGTTATAATTATAAAAATATTAAATATCATTTGTATTCTTTTAATTGCTAAAGTGAGTACACTGTTAATATCTTTGTATTACAATAAATATAGTAATTTGTTTTATTTGCTATTTCTTTCTCTTGGATCTGTTTTTTTATATATTAATCATATTTATACAGACATTCCGTTTACACTGATATCATTAACTTCAGTGTATATCTATTTAAAAGATTCAAATAAACTAGCAGTACCTATTCTTTTATTAGTATTACTATATTTTATTAGGCCGGTGGCATTAATCTATATATTTGCTATTATTATTGACTATTTTTTTACTAATAAAGCTCAAATTAGAAGAAAATTTAAAATAATTTTTCTTGTTTTTTCTGTAAGTTTTTTTATGTTTTTGGGTGTTAATTTTTTTATTCATCACATAGTCAACTATAATGATGGAGAAAGATCAATGCCAGTTTGGTCTTACATATATATGGGCTTTAATCAGGAAGAATTCGGGTTTCAAGATGGAACACACAGCGTAGATAGAAATGCGAGTGATGTAGTAGCGCGACTAAAAAGTAATGGTATAAAAGAAGTCATGGGGATTATTGCTAAAAAAGAATACTGGATGTGGATGGAAGGAACTTATCAAGCACAGCGGTACGCCTTTGGAGAGAATTGCAATGAAAGCGATTCGAAATTTTATTATGAAACGGCAGCAACAAAATATCTTATGAATAATGAACAGATATTAAGAAAAGCAGTGGATTCTTTTATATATGCTCAATATTTTATACTATTTGTATTAACGCTATATTGGTTTATTAAACCACAATCTGGTAAATTATCAGTAATTTATTTAATCTATATGGGTATGTTTTTATTTTATATATTTTGGGAAATAAAATCTAGGTATATACTCTCTCTTTATCCGTTTATGATGATTTTTTCTATTTGGACTTTGTTAAGTTTACCAATAAGGAAAAAAGAAAAAATATCTTGAAAAAATAATAAATATAGATTTCTGCATAAACTTCTTACAAAATTAAACAAATAAACAATGATTGGGAGATTAACCAACTACTGCTTTTCGCTTAGCCACATAATTCCAAATCATAACAATAATCGTAGCAATAATTTTTGCCACCATATAATAAATATGAATCTTTTCAACAAAGAACCACATTAAAACTTGATTGATGAATAGGCCAACGACACTGGATCCGACGAACAGTACAACGGATTTGGTGTCGTTTTGCTTAACGCGTTTAAACACCCAGAGAATACACATAAAATAATTTACAATAACAGAGACAGTGAAGCTGATACCGGAAGAAACCAGATAGTTCACACCAAAGAATTCTGTTAATGCAAATAAAATACCATAATCGACTAAAAAACTTACACCGCCGGTAATGCCGAAACGAAAAATTTCGGCAAACCGGTCACTTTTTAAAAATGCTTTAATTTTTTCCAAACCTTAAATAAATCTCCTTATATTTTTACCACATAGATTCAATCTCATCACTAATATCCTGAGCCGTTCCTGATGGCGTATAATCTGTCTCATAAACAAATTGGTACCATTCCTTAATATTATCAGCCAAAGTAACTGGAAATACATAAGACACATCACCGAGCATACCGGTATCAACATAACCCTCTGCTGGGATTTGCTCCTGATAGATGGAATGATCCTTCATAAACATTACATTACCAGCGTATTTTAAAATTTCGGTTTGACTCAGTGATGTTTCGACATAAGGCATAACCTGTGTCAAAAGATTATATTGTGCCAATGGATTTAGATCCATTGCTTTGTCGAGCACTTGTTCAAAAACCTTTCTCTGGCGCAGTGTACGGTCAAAGTCTCCGTTGCCGACATAACGAACACGGCAATAGGCAAGTGCCTGGCTTCCATCTAATACCTGAGGGCCTGTACCAGGAACATCAGCGGAATTTGTATTAACATGGTTGTTGACATCCATCAAATACTGATTAACCCAATAGAGCTCGTCTTCATTCTCAATATCAATGGTGACGCCGCCAACGGCGTTTACCATGGCGACCATAGCTGTAAAGTCAATGGTCACATAGTCGGTGATGGCGGTATCGAAATTCTGGTTAATGGTCTTAAGCGCCAAATTGGGACCACCAAAGGAATAGGCGGCGTTAAGCTTGTCGTAGCCGTAATCTTTATTGATGTATACGTAGGTATCCCGCATTAATGAGGTTATTTTCAGTTTATTGTGTTCGAAGTCGGCCGAAGCAATCATCATGGAGTCGGACCGGCTGCCATCCACATCGTCACGTCCGTCGACGCCGAAGATCGCCACATTGACAATACGGTGGTTAAGGGCCATATTGGCGGCGTTTGAACTGATATTATATTGGGAGACCTTTCCGGTCAGATCTTTGTTTAAATTGCCAAATTTGATGACAGTAGCGGCATATGCCCCTGCTCCGATGAGCAGCACAAGAAGTAAAATTAATGCTTTCTTAAAAAATCCTCTTTTTTTCTTGCGTTTTTTGGGTAAAGTATCATTAGAATTGCGTCTCCGATCATCAATCCTCTGTGGGGGGCGGGATGAACGGGAAGAATTGCTTCTGGAACTTTGGCTCTGGGATGACCGGCTGCTTCCTGGTCGGCCTGAAGGGCGTGAAGCCGCCTTTTTTGAAGGAGAAGAGGGCCTTTCGCCACTTCTTCGGTTTCCAATAACGCTTTTGTTTCGTTTTTCCATTGGGACCTCTCAATTGCTAATTAAATACGTTTTTCTCTTTATGACTGTGTTATTATACCATAATAGAGAAAAATAATAAAATTTCAATGATATTTTTTGACAAAGACATTATACTTTTACTAAGAATTTTGTTATAATAGACTATGAATAAATATTAAACCTTAAAAAGCAGTGCCGAAAATGGTAATAGAAAGAAAATAGGGAGTGGACTTGTATGGATAAGAATACCCAGGATAGAGGACAATCTTTTGACCGTGTAGAGTCGCGTATTGAGCTTTTGGAAAAGCAGCTGATGGAAAAAGATGAGGAATTAAAAAAATTACTCAATGTGTCAAAGGACAAGGATGAGAAGATTGCGAAACTGCAGGAGGGTGTTGATGGAGAAACGAGAGACACATTCGTGCCGGTGTTTAAGGAATCGTCCGAAGAGCCGGAGTGCCCGCGCTTAGAGGATGAGCCGGAAAGTCATGTTGACGACAGCGATATGCCTGACGGCTTGAAAAAGCAGATCAAGGTCATTGAAAAACGGGAACAGATGGTCAAGGAAATGCTGAATGTTCTTGAGGATGCTTTTGATGTGCTGAAAGAAAGAAACGAAGCTTTGAACAAAAAAGAAGAGACCCTCAATCGAGAATACCTCAAGCTATTGGAAATTGAATCGATGTATAAGGGAACAGACAAGCTTGCAGATTCTTTAGGTTCGGTACTTCCATCCTTTGGTTTGAATGAGCAGAAGGATAAAAATACGGAAGCAGTTACCGAAGAAAATATTGAGGAGTGAAGATATGGCAGAAAAAAGTGAAAAATTAGGATTACTACTGCTTTTTGATTGTATTGCAGTTATTTTATCAACATACGGTGTTTTGTTACTCTTTCAATTTGTAAGCCACGATGTGGATACAAATGTCATGATTGTTTCCTGTTTCTTTGCGGGAATTAAAATTTTGATGATGGGTATTGGCGATATTACAGGTCTGTCGAAAAAATTGGTTATCGCGATCATATTTATTGTCGCGGCAGACATTATCGTTTTTGGGATCAATTACTTTATGGCCTTCAGTATATCATCGAAATTATTGCTGATCACTGCAGTAGCAGACATTGTGATTATTCTGATCAGTCACTTAATCTGGGGAAAAGTATTTGGTGTTTCAGGACACAGCGAAAAAAAGGAACGAAAAGAATGGCTCAGTAACCGTGATGAAGATCAGGATGAAGAAGAATATGATGATATTTTTGAATCACTGGTTACAAAAGACGGTAACACAGATGAAATTGATACAGCAGCTGTAAATGCAGGGATTGAAGAGCCCGATCCCTATGAGTATGAAGATGAAGAAGCTTTATTCGAGGAGGACGAAGAGTTCGAGGATGAAGCATTTGAAGATTTTGATGAAGAAGAGCTCTTTGAAGAATATGACGAAGACGAAATCGAAGAGGAATACTTTGAAGAAGTCGAGGAATCTATTGAGGAAGCTGACGAAGAGGATGATGAGGACACTTATCTTGACGAAGAAGCCTTTAAGTCTCTTTTAATTAATGATGATGATCTGACTAACCTTGAGCCTGAGGAAGCTGACAGTGATGATGTTGAAGAGGCAGTCTCTGAGGAAGAACAGCCTGAAGAAGTTATTGCCGAAGAAGCTGAAATGGTTGAAGAAACAGAGGAAGAGCCAATCGTTGATGAAAAAGCTGCCGAGGCTGTTCAGGAGGAAGAAACGGGCGAAAATGAGGCTGTTTCAGTGGCCGATCTCTTCGGCGCCGGAACAGCTTCTGCTGATCAACTTGACAGCGCGATATCACCAGAGCAGAAAGAAGATTTTGCCGCCATCGAGGAACGATTAGGCGCGCTCCTTACAGAGATTAATTCCTCAACAAAAGGAACGGAAAAGCTTCAGAAAACGGTCAGCGACTTTAAGCAGGAATTAGATAATTTAACGCCGATTACAACGGATACCGATATTCTGGAAACAGGAGATGTTATCCGCGATAAGCTTAAGACAATTATTGATAAGCAGTTTATCGTCGATGAGGTTTTGGATGACTTGATTCGCCTGTCTAAACAGATCAACAAACGGATTGATGATCTGGATACCATTGAAGCGGATCTTACCCGCCGTAAGGAAATTCTGGATCAGAAGGAGCTCATGTATATGAGCCGTAAGCCTGTTGAATTTGAGGATGTCGAGGTTCAGATTCTTCCGGATGAAGTAATGCTCGAGAGTGACGATTCTGAAATTATTATTGATCAGGGCGATCTTGAAGCGATCAAGCAGTATTTAAAAGAGCATCCTGATTTATAAAATTAATTATTAAGGAAAAGGCTGTTGGGAAAAATCCAGCAGCCTTTTGTTATCTTTGAAAAGAATTTGGGTAAAAATTTTAAAGAATTTTATGCTGAACTTAAGCTTGTTTTTTCAGATTTTAAGCAGTATAATTATTATTTACCCTGAGTAAGAGATTTTTTTTCGTTGCGTATTTCCAGAAAAAATGATATACTTTTAACAATAAGTATCTATAATCCAGGAGGAAAAGAAATGAAGAAACTCAAAATGTTTGGTATTTTGGCATTAGCCGCAGTAATGACTTTTTCTTTAGCTGCTTGTTCAAGTGGCGGAAGCTCAAGCGGAAGTGATGGAGCAAAAAAATATATCATTGCAACTGATACAACTTTTGCGCCATTTGAATTTGAAGATGAATCCGGTAACCGTGTCGGTATCGATATGGATTTATTAAAGGCAATTGCTGAAGATCAGGGCTTTGAATATGAGCTGCAGCCACTTGGCTTTGACGCTGCTGTTACCGCTCTTGAATCAGGACAGGCTGATGGCGTTATCGCTGGTATGAGTATTACCGAAGAACGTCAGAAAAAATATGATTTCTCTGATCCTTATTTCGATTCAGGCGTTGGTATGGCTGTAAAATCTGACAATGACACCATTAAATCTTATGATGATTTAAGAGGAAAAAATGTTGCGGTTAAAAATGGCACTGAAGGCTCTAAATATGCCGAATCCATTAAAGACCAGTATGGTTTCACCATTACCTCTTTCCCGGAATCTGCAAATATGTATGAAGATGTTAAATCAGGTAACTCAGTAGCCTGCTTCGAAGATTATCCGGTATTAGGCTATGCGATCGCAAAGGGTCAGCCATTAAAATTAGTCGGTGATTTACAGGCTGGTAATTCTTACGGATTTGCGGTGCAGAAGGGTAAGAATGCTGAATTGCTTGAAATGTTCAACACTGGCTTAAAGAACATGAAAGACAATGGTAAATATCAGGAAATTTTAGATACTTACATCAAAACAAATTAATAATTTAACGGCCTAAAATAATTCCAGGAGGTTTTTGAATGAGTATTTTTGAATTATTTGCTCAAACCTATCCTCGTTTATTACAAGGTCTTTGGATGACGATCGAACTGACCCTGGTATCGCTGCTGATCGCGGCGGTACTAGGGCTTCTCTTTGGTTTGTTATCTGTTTCAAGGACTACTTTTTTACGGGGAATTTCACGTGTATACATTGATATCATCCGTGGTACACCGTTAATTGTACAGGTATTTTTTATTTATTTTGGGATACCAAGTGCACTGAATATGCGCTTAGATGCCTTTATAGCCGGCGTTATCGCACTGAGCCTGAATGCTGGCGCCTATACCGCGGAAATTGTCAGAGGTGGGATTCAGTCCATTGACAAAGGACAGATGGAAGCAGCCAGGAGTCTTGGCCTTCCATATACGATGGCAATGCGCAGAGTCGTTTTACCTCAGGCGATCAAGACGATGATCCCGGCAATTGTAAATCAGTGTATTATCACATTAAAGGACAGCTCTCTGGTTTCTGTTATTGGTTTAGCGGAATTAACCCAGACTGGACGTTTAATCATTGCCAATAATTTTGAATCCTTAAAAATGTGGATTATCATTGGTGTCATGTATTTTATCCCGATTATGATTCTGTCAAAGGTTTCGAGTCATATTGAAAGGAAGATGAGCTATGGCAAAAGTAAAAATTAGTAATCTCAAAAAGAGCTTTGGGGATTTAGAGGTTTTAAAAGACATTAATCTGGAAGTGGAGGAAGGCGAGGTTATCTGTATTATCGGGCCGTCAGGTTCTGGTAAGAGCACAATGCTGCGATGTATCAATGCGCTTGAGGAAGCAACCAGTGGTACAATTGTGGTGGATGGCAATGAGATTACCGGCAATCACGCGAATATTAATCTTTACCGCCGGAATATCGGAATGGTGTTTCAGCAGTTTAACCTTTTTCCCAATATGTCTGTTTTAAAAAATATTACCTTTGCACCAGTCGCCTTGAAAATTATGGATAAGGCTAAAGCAGAGGAAGTGGCACAGGGGCTCTTAAAAAGGGTTGACATGGTCGCTAAGGCAGATGCCTATCCAGGACAGCTTTCCGGCGGGCAACAGCAGCGTGTGGCCATTGCCAGAGCGCTGGCAATGAATCCAGATGTTATGCTGTTTGATGAACCAACAAGTGCTCTTGACCCGGAAATGGTTGGAGAAGTTCTCAATGTAATGAAGCAGCTGGCACAGGAGGGAATGACCATGATTGTGGTTACCCATGAAATGGGCTTTGCCAGAGAGGTTGCGGACCGTGTTATCTTCATTGATGAAGGCTACATTGTGGAACAGGGACCACCAAGTGAAGTGTTTGGAAATCCACAGAACGAGAGAACCATTAATTTCTTGAATATGGTCCTGTAAAAAGGAACCGTCTTTTAACTGCAAAAGACGGTTCCTTTTTTGTTGTAGTAATTTTAGATAATAAGAAAAAACGCCCTGATGGAATGTAAACATCGGGGCGCTGATGACTTTATTTATTAAGCTGTAATTGTGAGAGCTTTAAGCTCTGAGTATGTTCGATCGGTTCCCAAGTTTCAATCGGCTTGACAAAGCAGAGGACATTAATGGGTATCCATGAAAACAGGAAGAACCAGAAAGAGAAAAACGCTTTGCCGGCGACCTCTCTTATTTTATGGTGTTCAAGCTTAACGACCATTGCTGTAAAGAGAAAGCTGACGATGACACCGCCGACACCAAATAGGATGGCAAAGGTGAGGGCATCAGACCAGACCTGTGTATTAATGAGTAAAAGTGTCAGTACAACAAAGGAGCAGATGGTATAAATACTGGTTAAAACTTGCATGAATGGTGCGAGAAGATATAAAATCATATCCACACACATCCAGTTACGCGTCTTTTTAAAATTCTCCCATAGAGGAGCTGAGTACTGTGAGAAACACTGAATCGTACCGGTAGACCAACGTTTGCGCTGCTTCCAGGAGGTTTCGAAAGTAATGGGATGTTCGTCAAAGGTAAGGGCCTCAGGCACCCATGCAACGCGGTAGCCCTTCATGATCGATTGAGTGGTGAATTCAATATCCTCAGTCATGCTAAAGGTTCTGAAGCCACCGTCTTTTAAGACTTCGCGGGAAACCATAAATCCTGTTCCGTTTAAAGCTGCAGACCAGCCAATACCCTGTTTTGCGAGGTTCATAAAGCGGTTTAAGGTCCAGTAAAAAATGGACTGGCAGCCTGAGATCCAGGAATCCGTCGGATTTTTGCTATCTCGGTACCCCTGTGCGATTTTTTCTCCGTCACATAAGGCATTGTTCATTGCGGAAAAGAAATTTGGATCAACCAGATTATCAGCGTCAAAAACACAGAACGCGTCAAAAACATCGTTGTGTGCAAAGGTTGCGTCGAAAAACTGTTCTAAAGCAGCGCCCTTTGAGCGAACCTCAGAGGTACAGTGAAAAATCTTGGCGCCGTGTTCTCTGGCTACTTCTTCTGTATTATCGGTGCAGTTATTCGGAATAACATAGATATCAAACAAATCCTCTGGATAATTCTGTTCTTTTAACGTATCGATCAGATTCCCAATGACAAGAGATTCATTTCTTGCGGCAATAACTGCGCACATGCGATTTTCAGGGGCATGCTGGTTGAATTTTGTGTGTTTACGGTATCCGGATATCCCTACGATTAAATAATAAATACCATAAGCAAAGAAAGGGACACCTAATAGGAAAAGTAAAACATAGATTGTATCGACCATTTTATCCTCACTCGTTTCTTTCAAAATTTGAATTTAAACATGCCGCACTGTGTTGCGTTGAAAAGTCACTGTGTGGCATTTCTGGACAGTCTTCTTAAACTGTTAATATTCTATCATCATCTCAAAAACGTAGCAAGACAAAAATTAAAATATTCATAAAATTTTAAGGAAATGGAAAGGTTCATTTAATATAATATGCTGTTTTCATGCAGAAAATCGATTACAAAGTCTTTAAGGTATTTTTGAATTTAAAAATACCTTAAAGGCGGTAGTACAGCATTAAGAATTAAAAAAGAAAATGCCAATTATATTGGGTGCGTTTTT
Source organism: Eubacterium maltosivorans (assembly GCF_002441855.2). Lineage (NCBI taxonomy): Bacteria > Bacillati > Bacillota > Clostridia > Eubacteriales > Eubacteriaceae > Eubacterium > Eubacterium maltosivorans. The sequence goes on along the minus strand of NZ_CP029487.1, from coordinate 1,975,799 downwards.
TTGAAAAAACTTGGTTCATTATTTTTAATGTGATAAAATAAAGCTACACAGGCGAGGACATGACGGCTTGTGAATAAATTAGACGCTGCATCTTTAAAAAGAGCGGCAGTTAGGAGTTTTTATTATGTCACAGGTAAACAAAAAGACTGCACAGATGACACAGCTTACACTGCTGATCGCCATACTGGTGGTACTTACCTTTACCCCACTCGGTTTTATTCAGATTCCCCCGGTTGCCATTACCATTTTGCACATTCCGGTGATTATCGGTGCCATTGCCATGGGGCCGGTTTGTGGTGGAATTTTAGGCCTGGCCTTTGGTGTTCTAAGTATGCTCAAAGCTACGTTTATGGGTGTTTCACCGGTAGATCTGATGTTTTCACCTTTTGCGAGCGGCGCGCCGATTCAGTCTCTGATTATGTGTATTTTACCAAGAGTTTTGTTGGGCGTGATTGCAGGAGTGCTGTATGAAGCTTTAAAAGGACGGTTGAGCAACGATGCTTTAAGTATAGGCGTCAGCGCTGGTGTAGCGACCTTATGCCATACTATTTTAGTTATGGGATGTTTATGGTTTTTCTTCAGCGCAATTCCTTTAAAGGAAGTTTTTCTAACCATTGTGGGCGTGAATGGTTTGCTTGAGCTTGGTGTCGGCATTGTCATTACGATTGCCGTATGTAAACCACTAATGAAATATTTGAAAACGAGGATTGCTGTATAGCATCAGAAATGAGGTAACAGTGCAGGAAATAAACCTTAGTGATATCGAAAATATTCGAATCGGCCACGCGCAGGATATGGAAGGCGGAACAGGGTGTACGGTTATTATCAATGAACAGGGTGCGCCCACAGGCCTTGATGTAAGGGGAGGCGGACCGGCCTCCAGAGAAAGTGAGCTCTTGAACCCGGTAGCAGCGGCTCAGGGAATCCACGCTGTTTTGTTAAGCGGTGGATCTGCCTTTGGTCTGGATGCCGCCGGTGGTGTCATGGAATATCTGAGTGAGCGCAACATTGGGTTTGATACGGGTGTGGCAAAGGTGCCGCTTGTCTGCCAGTCCTGTATTTTTGATTTAGTGGTGGGGAAACCAGACGCTTATCCGGATAAAGTAATGGCTTATCAGGCGTGTATTGACTCGGAAAATAAAAAAAGTATACAGAATGGTAACGTCGGAGCTGGAACAGGCGCGACCGTTGGCAAATACCGGGGAATCCAGACAATGATGAAATCGGGCATAGGGACCTATGCCGTTGAGCTTGGTGGTTTAAAGGTAGGCGCCATTGTATCAGTCAACGCTCTCGGAGATATTTTTGATATTGAGAGTGGCAGCAAGCTGGCAGGGATGCTTACAGCAGATCTTTCTGAATTTGAGGATACCGAAGCTGCCATGTATGAAGACATTTCCCGAAAAGAAAACCTTTTTACTGGAAACACAACCATAGGCGCTGTGATTACCAATGGAAAGTTCAATAAGGTTGAGGCAAAAAAAATTGCAGCAATGACACATAACGGTTATGCACAGGCGATCCGACCTGTCCATACCACTGCAGACGGCGACAGTATTTATGTTATGTCTGTAGGTGAGGTGGCTGCTGATATTAATGTGGTTGGAACGCTGGCGGCACGCATGATGGCAATGGCCATAAAAAAGGCAGTGCTCGCAGCAGAACCATTATATGGGTTAAAAACAGCATCAATGCTGTTACATAAATAAACAAAGGAGCATTTTCATGGCAATAAAAATGATTGTTACCGATCTGGATGGCACGCTTTTAAATACCAAAAACACAATCTCTGATAAAAACAAAGCTGCTTTTAAAAAGGCTAAAGAAAAGGGAATCATTCCTGTTGTGGCAACAGGCCGGATTGATAAAGAAGGCTGGTTTGCGGCTGAAGCCATCGGTGGTACTGAGTATATGCTCTCCGGTAACGGTGGCGTGGTTCGGGACTATAAAAAGGATATTGTGATCTTTGAGGATGCTCTTTCAAAAGATATTATCAGACAGGTCATTGAGCTTGTGGATCAGTACGACGGCATTTTTGTCCAGGCCCACACCATTCATGGATGTGTCTGTACAGAAAAAACCTTTCCTGAAATGCCAACAGCGGGCTGGGCGGATGAATATGTGCGCCAGTTTAGGGAACAGCAAATTGTGGTTGAGGATATCGAAGACTATTTAGAAAAAAACCACTTGGAGGTCAGTAAATTTGTCATTTCATCCACTGATTTTGATAAATTGGATGAAGTCCAGAAAAGAGCAGGTGAAATTGTGGATTTGGTACCTCTGCGTCCCATGAATTACTGTCTTGAATGTATTCCAGAAGGAATCGATAAAGGATTAGGGCTGACAAAGCTTTGCGAATATCTGGGAATAAGCCTTACAGAGGTCATGGTAATAGGAGACAGTGACAACGATTTGGAAATGATCGAAATTGCAGGAACAAAAATTGCCATGGGAAATGCTTACGACTGTGTCAAAAAAATCGCGGATCATATCGTTTCTACAAATGACGAAGACGGTGTGGCAGAAGCCATTGAAAAATTTGCATTATAAAAACAAAGCGTCACGCGGCCCGTGGCGCTTTGTTTTTTTGAAAAAGTATTGAGTTTAGATAATCTGCCAGAATAACAGCCTGGTTTTGTTCTTTATTATTTGCAGAATAAATTAAAGTGACATTTTCTTTCTTTAGACGTTTTTTTAAATCAGACAAGAAGAGTTTGACGGCCTGATTATTTCTGAGTTCTTCCAGATATTGTGATTTAAAGCTTTCATATGAATCTTTTCCAGAATGAAAGCGTCGGATTAACTCCTTGCTGGGAGCAAGTTCTTTTTTCCAGATATCGACATTGGCGCTGGTATGAGTAAAGCCTCTAGGCCAATAGCTGTCTACCAGAACACGGTATCCATCCATAATGTTTTTGGGCTCATAGATACGTTTTGTTTCAATCATTATCATCACTTCCTTAATCAGTCAGTGTATTCTTATAAAAAATATACCCAAATTTGACATAAAATTTGCTTTCTTTTATTTTTTAGTTTATAATTAGATGTTATGTATTTAGAAAGGAAGTTATATGAAATTTAGAGAACTAGAGATTAATGAGCAATTGCTCAGGGCAATTGATGATATGGGATTTGTTGATATGACAGAAATTCAGGAACGCGCAATTCCCCGTTTGATGGAGGGCGGCGACCTTATTGGTAAATCCCAGACAGGAACAGGAAAGACAATGGCCTTTGCAATTCCTGCTATAGAAAAGATTGATCCAGAACTCAGAAAACCGCAGGTGTTGGTGCTTCTGCCGACACGTGAGCTGGCGCTGCAGGTTTCTGAAGAATTTAGAAAGGTTTTAAAATACAGCCACAGTATTAAAGTTGTTGCAGTGTTTGGCGGTGCTTCGATTGAAAACCAGATCCGTGATCTAAAATCCGGAGCACAGATTGTAGTGGGGACACCGGGGCGCGTCATGGATCATATGCGGCGAAAAACCTTGAAATTCAATGCGCTTACAATGGCGGTACTGGACGAGGCAGATGAAATGCTGAATATGGGCTTCAGAGAGGATATCGAACTGATTTTAGATGCGGTAGACCATGATGTTCAGACCGTTTTATTCTCGGCCACGATGCCAAAACCCATTTTAAAAATTGCGGAAACCTACCAGAAAAATCCAACAATGATTGAAATTTCACCCAAAACAATGGTAGCCCCAAGTATTGAACAGAAATATTTTAATATTTCTGACCAGAATAAGTTTGAAGCTTTAACCCGTTTGCTGGATGTCTATAAACCGCAGCGCTCACTTATTTTCTGCAACACCAAACACTATGTGGATGAAATCACTGAAAATCTGCAGGAGCTGGGGTATTCCGTTGACAAAATTCATGGCGATATGCGCCAGGTATCCAGACTCAATGTTTTAAAACGCTTTAGCCAGGGAAGGTTGAAAATTTTGGTTGCCACTGATGTAGCTGCCAGAGGAATTGATGTTGACGATGTGGATATCGTTTTTAACTACGACGTACCGGATAATGAGGAATACTATGTACACCGTATCGGCCGGACCGGCCGTGCTGGGAAGAGCGGTCTTTCACTGACACTCGCCCGTTCAAGAGATCAGTTTAAGCTGCGGAAAATAACTGATTATACCAAAAAAAGCATCGAACGTGATTTAATCCCGACCAGCGAGGTGATTAACGACATCAAGATCGCTCACTTCAAAGAACGTTTTAAGCTTAAAGCTGAAAAAGGAGAACTGGAACGTTATATTGCAATCATTAAGGAACTGGAAGAAAAGGGCTATGAAGCAGAATTCATCGCTGCGGTTCTTTTACAGGCACAGCTGCCCCTGTCAGACGCCGAAGATTTAAATACTGAGTTTAAAAAGCGTGGACGCCGTGAGGGCAGACGGGAAAGGGATGTAAAACGGCGTAGAGACGGAAAAAATAGTAAAGGAAAATCCTTTGGACCAGAAAAGACAAAACGTCTTTTTATCAGTGTTGGTGAGAAAGATAAGGTTCAGAAAAGAGATATTCTCGGCGCTATTTGCGGTGAGTGTAATATTGCGTCTTCGACAGTTGGGAATATTGATATGTATAATAAATTTACCTTTGTGGATGTAGATGTGGATGTTGCCAAAAAAGTAGAGAAAAAACTGAATGGAAAAATGATCAAGGATCACAAAGTGAAAGTTGAAATTTCCAAAAAGAAAAAATAAAATTCGTTAAAAGTGAGGGGGAAGTGTTTTGGTGGAAGAACAACAGTTACAGCATGAAAACAAAATGGGGACGATGCATATCCCCCAATTACTTTTTAGTATGGCCCTGCCGGCAATCATTTCGATGTTTGTACAGGCAATGTACAATATCGTAGACAGTGTCTTTGTCGCGCAGATAGGGGAAAATGCATTGACCGCCGTTTCTCTGGCCTTTCCAGTGCAGATGCTGATCGTATCCTGTTTTGTGGGTATGGGAGTAGGGATCAATTCTGGAATTTCAAGGCGGCTTGGTGAAAAAAAGCACCGTGAAGCAGAAATGGTGGCAGAACACGGTTTTTTAGTCGCGGTGATTTTATCCTTAGCCGCAGCGGTTTTAGGCGCTGTTTTTTCAAACATTTTTGTAAAAATGTTTACGGACAATCCGGAAATTATTAAAGGATGTACAGACTATCTATTGATCGTCACAATTTTCAGCTTTGGAAGCATTATTACGCAGGCTGGTTTTAGCACGCTGCAGGGCTCTGGCGATATGATTCAGCCAATGATCGGTCAGCTGATCGGGGCAATTACGAATATCATACTGGACCCTATTATGATTTTCGGGCTTCTGGGTTTTCCAGCCCTGGGTGTTACGGGAGCCGCCATCGCGACGGTTACAGGCCAGATTATTGCAATGGTCTATATTTTGATTGTGGTGCTGAAACGGAAAAAGAATCTTCTAAAGCTTCATTTTCGTTCCTTTAGATACCGAGGGGCAATCATGAAAGATATTGCCGTGGTGGGGCTTCCCTCTGCGATCATGCAGGGGATTGGTTCCTTTATGGTAACAGGTTATAACCTGATTCTGGCGGGGTATGGCATGACCGCCGTAGCGGTTTTCGGTGTTTATTTTAAAGTTCAATCCTTCATTTTTATGCCAATTTTTGGACTGGGACAGGGAGCAATGCCAATTTTTGGCTATAATTACGGCGCTCAGAATGCAAAGCGGTTTAAAGAGACATTAAAAGTCTCTATTTTGACAAGCCTGGTCATTATGTTCGTTGGAGTTCTTTTATTCCAGCTTTTCCCGGCACAGATTTTCATGCTTTTTAATGCATCGGAAGAAATGACAGCGATTGGAATTAATTGTTTTAGAGCAATAAGCCTGGCATTCCCGCTCGCCGGGATATCCATTATGCTCAGCACCTCTTTTCAGGCAATGGGCAAATCTTATCTTAGTATGATTTCTTCTTTTCTGAGACAAATGATTTTTTTACTGCCTTTTTCGTACCTGTTCTCTTTGATCGGAGGTCTGGATACGGTTTGGTATGGCTTTATCGTTTCTGAGATTGCCTGTCTTGTTTTTGAGGTTATCGTGTATCGGCATTATAAAAAGAAAGTTTTAGATCGCTGGTAAAATGATTGGTTGAAGGATGCTAAAGTGCATCCTTTTTTCTTTTTATACAAAATAAAGGAATTGTCACTGTACAAAAACATTCTGCTTTGGGTATAATTTAAGTATACGAGGAGGAAATCAATGAAAATATTATTAGTTATGGACCAATTTGACCATACCAACAATGGCACCACGATGTCAGCAGTCCGCTTTGCAGAAACATTAAAAAGGCATGGTCATGAAGTGAGAATTGTCAGCACAGGAAAAGAAACCCCTGACAAATATGTGGTGCGTTCATATCATTTTCCCCCTGTTGTCAAACAGATTATTCAGAATCAGGGCATGACATTAGCAAAGCCTGGCAGGGAAGTTTTGAAAAAAGCAATCAGATGGGCGGACATTGTCCATTTTTTAATGCCGTTTCCACTTTCTATCGAAGGTGCTAAAATCGCAAGGGAGCTGTCTGTACCTGCAACAGCGGCGTTTCATGTACAACCGGAAAATATTACCTATACGTTGAAAATCAATAAGGTAGAAAAAATTAATACAGTCTTGTATCAGGGCTTCAAGAATATCTTTTACAATCAATTTTCGCATATTCACTGCCCCAGCGATTTTATCGCGGAAGAACTGCGTAAAAATGGTTATACAGCAAAGTTACATGTCATTTCAAATGGTGTCGATCCGGATTTTTATTATCGCAAGATTGATAAAATCCCGTTACTCAGGGATAAATTTGTAATTTTGATGATTGGCCGTCTGGCAAATGAAAAAAGGCAGGATCTTCTCATTGAGGCGGCTGGGTTATCTAAATACAGAGATCAAATATGTTTGATCTTAGCAGGACAGGGGCCAAAGAAAAAGTCCTACGAGAAGGCTGGAAAAAAACTGCCGAACAAAGTTTTTATTGATTTCTTTGATAAAGAAAAGCTGCGTGATATCATTGCCATGAGTGATCTTTATGTTCATACAGCCGATGCCGAAAGTGAGGCAATATCGTGTATTGAAGCATTCTGCGGCGGACTGGTGCCGGTGATTTCCGATAGCCCTAAATCGGCAACCTCTCAGTTTGCTTTAAATGATCGCTGCCTTTTTAATGCGGGGGATCCGTACGATCTGGCTAAGAAAATTGACTATTTCATTGAACATCCTGAAGAAAAAAGACTTTTAGAAAAAGATTATGCAGCCTATGGCAAGCAATATAATATAGAAGACTGCGTTTATAGGATGGAAGAAATGTTTATGGAGGCTATTGACGATTATGGCGCAATATGAGGCTGGAAATTTTGGTGGAAATATTGTTGTAGAGCGCAATGAAGATAAAACATACTTTGAGAATCGTTTTGTTTTAAGAAAAATAGCGCTGACCTTATTGCCGATATATAATCGCTTAATGTTTGGCCTCACGGTATCAGGAGAGGATAACTTGGCTAATATTAGAGGTGGGATGGTGACAATCTGCAACCATGTTCATACACTGGACTGCACTATGGTAGCCGGGGTTTGCAGGCAGCATCGGATGTATTTTCCAACTTTAGATGAAAATCTGAAAATGCCTTTTGTAGGGCATTTAGTCGATGACCTAGGAGGAATACCGATTCCTGGGAATCTTTCAGAATTCAGGGGCTTTATAGAAGGATTAGAAGCAACCCTGAGGCAGGGTGATGCTGTCCATCTTTTTCCTGAAGGCAGCTTAGCGCCATACTGCCCCGCGATACGGACTTTTCAGAAGGGTGCGTTTATGTTTGCTTATGACGCTGTGGTTCCGTTGGTGCCTATGGTATTGACTTACAGAGAGGCAAGAGGGATAAGGAGCCTGTTCCGAAAGAAGCCGCTTCTGCATTTAGAAATTTTAAAGCCTGTTTATCCAGATGTTAAAAATAAACGCAGCCATGAGATCGGGCGTCTTTTGGAGAAATGCCGTTCAGAAATGCAAAAAGTCTTGGAAAATGAATAACCCCGGAGAAAGTCTCCGGGGTTTTGCTTTTTGCTTGAATATGGATTAAACAGTTGCCATCCATAATCCATGTAGGTTACAATACTCATATGCAGCGATCACTTCATCACCAGGTGTTAAAGCGAAAACAGCTTTTGGCTCGCCGCCAATTTCCAGACATTTACGCTGGCCGCCTTCTTTGGTTTCAAGATAAATCCAAGCGATATGATGTTCTTCGAGCATTGGATGCGGAACACTGCCGACTTCAACAGTGACGGTGTTTCCGTCAATTTTAATGACTGGAACGTGTTTTTCCTGAGCTGCATCGACGGTATTAGGAGTTAAAACTTCCATCGGATCACCACAGCAAACCGGTGTTACGCCGCTGTCTTCAACAACACCAAAGATGTTGCCGCAATGTCTACAGATATAAAATTTTGGTTTTTTGCACATAATAAAGACCTCCTATAGTCCAAATATAATTTTGAGCAGTCCGTGTAACCCACTTATCCGCTTAATGATATAATTAATTATACCACAATTTTTAAACTTTAAACGGAAAATGCCTATAAAATTTTGTTGAAAATAAGAATAATATTAAGAAAGGAATAACTATGGAAAAGAAATGGTTGTCGTGGGCAAAACAGCTTCAGTCGATCGCGCAGGCTGGTTTAACTTACTCGACAAATAAATATGACAGAGAACGCTTTGAACAGATTCGAGAGATGTCTGTTGATATTTTAAATAATTATACCGATGCAGGCGAGGAAAAAATAAGAGATCTGTTTTGCTTTGAAACAGGATATCAGACGCCAAAGGTTGATGTACGGGGTGCGATTTTTAAACAAGATACAATTCTTCTGGTAAAGGAAAGTATTGATGGATGCTGGTCAATGCCAGGTGGCTGGGCAGATATAGGGTTGTCTGTTAAAGAAAATATCGAGAAGGAAGCCCGTGAGGAGGCTGGCCTGCATGTGGTCGCAAAAAAATTGGTCGGCGTATTCGACTGGGTGAAAAATGTTGACCTGCCCAATCCTTTTGCTATTTATAAGACGGTTATGCTTTGTGACGTTATTGATGGTGAGTTTCAGAAAAATATTGAGACAGAGGATGCCCGCTATTTTGATTTAGGCCATTTACCGGAATTATCAAGAGGCCGTACGACAGAAGCGCTGATTGAGCTCTGCTACCAGGCATCACAGGATAATGCTTTTATTCCAATTATTGATTAACTTTTTTCAAAATTAGCCTTGACAATTTGTTTGATAATTGTTATATTATAATCGTTCTTAATTAAGGGACGTTAGGATTAAATAAAATTTATAAAATTCAAGAGAGGTATTTTGAACATGGAATTAAAAGGATCAAAAACTGAAGCGAATTTATTAACTGCCTTTGCAGGTGAATCTCAAGCCCGCAATAAATATACTTATTATGCAGAAAAAGCCAGAGAAGAAGGCTACAGTCAAATTGCAGAATTATTTGAAGAGACCGCTACAAATGAAAAAGAACACGCAAAACTGTGGTTTAAAATTGTACATGGCGATGAAATCCCAGACACTGCTACAAACTTAAAGGATGCAGCAGCAGGTGAAAACTATGAGTGGACAGATATGTACGCTACTTTTGCTAAAGAAGCAAAGGAAGAAGGCTTTGATAAAATTGCCTTTTTATTTGAAGCAGTTGCTAATATTGAAAATCGTCACGAACAGCGTTACTTAAAATTATTGAGCAATGTTGAAGAAGGAACCGTTTTTGAAAAATCTGATAAAGTGCTCTGGCAGTGTATGAAGTGTGGTTATGTTTATGAAGGCACGAAAGCTTTAAAAATGTGCCCGGTATGCAAGACAAGCGGGGCTGATTTCCAGATTTTATCTGAAAACTACTAAGACTATTAATTAGATGGATTATATATAAAATCTCCCGAATTATTCGGGAGATTTTTATTTTTAAAAGACTAGAGTATGGTATAATAAAAGCGAGAAAAGCTTGGAGGAGTTATTGAATGACTGAATCGGAAATTAAAACCTTGTTTTTAGATATTGTAGGAACTTTAAATCTTTGCCGCGATGTTAATATGGAAACACCAGCCGGAGAAGTGGTTGAATATGGTATGACCATTACAGATACAGCTTTTATCACTTACCGGGAAAGCAACAGAACACTGCATTTTTATGTTGATGGAAATGAATTGCTTGTTTTAAATGAATCCAGTCCGCTTCTTTATATGATGCGTGAGCTTTTTATGGAGGTAGAGGATGGAGACCCAAAGGAATTGACAAGAGCACGGTTGAGGGTTCTGGAATAAAATAAAAGGACGAGCCTAGAGCGCTTTCGTCCTTTTAATTATTTTTTGGTAAATTGGGAGCATGTGTTTTTCACTGCTGTATTTTTCGATACTTTCGAGAGGAAGCCAGGCGACATCACTGTTTTCATCAGGATTAATGGTTAGCGGGAGACGGTCATCTGCAATAAGTGAAAAAGCAATCGATAAATGCAGATGCGTGCTGACGTACTTTCCGTTTTTGAAGTGTCCAAAAACAGGTAAGACATCCAGACTGATTATTTTTTCTGAAATAGGTTTTAAATTTTTAATGCCAGTTTCTTCCTCTGCTTCTCTGATCGCTACAGATAAAAGATCGGAACACCCGTCGGCGTGGCCGCCGCTCCAGGACCACGACCTGTAAAGATTATGAAAGACCATCAGGCACTGGTCGCGATGTGGATTAAAAATAAAACCTGAGCCTGTTAGATGCGCTACAGGATTTTTTCTAGTCAGGATAGTATCTGGATATTTCTCCATTAAGCTTATAAAAATTTTTTTATCCGCAAATTCCTGGTCAGTGTTGGGAATAAAATCAGATATTTGTTGATAAAGACTTTTAAAATCCATCAAATTAACTCACTCTGTCCCGCCGGAAAACCATTTTACGAATTCAAGAGCAGAGGGATATTCGCGCATTTTTACAATTTTGCCGTTCACTAAAGTAACTGGTAGAACACTGTTTCCCTTTTCCACCAATAAGGTTCCAATTGTACGGTTTTCTACAAAAGCATTAGGATCCATTGTAAGGTTATGTCTTACAATATCCCAGCCATCATCAGCAAAAGAAGCAACCATGTCATTGATTCGTGCCAGATCAGCGTTTTCGCCCATTTGGCAGACACCATCAATACAAGTTAATTCTGGTTCGAAAATTTCTATTTTAGCCATTTGATTTCTCCTATATAATTTAGTATGGTTCTATTTTAAACCATTTTCATTAAATTGTTAAGAGGAAATAATAGTTTTTTCTAAAAAAGCCATTGACAAAAATAATCAGGTATTGTATCATAGCATAGTCAGCTTATGGGGGCATGGCGCAGTTGGGAGCGCGTCTGACTGGCAGTCAGAAGGTCAGGGGTTCAAGTCCCCTTGTCTCCACCATTAATATGACACGGAAAACCGCTAAATACAGCGGTTTTTTTATGTTTTAAGGCAGAAACTAAGGTTTCAATGGATTGCTATTTTTCGGTATCTTTCGGTTTTATATTCGTATTTTTGTCGTACTTTTGTCGTACTTTTTGCAAGCCTTTTTTCTTCTGCAGACCGCTATTTTAGGGCCTTTCAGAAACCAATAAAATATTTTTATGTCGTACTAACATAAGTATAGGTAATATTAAAGAAAAAGTGTACTTTAAAGAAATGACAGTTAAGGTAAGTTCTCATATGGAATGCCATTTCGCAAGTCTTCAACTGTTGTATGCACATATATTTTTGTGGTAATATCCACAGAACTGTGACCTAAAATTTTGGATACGCGATAAATATCCACACCGGAAGTATATAAGATGCTCCCAAAGGTGTGTCGAAGCTCGTGAGGAGTAAGCTCAGGGATCTCCGGATATTTTTCGATGAGACGCTCCATGAACTTGTCATAGTGTCGTTGCTTCCATGTATCTGGATTCTTTGGCCGCTTTTTGTCGCGAAAATGGCCCATAACGTAAATACTTTCACGGACCCGACCAATATCACTTAAAAACTGAATAAGCTCTTTATCGACCGGAATAGAGCGCATGGATTTTTTACTTTTAGGCGGACCAGCGATGCATCGGCCATCCTGGATACGGGCAGCCTGGTTCACGGATACTGCCATGTGCAAAAAATCAATGTCAGACCATTTTAAGGCCATTAGCTCCCCTCGGCGCAAGCCTGTTTTTAGAATGATGAATGGGCCCACACCATCGGGATCCTCCTTTGCAAAATTGAGCACCTTACGGTATTCATTTGCGTTATAAGCACGTTTTTCTTCTGCCTCAATCCCCTTAGGTATTTGAACATCTTCCATGGGGTTTTTGGGGATCACCTCATTGTGAAATGCCGTTTTAAAGATAGCCCGTGTAACCATTTTGATCTTATCGACCGATGAAGCAGATCCGGCAGACTGCTCCTTAAAAAAACGTTGGAGCTCAATGGTGCGTATGCTGCTCATGCGGCGGCCGCCAAACCGTGTTTTAAGCTTATTCACCGCCCAGACATAGGTAGCCTTATAGGTAGTATCGGATACGGTCCCTTCTTTATAAGTTTCCAGCCAAACATCCGCCCAGCGTTCCAGCGTCATCCGATCATCAATTTGGATGGCACCGTTCTTTTTCATATACTCTAAATATTTTTCATCAGCCTCCTTTAAGGTTTTTCCGTAGAAACTCTTACGGATCGGGCCGCCCATGTAGTCAACGCCGATTTCGCGCTTTACTTCCACGAGTCCCTTTTTGTTTTTATTCTCTTTTTTTCTTGCCATGTTTATTCCTACTTTCAATTTGATGTAAAAGGGTAAAAAAATACCCTTATTGTAAAATAAGGGCAAACATGGTACAATATCAATTGCGAGAGAGATACCGGCCATGTGCCCTATCTCGGCGCCTCAGACATCATCAAATGTCAGGGGCGCTTTTTATTTAATTAAAAATACCAGTTTCCGCCAATGCATATAGATCCGCTAGTCTGGTAACTCCTAACGTTTAAGTAATTATGGCTTCGGATACCACCTTCCATGCAATCTATAACGGCTTGCTTAACAGTATCAGGATAATTTCCGCCAAGATACTGGGTATAATAACCATCAATATAAGAGGCAAACTGTCCCGGTGCGGTTAAAACACTGATAGCATTGGAGCCATAGCCAGCATCAACACGGTTCATTACACAGGATATGATCCCCATAGCGCCTTCATAAGAAGTGCCCCCTTCGTGGGCTACAATAGCACAGATTGTGTCAAAATCCTGATCTTCTGGAGAAGGCACAGATGGAACCGGCGTTGGAGTGGGTGTAGGCGTTGGAGATGGTACAGGTTCAGGCGTAGGTGTTGGGGCCGCCTGCTTTTCCTCTTCATCCAATTCCTTTAGCACCTCTTTAACAATGTCTTTTAAATAGGTTTTAAATTCAAGCACAATGTTAGCGCTAAAATTTAAGGTAGGATTGTAACTAAAGTTACCGCCATCAACGTTCAGGTTAGTAGAGCTTGCACCGGAGGTAAACGGGCTGTAGTCATCGTTTCGATAGACTGTAATTTGCTTTCCAGTATAAGCCGATCCATCCTGATACGTTTGAATAATTTTCTGATCCGTTGTTTTGTAGCCATCCGGAACCGACTTAACTGTAAATGTGTAGGTTCCAGACTTGCCGGTAATAGGAACGAAACCCGTTTGAGGTGTGGAAACCTCAATGTTTTTTGACTCGCCATCCGCTTCAAAAAGGACATTGAGCTTCACGTTGGGAACTGGAAAGCCAAACTGATCAACAACAGTGATGTTTGGTGTTTCCGCAAAAAGTGCGTCAGTTGAACCATTTCCGGCGTTGGCGATTGATTTCGCGGGCGTCAGTAAAGGGACACAAAGCAACAGCAACATGACGGAAGCCGTTGCAACTAAAGGACGATAGTTTTTCATATTCTTCTCCTAAAAATATTGATAAGAGTATTATACAATATTTATAGAAGAATGAAAATGTTTTCTATAAAAGAAAAAGAAAATTTGATAGCAAAGAAAAGGTCTGATATAATAATCTTGTCTAAGGATGTTTACGCAGACCTTTTCTGTGGACATCAAAGCCGCTTTACCGGTCACAAACGGTAGGGCGGTTTTTATTTTTCAAAAATAGAACATGGTTGCATGTTATGGGCGATAAGCCATTCACGCGCAAAGGCCTTCTGCTCTTCAGTGGCAGATTTAATGGCTAATACAGATTTATAGACGCCACCCCAAAAAGAAATATCATTATCTGGGACCCATAGTCCATATCGTTCACAAAACTCTGTAATTCGTTCCTTGTCTAAAGACAACATAACAGCATCTCTTTCGGTTATGAAAGATTTGTTAAATTGCATCTTATCGCCTCCTTTCGGCTGCAAGCTCCTGCATTGCTTTCACATCGTGGACGATATTGTCAACATCATCCATCGTCAGAACCTTATCATTAGAAAAATTCACATGTTTAATATCATACATGCGGGCCATTTCATAAAAATATGTTTCTGTCTCAGAATCATCAAAACGGTACATCGTTTCACCTCCTTTAAAGTTTTCCTAATACCTTGCCAATAGTTTCTATATGGTCATCCATACCCGGTATAATAATATCGTATGCCGGATTATGGGAGACAAGGCCATTCTTACTATATTCTTTTATAAAGTTTTCATCATTCTTTCTAAATACACCGATATCACCTTCCCGCAGATTTTGAGTCAGTTCATAGAAAACAATATCGCCATCGAAAAATGTTGGTTCCATACTATCGCCAGTGATCTTCGATGCAAAGTCTGTACCGTCTGGAACCTTTTCGTCTGGGTAGTTAATTTCCGTATATTGATCATCGTCACCGATGGAGCCGCAGCCAGCAGAAAGAGACTGTAATGTAGTTTTTACGGGGCGAAGCTTACAAGGCTCTGTATCGTCAATATCTTTGATTTCGTGGAAATCTACCAATGTGCCGGTAGGAATTTTTATACGTTTTTCGTTTTTCTGATTCTCAACACGTGAAACTTCACGTAGCAAGACAAGATCAACCGTTTCACGGCCAAAATCATCAACAGAACGATATTTTTCTATGTGCGCCATTTCGGACGCTAAAAGTTCATATGAGTGAAGGATGTTTTTTTCATCGGTCAGCCCCATAATATAATCTATCGAAATGTCAAACTTTTTTGATATTAAAATTAGAAAATCAGAAGCAGGTTCACGAGCTCCTGTTTCATAATTATTATATGTTGTATATTTAATATTAAGATAATTGGCAAACTCTTTTTTATTCATGCCTGTTTTTTCTCTTATTTCTTTTAGCTTATCGCAGATCATAATGTACCTCCGTTTTTCTATATTCTATTACAGTTTTTTCAAAACGTCAATATCTAATTACTCGAAATGTGAATAAAATTACAAAATGAGTATTGACAAATTTACAAAACGGGAATATAATTGCTTTAGCGATTCACAAAACGAGTAACGGAGGTGATGAAATTGCGTTATAACAATATTGAAGCTGAACGAGTAAGAAATGAACTATCAAAAGAGCAACTCGCAGAAAAATTAAATATCGCACTAAAGACTTATTATAACTGGATTGACGGAAAGACGCCTATTCCTTCTACTGCATTGAAAGAAATGGCCTTTATGTTCGATAAAAGCATTGACTATTTGTTAGGAATCGAAAAGCAAGAACCGAAAGCCAGTTAGGAGGTAGAGGAATGCTAGAAAATGATGTGGTAGTGAACGATGATCTTTATATCGAAATGAACAAAGGAAATAAAATTATAAAAGAGATTTTAAATGCAGTGAAAGGAAAAGGCTTGCTTATCGAAGGTGCTGTATATCTGCTAAAGGAGGCAATTAACGAAATATCAAATAAAACGCCAGTTTAAAGCTGACGTTCAATTATTTCATGTAAGCATTGAGCAATTTCGTGAGTATCACCCTTTGAGTATTCATTGGTTCTTGTAGTATAACGATGCGACATATTAGAAACATTAAATGAAAAATTTGAATGATAGCTTTTAAATTCGCTGGAATAAGCTAATTCAAATGTGACCACGCTTTTTTCAATGCCGGATACGCTATATGGCAAAAAAACAGACTGACCTGGCGCGAAAATAGTACCTTCCATAAGATCGAATTGTTTGTTTAATCCGTCATATCTTTGCGGATGACTTAGAAGGATGTCATCGACAATAAATTTATCAATAATCGCCGAAGTACGTCCGTAGTTTTTTAAAATGAATCCGCTTCTTTGGGAACTTGTAGTAATACTGTCAAATGTGAGCGTGATATATGGTCTTGTCGACTCTTCAACCATATTACGATTTTGTTGTAAGGTTGCCATAGAAATCATAACAGCAACCAGTGCGATAAGTAAACTGATAACATCTTGCAGTTCTAACATTAGAATCACTCTCCTTTTCTATGTTTCAGTATGCTAATACCGATAAGGAGAGTATAGCACATTTTAAGCGGAGCAAAAAGCCGAAAAAGGAGGTAAAAAAATGGAATCAGCCTATATAAAAGAAAAATTCAAGGAATTAAATCTACTGATGGATAAAGATAAAAAAGATTATATCACCGTAGATGTGGCTGCCAAGTTTTTAGGAATGGACAAAGAAGCCTTCCGGAATTTGGCTTGTTCTGGAAACATCCCCTTTGCAATCGGGGGTGTTTCCGCATCATCGAAATACACAAAAGTACCTAAGATAAGTTTTTATGCTTTCTGCGTACAGCACTTACCCAATATGAAATATTTTTCATAAACTAAAAAAGAAAGGTGAATCATATGCTAACAGAAATCGAACAAAAAGTATTGTATAAGGTATTAAAAGAAGAGCCTTTTTCTGAACTAGAAACCGAACTCATGAACCGCATGCTCTATCTGGATGAGGAAATAAGGCATGAAATTGATAAAAGGAATGAAGTCGAAGAGCAGCTGGCCGACCTGTTTAAAGAGACAAGAAAAAAGATGAAAGAGGTTAAAAAATGAACGACTTAATAAAGCAGATTGTTATCAACGTGGCCATTGAGCAGGTCGACGAAGCACGTGGGAATGCCGAACGTGGACAATTGCTCGATGAGATTGCCTACGGCACCTTGTTTGGTGAAGTATCAACACTGAAACGCCTGGAACTAATTACCGAGGCAGAAGGCATCAAACTGCTGAATGACGTCAATTTTGCCTATGTCGGCAGCCGGGAGGGAGAAAGGTGAGACCACAAACAAAACGTAAATTAATCCTGGACGGGGTGGTCTGCATGCTGTTTTTCTTTCTGCTCTGCGGCATCTTCGGGGTTTTTAACTGGATGCAAAACGGCGTTTTTCACTGCGGTGCGCTCTGGATCATCGCCGGGATGATTTCGACCACTGTGTTCGCCATGTTGGCGGAAACAAGGCTGGATGAGGAAAGACAACTAAAAAAACTTTTAGAGATTTTGACAGAGGGAAAATGGAAGCATTAATGATTGAAATTTTAGCATCGTTATGTCAGACGGGTGCCAAACTTTATTGGGTGGCCATGGGGCTGATCGGCATAGGGATCCTTGTCCAAATCCTGCTTTTGATTTGGCTCATGAAAGTCTGGAAAAGCCCCGGAAAGTGCGTCAGAAAGAAAAAGGAGTGTAATAAAAATGAGCGCTGATCGGTATTATTTTTTGAAAGAACACCATATTTGCGTAAAATGCGGACAAAGGAACGCTTTCCACAACAAGACAATGTGTCCGGAATGCCTTGAAAAAGAGCAAAAAAAGGGGCGAAAACGCTATGCCGAAAACAGAGAGCAGATCTTGCAAAGAAAGAGAAAACGCGATAAAGCGCTTTATGCCAGGCGAAAAGCAGAAGGGCTATGCGTCAAATGTGGCCGCAAAAAAGCGACAAAAGGAGTTTGCTGTTTAGAATGCTATGTCAAAGAGCGAAAACGAGAGATTGAAAAAACAGAAAAAAGAAAACGCGAAAATGGCGGCTCTATCCGAGAAATCTGGAAAGAAAAGGGACTTTGCACACAGTGCGGGGAGCCAACGATTCCAGGGAAAAGGCTTTGTCAAAAGCATTATGACATTGCGATTAAAAACGTCCAAAAGGCTCATCAGTATACAGAGCGGTGGCGCCAAGACAACCAGCTTCTGTTTATGAAAAAAGAAAAAGCCCCCATAGCGTTGCACCGCTAAAAGGGACCATGTACGTTAACAACCATAGTTTACCATAAATCCCAAAAAGAGACAAGGAGGCCGAACATGAACCTGACCGAAGCCATGGTCCGTATCGCGGACCTGGAAGCCGAAAAGGAAGAGTTGACCAACCAGGTAGGCGATCTGACCGTTGAAAAAGATGGGTATCTGGAAGAACTCAACCAGATCAAAGGAACGGCGGAATCACACATACAGGAAATCCAAGACATTATTGAGGGCAGGAAAAAAGCGACGGTATACATACGCGATTGCCAGCTGGCATATATGACCGAACTTTTTCTTCTGAAGCTGATGCCTCTTGAGCAATACTGCGCTTTCAATAAGGCGTTGTCCGTATTGGAGTGTGAATGATGGAAGCGCTACAAAAATGGATCGAAGCAGTGGAAGCGGTGTATGAACAGATTGAAGCCACTTTGTGTGAGCAACTCGAAGCGTTTTTATCCGATGGGGATGTAGATCTTCTACCCGGCCCATCCGCACCGCCGTGGATCGCCAAAACAAAAGCCGCTCCAATGCCCTTAGCAACAAAGTGGGTAAAAGCCAGCGCGGAGCGCCCGCCTTAAGCATTAGCGCTCTGACCCCTTCATAAAACAAAATTAAAAAGAAAGGCTGTGGGTTTGGCGCAAAAAAGCGTAAGGGTACAAACAGATCCACGAAAAAAATGCCCCAGACAGCGTGCAGGCTGAAAAGGGCAAAGATTAGTTTACACATTTATTATAGCACAACAACCGAAAAAAGGAAGCATATCCAGCGGCGGGGATCGTACCGCCGCCATTTTAAAAGGTTACACAGAGAAGCTGTGTCCTAATTTTTTTTACCCTTTTTAGAAGCAGGAGGCAGAAAATGGGAAATTTAGAACGTACCATCGACATGCAGTGCAACCAGTGCGGCTTCATTGCCACCATACCAGCTTACCAGTGGGAGGATCCCCGGTACTTTGTCTGCCGGCACTGCGATCCGCTCCATAACCTTACCAAGGCGCAGCGGGTTTTGAAGCGTGCGCGTCAAAAAATGCTGGGAGACGAAGCATGAAAAAGCCATGGATGGACCCCGGAAGATGCCGGGAGGCCCGGAACACCCTTCGCGGAAAACGCCGGGCCCTCAAGAACGCCGTTGACTTCGGCTTAAACGATCTGGATTTAGCCGTTCAGGTATTAGAGCTTCAGCAGCCCAAACAGGTCAGGGCGAAGGTAAAAGATCAAGACGTCGCCTGGGCGTGTCCGACCTGTGAAAAGATCATCGCCATTGAGTACAAGGATTCACCCTTATCTCAGATCGGCTATATTGGCAATTACTGCCCCTGGTGTGGGCAGCGGTTAAAAAAATAAATAAAAAAAACAACCGGGTTTGTAGCCTGGAAGCCGCCGGTTGTTTTAAGAAGTTGTCTTACTGTTATTATACCATTTTTCATACAGTAAAGGCAATGGAAAAATTTCAAAAAACGGCTTAAAATCAGGCCTTTGAAGCCCGTTTAGCATATTAACATTTAGACACTTAAGGATACTGAAGGTGGTAAAGCATGTATGAGAAGTGGACAGTAGAAGCAGGGAACACAATTGAAGTTAAAAAGACATACGCCTACCGGGAGTGGCAGAAAGGAAAACCAAGAGCAAGGAAAAGCCGGCCAACAAGCGAGGCCCAGAAGAAAGTAAACCGGAACAAGCAGGAAGCCCAGATCAGGGCATACATAAATGAGAATTTCTGGGAAGGCGACCTTCACATTGTACTGCCGTACCGGATTCCGGAAAGACCAGAAGAAAGAGCAGCGGCCAGGGCGCATCTGGCGAAGTTTCATAAAGATTTACGCCGGCACTGTAAAAAAGCCGAGATCGACTATAAATACATCGCCGTAACCGAGGTCGGAAAACGGGGCGCTTTTCATCATCACATCGTGCTCAACAAAATGGACACCGCCGTCATCGCAAAGCTATGGCCATACGGAACCGTACAGTTTAATCACCTGGATAACCGGGCCGATCATAAAAAGCTGGCACACTATCTTATCAAGTATACCGATTATGAATTTGACCACTATGAGGACCGGAAAGGAAAACGCCGTTTCAATACAAGCCATAACCTGATCCGCCCAGAACCCAAAATACAAGCCGTAAAAGCCGAGCGGTGGATCCGTGAACCCAAACCCCAAAAAGGCTACTACATCGACAAGGAATCCGTTTATATGGGGAAGAATCCATTCAATGGAACACCATACCAATTTTACAGGATGATCCGGCTGGATCCGGTCAATCCAAACGAAAAAAGAAAAGTAAGGAAGTGTTGAGAAATGGGATTAATCATTGATAATTTTGCCGGCGGCGGTGGCGCGTCGCAGGGGATAGAGGAGGCCGTAGGCCGCGCCGTTGATATTGCCATCAATCACGATCCAGATGCCATTGCCATGCATAAAATCAATCATCCGGATACCCGGCATTACTGTGAGGATGTGTGGAACGTTGAGCCATTGAAAGTTACGGGCGGAAAGCCCGTAGACCTTGCCTGGTTTTCGCCCGACTGCAAGCACTTTTCAAAGGCAAAAGGCGGGAAACCAAAGGATAAAAATATCCGGGGGCTGGCGTGGGTAGCGGTGAAATGGGCTGTCCAGACCAGACCGCGGGTCATTATCCTTGAAAATGTAGAGGAGTTTAAAACCTGGGGCCCACTTGGGGAAGATGGACAGCCAGACAAAAAGAGAATCGGCGAAACATTCAGAAGTTTCGTTGAGGAGTTGAAAATACTCGGTTATCAAGTTGAGTGGAAAGAACTGCGTGCCTGCGATTATGGTGCACCGACCACCCGAAAAAGATTTTTTCTGATTGCGCGGTGTGATGGGCAGCCCATTGTCTGGCCAGAGCCGACACACGGAGAAGGACCAGGGCTTAAACCCTATAAGGCGGCCAGAGACATTATTGACTGGAGTATTCCATGTAAATCCATTTTTGAACGTGAAAGACCGCTCAGTGAAAATACCATGCGCCGGATCCACCGGGGAATTTTTAGATACGTGATAAACAACCCAGAACCCTTCATTATTTCCGTAAATCATGCTGGGGATCGGTTTAGGGGCCAGGAGATAGAGGAACCATTAACCACAGTAACAGCAAAAAACGGGTATGGGATTGTAACACCCTATATTGTTCAGACAGGACAGACCGGATTTGCGGAAGATAAACGCTCCTACAGTATGGAACAACCACTCACGACCATTGTAACAAAGGCAGAGCACTGTGTTATAGCGCCGTTTTTGTCAAAATACTACGGTGGAAATTATAAAGGCGCCGGATCAGGAATAAAAGAGCCGGTATCCACCATCACGACCATTGACCACAATGCCATGATATCCCCGGTTTTAATTCAGATGGGCTATGGCGATCCAGAAGGAAGGCGGGTACTGGATTTAGAGAAACCACTCGGAACCGTTACCGCTGGCGGGAATAAATTTGCTTTGGCAGCAGCGTTCATCAAAAAGGATTACGGAACAGGAACAGGCCAGGAGTTAGAGGGGCCGCTGCATACAGTAACGGCTTCCAGCAATCATTTTTCGCTGGTATCCGCCTTTCTTATGAAATATTACGGGCAGGGGATCGGGCAGAATATGAACGAACCCATGCACACCATCACCACAAAGGATCGGTTTGGACTGGTTACCGTGCAGGGGATTGATTACCGTATTGCAGATATTGGAATGCGGATGCTGACACCAAGAGAACTGTTCAGGGCACAGGGATTTCCAGACAGCTATGTCATAGACTGGGATGATAAGGGGCAGCGGATCAGTAAAGCCAAACAGGTGGCGCGATGCGGAAATGCAGTGCCGCCGCCGTTTGCAAGAGCGCTTGTCACAGCGAACTGTGAATTTTTATTTAAAAACAATAACATGGAGGAGGCAATATAGGCATGAAAGCACTTGTTATAACCGTACCAGAAGGTTTTCGGTCAGCCGTTATCGCCGTAACCTATCAAGGTGCAGACGGTACGAATCATCTGGATACCCAGTCCACCAGAGGCAAGGACACAAACTGGACCCTTGATTTTTCAGATGCCGGCGCGACAGAAAAGTCCAATAAAGCGACCTTTGAAGACTATTTTCGCACGGTGTTCCCGGAATACGACGAAAGCAAGGGAGCGGTCAGCGAATACTGCGTAGGTGATTTTTTTAATATCACCTGCCCGTCAATCGCCTGTGAAGACTGCTGGAAAAGAGAACATTCGCAAAACAGCCAGTGTGAAGACGGCGTGCGGGAACAGATCACAGAATGCAATGACTGTACCACCAATCCTTATTGTCTCGATGACCTGGACGGCTTCTGCCTGAAAGAAGCAATGCAAAAGAAATCCACAGTAGAGGAGGAAGAAACATGAATCACCTGACCATGACCATCAACGATGAACAGATCCAGATCAAGGAATACCAGGGTACCCGCGTGGTCACCCTGGCCGATATCGACCGGGTCCATAAGCGGCCGCCGGGAACCGCCAGAAAGCGGTTCAATTTTCACCGCGAACACTTCACAGAGGGCCTGGACTACTTCGTCCTAAATACGGACGAAGCCAGAAAACACTTTAATACCATGGCACCGAATGGACTGATCCTGGTAACAGAATACGGATATCTGATGTTAGTTAAAAGTTTCACCGATGCGCTTGCCTGGGAAGTTCAGCGCAGCCTGGTCAATCATTATTTTAGAGCAAAAGAACAGCAGCAGGAGCTGCCGACCGGAGAAAACCTTCTGGCCATGGCCGTACTGGAAGCCCAGAAGCTGCTGGAAGCCAAAGACCAGACCATACAGCACCAGGAAGCGCAGATAAAAGAACTGGCCCCAAAGGCCGATTATACCGATACCATCCTGGCCAGCAAAGACCTGGTCAACATGACACAGATCGCGAAGGACTACGGCATGGGTGCCAAGACCATGAACCTGCTGTTAAAAGACCTGGGGATCCAGACCTACAACGGCAACCAGTGGGTGCTTACTTACAAATATCAAAACAAAGGATACGCAGCCAGCGCCACCGCCAGTTACTACCACCAGGACGGAACCATCGGCAGCCGGATGCATACCAAGTGGACCCAGAAAGGCCGCCAGTTTCTGTATGAGGTTTTAAAGCAGCGGGGAATCCTACCCATCATCGAGCAGGAGCACCTTTATAAAAGGGCAGAGTAGAGGAGAAAAGAATGGAAGCAAACAGAACAACCAACGATTATGTTAAATACGTCCACGAGTACCTGAAAAATTATTATCCATACGTGGAAACCGCCGTCTGGCCAGATGAGATATCGGGGGCACCAGCGATCAAAATTATTGTCCTGGACAAGCAAAGAGGGGTGCCAGCAAAGATCAAACTGTTTGTGCCGCCGGAACAAAACTGGCACTTCAGCCTGACAAGCGTAAAAAACCGGATCAACAAGCAGTTCGGTTATACGGTGCTCTTATGAACAGACAAAGCGAAAAAGACCCGCGCCGACAGCTCCAGGGATACCAAAACAAGAAAAAAGGGCAGGTATTCGAAATCTTAATCATGGCGGCGTGCCGACAGTACCGCGTTGAGCGTCTGGCCTATATTGACAAAACACCCGAACCCATGCGCGTCATCGGCCGAGGGCAGAAAGGCCAGTTTACCGCCATTTTTGAGAAAAAAGCGCAGCCCGACTTTAAAGGCACCCTGTCCGGCGGCCGGGCAGTCTGTTTTGAAGCCAAAAACAAGGAAGGGGATCGCGTCAACCAGACAGCCGTTACCCAGGAACAGAAAGAAGCCCTGAACGACCATGCCGATCTGGGCGCGGTGACCTTTGTGCTGCTGTGCATGAACGGCATGGATTACTACCGGGTGCCCTGGCGGATATGGCGGAGCATGAAAAGGCACTATGGCCGGATGTATATGACCTTAGAGGAGCTGGAGCCCTTCCGGATCCGCTTTGACAATACCCTGAAATTTCTGGAGGGCATCCATGAAACCGGACTTTGAAGATAAGATTTGCCCACCCGGCTGCCGGTTTAAGCATTTCAGAATCTTCCCGGTAGAGGGAGCCCCAAAAGACCGCTTCTTTTGCACACAGTACAAAAAGCAGCTTAAGAAACGGCATGTCAGAGGGCATGACCGCGTGTATAAGTGTACCGAATGCCAGTATGAGTTATAAGAAAGGGAAGCGATAAAATGGAAAAAATCAATCATTACAATTTTAACGAATTGCTAAAAGCATCAAAGCGCCTGAAGGTGGACGCTGCGGCAGGTGAGGATAAGACAATGGTCGTCTTTATTCCAATCTGCACCGAATGTGGCCATGTTTTCATGAAACTGGATCGGATTCAGGAAGTCCGGCAAGAAAGGAAGGTGCAAATGGCCACAACGAGAATCGTGACCGGAAAATGCCCGGAATGCGGAAAAGAAATTGAAGGGTGCTGTATCCAGTGGGAATACCAGCAGGAAGGAGAAAAAAACCATGATTAAGATTGAAGCAAAAATCGATAAAGGAAACAACCAAACGGAAGTAAGCATAGAACAAGAAGGGAGTGCTGTGGATATCTTCGCAGAAGTAGGAGGTATCATCATGGCACTCGTAAAGGATGTTGTCCAACGAGTGTCAGAAACCGGAGAGGTTATTATTGGACACACGAGTATGCCGCTTCGAGAGGAAACTGTTGATGCTATGGCTCAAATGATGCAAGAAGGTTTTAGAGAAGGTGTCAATCAGTTAATCGAACAAGGAATTCTGAGAAAAGATTATATGGAGGAAGAAACATGCTGAAATTACTATTAGAGGGCGGTTATGAGGTTTTGTTAAAAGAAACCTGGCAGAGCTATTCCGATGCCCTGCACGAGAACGACGATGACCCAGAGGTCATTTTAAAACAAAGCAATGAACAGTTTATCGCGGTGAATAAAGACAAAATTGTCGCCGTTGCGGACATCGAAATGGAGTAGGAGAAAACCAATGAAAAAGAATGGACGAAAAATAGCGGTCGTGGTCATGGTGTTGTTTTGTTTGAGCGCATTAAGCGGTCCGGTATGGGCGGTGGGAAGTACGACTACAGCCGATCCGGCATCTTCAGAAACAATCAACGCCGTCACACTGGGAAAAACAACCAGTCGGCCAGCAAGCAGCAGAAGCACCAGCCGACCCGCGAGCAGCAGAAGCACCAGCAAACCTGCGACAAGCAAAGGGACCAGCAAAGGGGCGAACAACGTTACCAAACCCAAGACCAGTTCAGAGACCTCAAAACCAGCGAGTAAAAGCACAGCGAAACCCTCCACTAGTAGCCAGACGACCCAAAATAAAAACCAGACCAACCCAGATAATCGACCGGCAGCTTCAAACCCAAATAAAGAAGAAGGTTCGACCAGTAACCACTATTATTATCAATCCAGCGGGAATAACTGGGATCATTTCTGGAGTAACTATTGGCTCTACCGGGCTTTAACACCCGATGGGCGGACTTACGTCGTGGACGGCCAGACCTATACCGCGCCAGCCTTTACGGGGATATGGTCGATTTTAGCCGATATCATCACACTCCTCATCGTAATTGCGATCGTGGTGGTCATTGTTTGGTATGTCAAAAGACGAAGAAAGGCAAAAAATGAAAGGTATTAGCGGGAAGGAGCCAAGACATGTATTTAAGCGAAATCGGATTAGAAAAGGCCGAAAAGGGCCTGCAGCATATCTTTGATATCGAGGATGAAAAAGTAAGGAAAAACATCAAAGATCGGCGCACAAACGCAGCAGACAAGCGGAAAATAAAGATTGAGCTGGTTTACGAACCCTCAAGTGACCGGGACTTTGTCACCATTAGCTATTCCATAAAATCGGACCTGGCTCAGATCCAGGGCGGAGCAATCCAGGTGGAGCTATTGGAAAATGGTGAGGAGCGGCCAGCGATCACAGAAAACCGGATCGATGGGCAGGTGGATTACCGGGATTTGACGGTCTATAAGGACGGCGTGATACAAGGAGAGAAGTCTCATGAAGATTAAATTGATTATGGAAAAGAAAAATCTGACTGTTGACCTGGAAAGCCAAAAGGCCGAGCAGCTTTTTAATGCCTTTGCCCTGAAGCTTTTGGGAATTGAAGAAGAAACGGCGGTTGAGCAGAAGTTGCCAGATATTGTGATCGATCAGCAGATAAGCGCGCCGATCCACGAGGCAATACAGCGCCAAGAGGCGGTCAATGAAACGAAAAACACCTGGGAACAGGAATGCTTTGAAAAAGGTTATAAAGGCTTTATGTATATCCGTTGCCCGAAATGTGGGGAAATTAGAGGATTTAACGCGAAAAAGGAATCACGTTC
Source organism: Eubacterium maltosivorans (assembly GCF_002441855.2). Lineage (NCBI taxonomy): Bacteria > Bacillati > Bacillota > Clostridia > Eubacteriales > Eubacteriaceae > Eubacterium > Eubacterium maltosivorans. Next base: position 1,949,286 of record NZ_CP029487.1, on the reverse strand, counting down.
GTTTATCTGCAAGGAGTGCGGCATTGTAACATACTTCGAGGAGTCTTTAAAGCGTCTATACCTTAACTGTGAATGCGGCCGACGTTTTACCTATTGGACCAACATGACCGAAGAAATGTTTGATATACCCTGCATTGAATGTGGGATGCCGGTGCCGGTGATTCATAATCATAAAAAAGGCATTTATGAGACGGTAAAAGGATAAGTTGAAGAAAAGGAGGCTGAAATGGCTAAGGATATTGACGTTAAGGAGCTGGTAAAGCTGGCAGCAGCAGAAGGCGCAAGAGTGGCCCTGGCAACCGTGGAAAAAGAGCAGCAAAAGGCCAGAAGAGGCCGAAAAGACAGACGGTTAAGAAATACCAAACTGCTGTTAAAAAATTACCGTTTGCTGAAGGAGCACTGCGAGGGCGCTGTATATACCGATGAACAGGTAGAGGATGAAAGCATCGTTGATCTTATGAATATGATGGAAGAACACCATTACAGCGACAAGGTCTTTGTGGAAAGCATTCAGAAAAGTGTCGCACGGACACACTTAATGATGCAGCATATCGAGCGCATGATGAATGTTTATCGGGTCGTGTGTGAAAAAAGTGGAAAGGAAGAGGACATAAGAAATTACTGGATTGTCTGGCATTCCTATATAACCGATGAACGGCTGACCGTCGAGGAGATAGCAGACCGGTTTAACGTGGATCGCTCAACCATTTACCGGGCAATCAACTCCGGTGCGGAGATTTTGTCAGCTCTTTTTTTCGGGATTGATGGCATCAACAAAAAATGATGCGACAAACATGCAATTGACATGCGACAATGATCTGTAGTATCATTAGGGTAGACAAATAGGAAGTATGCAAAAAAGCCGAGGATTATTCCCCGGCTTTTTCGTCTTTTGTCCTGCAAAGCTCATCGAGTGTCACTTCCAGGGCGTCGGCCAGTTTAATGGCATTGGATACGAGACAATCGCCACGCTTTTCGATTTCCTGGATGGTCCGGCGGGAAACACCGGAACGCTCAACGAGTTTGGGGACGGAAAGACCTTGACTTAACCGTATGGCTTTCAGGTTCATGGTCTTTACTCCTTTTTGTCTTTTTGTACGGCTGAAATCAGAGCAGATACCGCCGAAATGAAGGCTGCAAAGGTAAATGCTGTTTTAGCAAATCCGCTAAAAAGATTGCCGGTGGTTAAAAACCCAGCTGTCAAAACAAGACTGATTAAAGTTGATTTTTTCATGGTTTTACATTATACTAAAGGAAAGGTAGGGTACTAAGGGCTTTCGCCCTTTTCCCCTTGTCTTTACCGCTTTCGTTTGCGTTTCCTTGGACGGTTCTGCTTGCGTTTAGCGGTTTTTTTGATGGATATTATCAGGGCAATCGTGGCGATGATGTTCGTCCAGATACTCAAGATAATATCAATCCAGTCCCTTTGATTAATGTGTCTCACTCCTTTCTCTTAAGATACTTATATTATAGCACAATCTATTGTGCTAGTCAAGCGAATATGCAGAAAGTTTTTATCTTTTTAGCACCAGATTTCTGGTGCTTTTTTTATTGCAAGGAGGAGAGCAAATGATCAGTATTCCATTTTCAGGCAGCAAGCGAAACCGGTATAAAGAAGTCAAACAGATCATACAGGATAACGGTTATAAGAAAGTCTATGAAGCCTTTGGCGGCAGTGCCGTCCTCAGCGTCAACCTATTCAGAGAGGGCCTTGTCGAGCGTGCGGTCATAAACGATTATGACCGGCTGTTTGACTTATATCCGGCCTATCTGGACATTAAGGACACCTTGATTCAGAAGTGCCTTGAAGCAGGCTTTATAAAGAGTAATAAGCGTCTTAATGCTACGCAGCGGGCATACTTACAATCTATGATCGCCACCATCGACGAAAAGTATTGGCGGCTATTGGCGAATAATTTCGTTTTTTCCGGAAAACAGACCGGGAGCCTGAAGCCTTTATACTTCACCTATTTTCACAATGATATTACCACGGATAAGCAGCGGGAATACTTACAAACGGTACAGCAGATGGAACGCGTATCCATGGACTACAAAGCATTTTTAAAGCAGTATTTTAAAGACTTCGATGACACCACGATGATCATATTGGATCCACCCTATATGAACAGCACACAGAAAGCCTATGATAACCGTTATTTCTTTGGCTTAAGCGCAACCTTGCAGATGCTGCAAATGGTTAAGGAAATGCAGGTGGATTTTATCTTTTTCAATATGATCGAGCGTGATGTGATCGAAGTCCTTAAGGTGTTTGGATTCCAGGACTTTGAAGTCAGCACAAGGCGAATTACCCAGACGTCAACTTCCAGCCGGGAGGATTGTCTGGCGTATGTCAGAAATCATTTTTAATTCTTGGACTATGACCTCGGTAAGCTCTGGCGCCGGGGTCTTTTGCTACAAAGTATGGCCATCAGTTAAATACTGGGGGCTTTTTTATTGGAGGAAAGATGATGGAGATTCTTTATTTATGTGATCGCAAGGCCTGCAAGCAATGCGGTATCAACGCAGAAAATTGTAAACATACAACCGATATCAGGCATGCGGTAAACTTCTGCGGTGAGGAAACCTTGGATTTATACATTGAAAGAGAGGGAGTCAATGAACCAGGCACTAAATCGGACTGAACTGAAATATTATTTCAAAGTGACCGGAGGATTCGCAGATCAGTACCGGCGTGATATTGAGCGAATGATCCAGAGCTTGGATTATGGCGAAGATGCTATTGATTTTGAAATCTATGATGAGATGGAGTATCGTCAGGATGATGATATCATCGTGAATACCTTCACGCTCAGCGTTCTTATGCTTGGCACATCAAAGGAACAGGAGGACACACTGAAGCAGTTGATGACGGATAGATACCAGGCGCGGTTAGTTCATGAGCAGCGGTTTGACAGATGACCAAACAGCAGATTGACTTTGTAAGAGACTGCATCGCCAACAAGGATATGCACGCCTTTTACACCTGGACACCGTGGGAGAAGGCGCGGCTGGACGCGCTTAAGCTGGACAAGTTCGAGTGCCAGCACTGCAAAGCCAAAGGCAAATATACCAAGGCAACCACCGTGCATCATGTGAACCACGTCAAGCAGCATCCAGAGCTGGCCTTGTCACTTTGGTATGAAGACCGCGCAGGAAAGCGGCGGCGTAACCTTGTGAGCCTGTGTCATGATTGCCACGAAAAAGAGCATAATTATCGAAAGAAAAAAGAAAAAAATTTGTTCACAGCCGAGTGGACAGAAGACCCCCCATCAAAATAAAACGCGTTTTAAAATCACTTTGGGAGACCGGTGGGTGGGGGAGACAAAAAAGATTTTTCTCGCGCACATGAGGAAGGAGGGTGAAAAGAATGGCAAGAAGCAAAACAGATTTAACGCTAAGAGAAGAACTTCGCGAACGGATCAAAACGGATCTTCTGGATCAGCTTGAGCGGAATGGAACCGTCGGGGAGTACTATACCGACCTGGTGGATGACTATATGGACCTGTGGGATACGAAGACCGAACTGGTCAAGGACATCCGTGAGCATGGGGTTAAGGTTGAGTATACCTCCAACAACGGCATCACCAACATGAAGAAAAATGAATCCGTGGACCTGCGTATCAAAGTCAACGCTCAGATGCTCAAGCTGCTCTCAGAGTTAGGCATCAAACCATCACAAGCAGATCCGGGTGATCTGGATGAGCTGTAAGATCAACCCGCACATTCTCCGCTATATCGAAATGGTTGAACAGGGGAAAATCCGCGCCTGCGAAGAACAACACCTTTTAGCCAGTCACGTTCGCCGCTGTTTTGAGACCGAACCGATTTACACCGACGATGAACAACTTGAACACTATTTAAAGCTTGCCCGATATTTCCCATTTGAACGGGTCTTTGAGTGGCAGGCTTTTTATATCGGCCTGCATGACTGCACGTATTGGAAAGATACTGGCATGCCAAGGTGGCCAGATGGCTTATGTCTCATTGGCCGCGGGGCTGGAAAAGACGGCACCATCGCGCTGGAATCCCTGTGCCTGATGAGCCCCTATAACAACATCAGAGGCTATGACGTCGATATCTGCGCCAACAACGAAGAACAGGCCATGCGCCCATTAGAGGACGCCCTTGAGGTCATGGAAGACCCGGAGAACACGCGAAAGCTGAAGCGTTTTTTTTATTGGAATAAGGTCAAAATCGAATGCCTTAAAACAAAGTCGACCATGAAAGGCCGCACCAACAGCCCCAAAGGAAAAGACGGGCTGCGCTCCGGCATTGTGATTTTCAATGAGATCCACCAGTATGAAAATTATGACAACATCAACGTTTTTACAACGGGTCTGGGAAAAAAGAAGCACCCCCGGCGGTCGTATTTCACCACCAACGGCGATGTGCGGGACGGCCCCCTAGACGATCTGATCAACACGGCAGAGGATATCTTAAGAGGCGGCGAAGCCGACAACGGTCTGCTGCCGTTCATCTGCAAATTAAACCAAAAGAAGGATGTGCACGACCCCCAAAATTGGGAAATGGCCAACCCGTCCCTGCCCTATCTGCCAAACTTGATGGAAGAAATCAAAAAAGAATACGCCGAGTGGAAAAAAGCCCCGCAGCGCTTACCCGCTTTTATGACCAAACGTATGAACATCCCTGAGAGTAAAAATACGATTTCAGTGACATCCCCTGAGAACATCGGAGCCACCAACCGGCCGCTGCCCGACTTGACCGGATGGTCCTGTGTGCTGGGAATTGACTATACCAAGGTCACGGATTTTGCTTCCGTCAACGCCCACTTCCGGAAAGGGGATGACCGCTTTGACATTAATCACAGCTGGCTGTGCCTGAACTCCAAAGATATCCCGAGAATCAAACCCGACTGGCGGGATTGGGAGCGTCGGAAGCTGCTCACCGTGGTGGACGATGTGGAAATACACCCGGACCGGATCGCAGCGTGTGTGGCCGATCTGGCACGGAAATACAACGTGCTGGGCCTTGCCCTGGACGATTACCGACATGCCCTTTTGATGAACGCCCTCAAACAGGTCGGGTTTGATGCGGCCGATCACAAAAACGTCAAGCTGGTCCGCCCCAGTGACATCATGAAAATTTATCCGGTCATTGACAGCTGTTTCGCCAACCAGTTCTTTACCTGGGGGGATAACACGGTTTTGCGATGGGGAGCCAGCAACACCAAGCTGGTGCCGGCATCTGCCCGCGCCAAGAAAGCCGCCGGGGATGACGCCGGGAATTATGTTTTTGGCAAGATTGAACAGAAAAGCAGAAAGACCGACCCCTTTATGGCCCTGGTCCATTCCATGGTCCTGGAGCCGCTTCTGGGGAACGGCGGGAAATTGGCGACCCCGGAAATACAGGTTTACACCTATTAACGACAATGAAAGGAGGAACGAATGGGACTGAACTTTAAAAAATGGCTGCTGGAAAAATTGGGCGGCGAAGAACAGCGTGTAACCTCAGCAGAAATTACCGGCGAGGAATTTTTTGATCTGGCCAGTGATCTGTATGTCCGGGAGATCGCTTTCTGGTCCTGCGTCAACACGGTGGCTAACGCTGTTTCAAAGTGTGAGTTTAAAACCTTCATGGGCAAAAAAGAAGTCCGGGAAGGGGAATACTATACCTGGAACATGGAGCCGAACCGGAACCAGAACGCCAGCGCCTTTATTCACAAGTGGATCTCCAAACTTTACCAGGACAACGAAGCGCTGGTGCTGGAGCAAAACGGACAGCTGCTGGTGGCGGACAGCTTTACCCGCAAGGCCTATGCCCTTTACGATGACACCTTTACCGGTGTGGCGGTGGAAGACTTCACCTTTAAAAAAACTTTTACAGGCTCCGAGGTACTGTATTTTAAGCTCTCCGAGAAGGATATGCGCCGCGTCACCAACGGGCTGTACATGGCGTATCAGAAGCTGATTGACTATAGCGTGCGTTCTTACCAGAAGTCCCGCGGCAGCCGCGGCATTTTGGATGTTTCGGCCATGGCCCAGGGATCTGAGAAATACGAGGAAAACTTTAATAAGCTCATGAACGAGCATTTTAAAAATTTTTTCAACTCAGAAAACGCCGTATTGCCCCTTTTTGAGGGCTACCGCTATACCGATATTGGCAGCAAAACCTATTCCAATGAAGGGACAAGAGATATTCGGGCCATGATCGACGATGTATCTGATTTCACCGCCAAAGCCTTTGGGATTCCACCAGCGCTGCTCAACGGCACGGTCCAAGGCACCAGTGAGGCTACCGACCATTTCCTGACCTTCTGTATTGATCCGCTGTGCCGGACCCTGCAGGAAGAGATCAATCGTAAACGCTACGGGTACGCGGGATTTAAAAATGGCAACTACGTCCAGATTGACACCAAGGCCATTAAGCATGTGGATTTATTATCCGTATCCACGGCCATTGACAAACTCATCGCCTCAGGCGCGTTCTGTATCAATGATATCCGGAAGCTGACCGGGGAAACCATCATTGATGAGGCCTGGGCGAACCAACATTTTATGACCAAAAATTACGCCACCGTGGCGGATTTATTGGAATCCTTACAGGAAGGAGGAACTTTATGAAAAAGTATTATGCCCTTGAAACCGAGGGCGACCATGCGACTATTAACATCTTTGGCGACATCACATCCTGGCCATGGCTGGAAAGTGATGTTTCCAGCTACAACCTGGTACAGGAGCTGGACGCCTTACAGGACGCCGGGCAGATTGATGTTTACATCAACAGCTACGGCGGGGAAGTGGCTGAAGGGCTTGCCATCTACAATGCCCTGAAGCGGCACAAGGCAAAGGTGGTCACCCACTGCGAAGGCTTTGCCTGTTCCGTGGCCAGTGTGATCTTTATGGCCGGCGACGAGCGCATCATGAGTAACGCTTCACTGCTCATGATCCACAATGCCTGGACCTACACTCAGGGAAATGCCCAGGAGCTGCGCAAGGAAGCCGATGACCTGGATACGATCACCCAGGCGTCAAAAAATGCTTACCTTGAGCGCGTGAACATTGACGCGGCTGAGCTGTCTGCCATGATGGACAGCGAAAAGTGGCTGGATCCTGCGGAGTGCCTTGAAAAAGGCTTTGCCACCGCCATTGTGGGCGATGACAGCAGCGGGAAACCCAGCCAGCAGGCAAAGCAGGCGGTATACAACGCCATGCGGAAAATGGAGCCTGCCGGAAGTCTTACGGGCAAAACAGATCCCGAACCGGAGCCGCCCGCGATCCGAATGGAGGAACCGACGGAAGAACCACCAGAGGATCCACCAAAGAAAGAAGAAACTGAAAATAAAGTATTCAATTTTATCACCGCCATCTTTGGCGACAAGGAGGAATAAATGAAATCTAAAGACATGCTCAACGCAGCAAACACCGAAATTTTACAGCGTCTGCACACTGCCGTGAAGGAAGATAATGAGGACGCTTTTGTGCAGGCCTGGACCGATTACGCGAACAATATCCAGGAATCTGTTTTACAGGAAGCGCGGGGCCTGGTGCAGGCGCAGGATGTGGCCATCCTGAATTCCAGGGGCGTCCGCCAGCTGACCAGTGAGGAACGCAGCTTCTACGAAAAAACCATTGAAGCCATGCGTTCTACCAGTCCGCAGCAGGCTCTGGCCGACCTGGATGTGGTGATGCCCAAGACCACCATCGATGCGATCTTTGAAGATCTACAGCAGACCCATGAGCTGCTGGGCGCAGTGACCTTCATGAACACCAGCGGCCTGGTTGAATACTATGTCAATACCAACACTAAGCAGCTGGCCTCCTGGAGCACGCTGACCGCCGAGATTACCAAAGAGCTGGCCAGCGGCTTCAAGAAGATCAATCTGGCCCAGAATAAACTCTCTGCCTGGATCCCCGTGGCAAAGGCCATGCTGGATTTGGGGCCGGTCTGGTTAGACCGTTACGTCCGGATCCTGCTGGGCGAAGCCATCGCCTACGGGCTGGAGGACGCCATCATTAACGGCGATGGCAAGGATAAGCCCATCGGCATGATCCGCCAGGTCGGTGACGGGGTGACCGTGACCGGTGGTGTGTACCCGGAAAAGGCGGCCGTACCAGTCACCAGCTTCGCACCGGAAGATTACGGCGCGCTGGTGGCTCAGATGGCCGTCACGCCGAACGGCAATTACCGCACCATCAGCGAGGTGCTGCTGGTCGTGAATCCAGTGGACTATCTGAAGCTGGTGCTGCCCGCCACCACGCTCTTAAAGCCAGACGGCACCTACGCCAACAACGTGCTGCCATTCCCGACAAGAATCGTCCAGTCTGCCCAGATGGCCCAGGGCAAGGCGGTCTTTGGCCTCGCGAACCGCTATTTCATCGGCATCGGCACCGCGCAGTCCGGGAAGATTGAATATTCTGATGAATATAAATTCCTGGAAGATGAACGCACCTACTTAACCAAGCTGTATGGCCACGGCGAGCCCCTTGACAATGCGGCTTTCATTTACGCGGATATTTCCGGATTAAAACCAGTCACCTATAAAGTTACCACAACGGCGGGGGAGTAAAAACCCCGCTGGCATCCGCGGCCATTAGCGGAACCGCCCAAGCGGGGCAGACACTAACGGCAAACGTACAGCCAGAAGGGGCAACCGTATCCTATCAATGGAAGGTTTCCGATACAGCAGATGGTGAATACAGCGATATTGCCGGAGCCATTGGAAAGACCCATAAGCTGGCTGCCGACAAGGTTGGAAAGTTTATTAAGGTTGAGGTCATAGGCGCTGGAAAATACAGCGGGACTGTCGTGAGCGCACCTACCGAGGCTGTGACGGCATCGGCCTAATGAGGTGATGTGATGGCATTACCCGAAGGTCTTTTGGACGATGTAAAAAATTATGTGGACATGACCTGGGAGGATCCGGAAAGCGAAAAAAAGCTTTCCGGGATCATCGCCCGGGGCATGGCCTATATCAATCGAATCGCCGGCAGCGAGCAGGACTTTACCGAAGAGGCAAAGCCCCGTGAGCTGCTTTTTGATTATGTAAGATATGTCCGGGCGGGCGCCCTGGACGAATATGTTAAAAACTATCTGCCAGAGCTATTGGCCTTGCAGATTGACCGGAAGGTGGAACGCTATGCCGATCAGCAAACGCCCGCAGAATGAAGCGCTGTTTAACGACGGCGTACTGACGGTTTGCGCTGTGGTAAAAAACCGGATCACCCGAACAAAGGTTGACCGGCTCCGGTACGGCGAAAAAACCGTGGGGTTTAACCGCTTCTTTGGCGCGAAAGCCGCCGATATCAACGTTGACAGTGTGCTGCGGCTGCCCCGCCACCCCGAGCTCTCCCAGGATGACATCCTGATCATGGACGGGGTCCAGTACCGGATTGTGCTGCTGCAGCGCAAGGATACGGCCCCCTTAAGTTATGACGCCACCATCGAGCGGCAGATCCCGCCAAAGGTGGACGAAAGAGAGGAATTACTATGACAAAAGTACGCGCTGAAGACTTTGCATCGGCGCTTGTTAAGGCCTTAAAGGACTATACCTCTGAAATTGAAGAGGACTTAGAGGACCTGAAAGAAGATAACGCCACCCAAGCGGTTAAGGAACTCAAAGCATCCAGCCCTAAGAAAACCGGTGATTACAACAAGGGATGGACCAAAACAAAGGAGGGAGCTGGATGGTACGTGCACAACCGGACGAACTATCAACTTACCCACCTGCTTGAGAAAGGCCACGCCAGACGAGACGGAGGCCGCGTGCCGCCAAAGGTGCATATCGCGCCCATTGAAGAAAAATACGTCCGAACTTTTGAAGACGGCATTATTAAGAGGTTTCAAAAATGACATTACAAGCATTAGAAGTTCTTTTAAAAACGACGGGCATGCCCGTGGCGTACCATCATTGGGAAGTGGGCGAGGTGCCGCCGCTGCCTTATCTGATTTACTACGAGGACAGCAGCGATCCTTTCTATGCGGACAACCGCGTTTACCAGCAAGTGACCGGCGTAACCGTTGAACTCTACACGGACCGGAAAGATCCGGCCATTGAGGAAAAACTGGAAACGGTCATGGACCACAACGACATCGCCTACACCACCTATGAAAGCTATCTGGAGTCCGAGCAGATGTACCTGCGAGGCTATGAATTTGAAATTTTGAAAAGGAGTGAATAATTATGCCAAACACACCCAAAGAACAGAAAGTCAACTACGGGCTTAAAAACGCCTATTTTGCCACCATCACCGAAGCCGAGGACGGCGCCTTCACCTATGGTACCCCGATCCGGCTTCCTGGATCCGTTGAGCTGACCTTGGAGCCCCGAGGCGATATGATTGAATTTTACGCAGATGACATGCTGTATTTCAGCGCGCCGAATAACCAGGGGTATGATGGCACCTTTACACTAGCCAATATTCCCACCGCTTTTGCGACCGAGTGTCTGGGTGAGGTGATCGACGAAACCGACCAGGTGGTTACCGAAGTCCAGGGCGCCAAACCGAAAGGCTTTGCGCTGCTGTTTGAATTTGACAATGATATCAAGGCTACCCGCCACGTGCTCTACAACTGCAAAGCCAGCCGGCCAACGGTTTCTTCCAGCACCAGCACCGATTCCGTTGAACCCGGCACCAGCGAACTGAGCTTTGTGGCCAGTGCAAGACCGTCTGACCGGAATGTGAAGACCAAAACGACCCAGGGAACACCGGCCGCTATTTATGATGCATGGTACGAAAAAGTTTATGAAAAGGCGGTTACGCCGCCGTCAGGATCCTAAGGAGTAGGCCATGCAGAAAATTGTAGAGATTGACGGGAAACAGGTGCTGCTGGAATCCAATGCGGCCACGCCCATGAAATACAAAAAGCAGTTCGGGAAAGACTACTTTGCCGAACTGTTCAAACTGGTGAAATCTATTGGCGCAAACATGCCGGGAACGCCGGATTTCAACGAGGATGTTGTGAACCCGGCGGCGGAAGTGGTTACTGAAGACGCCAAGGCGGAAACAAAAGAAGCGGAAGGCGGCAAAGAAGCCACCACAGAAGAGACAAAAGCGGCAGACGTGCTTGATCTTGAGGCCATGTCCTGGGAAGCTTTGGACCGACTGGACTTTGAGCCGCTTTATAACATTGTCTGGACCTTAGCCAAAACCGCAGATAAAAGCTTGCCGGATCCGGAAACCTGGCTGGAGGGCTTTGACACTTTCCCGCTCATGGACATCCTCACCGATGCGGTGGAGCTCATCGGCCACAGCATTGAATCTAAAAAAAAATCGACGATGCCAGCGCTGGTGAAGAACCATTAACCACTGAGTCTTTTTTATACCTGTGCAAGCAGGTCGGCATTGATGCTGAGGACATGGAAGGTATGACCATCGGCATGTGCATGGACTATGTTTATGAATTCATTGAAAACAACAAGCCGGAAAAAGAGAAAAAGAAAAAAGTGCGCAAAGCGACACAGGCCGATTTTGACCGGTTTTAGAAGGGAGGGACAGCTATGGCAGGAAGCCGGATAAAAGGGATTAGTATTGAATTTAACGGCGAGACCAAAGGCCTTGATAAAGCATTGAAGAGTGTCAACGACCGTGCTGCCAAAGTCGGCAGTGAGCTGAAAGACGTTGAACGGCTGCTGAAATTTGATCCAGGGAATACAGAATTGATCGCCCAAAAACAAAAGCTGTTGAGTGATCAGATTGCCATTACCACGGAAAAGCTCAGCCAGCTTAAAAGCGCTGAAAGCCAGGTTGAAGCCCAGTTTAAAAGCGGTGAAATCGGCGCGGAACAGTACCGTGGGTTCAAGCGGGAAATCGAAGCGACCGAAAGCGCGCTAAACGGCTATATTAACCAGGTTACCGCAATGGTCTCCGAACAGGAGCGTCTGGCTACCAACACCAAACGCCTGGAAACCTTGTTTAAGGCAACGGATTCCAGTGTGGAGGACTTTGCGGATGTGCTGGGCACCCGAACCGTGAACGCCATCCGAAACGGAACCGCCAGCGCGGACCAGCTGGACGCCGCCATCAACAAAATCGGCAAGGCCGCCCTGGGATCCGATGCGGATCTGGGCAAAATGAAAACAGCACTGGACCAGGTGGATGATGGCAACAGCATTGATAATGTCCGTCAGGATCTGAGCAAACTTTCAGAAAGCGCCAATGACACCAGCGAACAGCTGGAGGATATGGGCGAGACATTGAAAGGACAGGCTCTGATGGATGCCGCCGATCAGCTCTCCGGCGTCGGAGACAAGATTATTGATATCGGTAAAAACGCCATGGAAACCGCCATGGAATTTGGGAACAGCCAGCAAAGTCTACAGGCAAATCTGGGCTTGACGGCGGATGAAGCCGAGGCGTTAAATGGCGTGGTAAAAAGCGTGTTTAAGGAAGGCATTACCGACTCCGTGGAAGAGGCTACCCAAGCCGTTGTTTTGACCAGACAGAATTTTAAAGACCTCAACGACACCGACTTGACGAACCTGACCAACCAACTTCTAACACTGTCAACTCGGACCGGCACCGACATGCAGGAGAATGTCCGAGGCACGAAGCAGCTTATGAATGCTTTTGGCCTGACCGCCGAGGAGGCCATGAATTTAGTGACCGCTGGCTATCAGAACAATCTGAATGCCAGCGATGACTTTATGGATACCCTGAACGAGTATTCGCCGCTTTTTGAGGAAGCAGGATTCAGCGCTGAGCAGATGCTTCAGATTCTAAAAAACGGCATGGATGGCGGCGCCATGAACACGGATAAGGTTGCCGACGCTGTAAAAGAATTACAGATCCGTTTAGGTGACGGGACCTTTGAAGCCAACATGGGGAATTTTTCGCAGGCCACTCAAGACACCTTCCAGGAATGGAAAAACGGCCAGGCCACGGTTGCCGATGTGGCGGCCAGCATTGGCGCCGATCTCCAGCAGATGACCCCGACCGAACAGCAGGCCGCTTTATCCGCTTTGTCCTCCCAATTTGAAGATTTAGGGATTGACGCGTCCGTGGCGCTTTTTGATATTGGCGACGCCTTTACCGATGTGAACGGAAAAGCGGATGAAATGGATGCGCGCTCACCCGGTGAAAAATGGCAGGGAAGCTTAAATACCCTAAAGACAGCCCTGGGCGAGATCGGTGAAAAACTGATGATTGTTTTTCAACCGTTGTTGGAGATGCTCTCAAAGGTGGCTGAATGGTTTGCAAATCTGCCCGGGCCCATACAGACCTTTATTGTTGTTCTGGGCGGAGCTTTGGCTTTGTTTACACTTTTGATGCCTTTAGTCGCATCCTTTGGCATTGTTTTGACAACTTTGGGCGGAGGACTTGGCGTTGCAGGTGCAGCAGCTGGCGGCGCATCCATTGGTTTTGGCGCCCTTTCGACATCGCTGCTGCCGATTATCGGGGTGGTGTTAGCCATTGTCGCGGCCATTACAGCGGTGATCCTCATTATCCAAAACTGGGGTTCTATCTGTGACTGGTTCAGCGAAAAAATTGGACAGCTCAGCAGTTGGTGGGGAGAGACCTGGAAGGGAATCAGCGACACGGCCAGCAGCTGGATCAGCAACGCCCAAGGCACCATACAAGGCTGGGGCGAAAGCCTGAGCAACTGGGCAAGTGGTGTCAAAGAAAGTGTTCAAAGTAAATGGTCGGAAATGTGCCAGGGGGTTCAAACCGCCACGAGTGCAGCCAAGGAAGTGAACAGCAGCCTCTGGGGCGCGCTGACCTCCTTTATGAAAGGCGATACCGAAGGCATGAAAAACAACCTCATGAATATTTGGAACATGCTGCCCGGCGGGATTCAGGAAAAGCTGGTCAACGCGTACAATGTGGTGCGCGATAAGTTCAACGCCATCAAGGACGCGGTGATCAGCCCGGTGCAGAACGTTGTGGATCGGGTGAGAGAATTTTTCGGAAATATAAAAGATATTTTAAGCGGTGAATTACCTTTTCCAAAAATTAAATTACCGCATTTTTCAGTTAACGGGAATTTCAGCCTGAACCCGCCATCTATTCCGCATTTTTCGGTGGACTGGTACGCCAAGGGCGGGATCTTAACCAAGCCGACCATCTTTGGCGCCAACGGTAATAAACTGCTTGGCGGCGGGGAAGCCGGGCCGGAAGCAGTAGCCCCGATCTCTGTGTTGCAGGATTATGTCAGGATGGCAGTTGCAGAAAGCAATGATGGTATATTAAAAGCCCTTGAAAAAATAACTGCCATGCTCCCGTTTTTAGGAGTGACGATTAATTATAATGAACCTGTCAAATCGCCAGCAGAACAAGCCCGACAATTTGAAAATCTTATGCGCGAGTTTGCAAAGTAGGAGAATGTTATGGAGTTTATATATGAAAATATCCGAGGCGATACCATTAAAATTGGTTCAAACAGCCCTTATATTCTTACAGAGTATGAGGGCTTCGATATGGCTGATATTGAAAAAAACACCAGCAAGGGCTACGGTCAAGATGGGGTGAGCATTCAAGCTGTAAATCTTGTGCCGCGCACGCCAATTATTACAGGAAGAATACAAGCAGATAATGCTTTTGAGCTGGAAGAAAGAAAAGAAGGGTTGCTCCGCGCGCTCCGTCAAAAAGAAAAAGGGACACTATTCTGTAAGCAAGCGAATTTTGAACGGAAAATTGAAGGAATTGTTGAAAAGGTAAAATTCACATATCAAAACAGCTGGATATTTCAACCCTTTTCGATTTATCTATATTGTGACGATCCATACCTTACAGATATTGCAGATTCCCGTATTGAACTGACAAGTTGGGAAGGGGGCTTAAGATTCCCTTTTTCGGTACCTTTCTCTCTAGCACATCGAGGTGCACCGACTGCCAAAGTTTATAACGATGGACACGAAGCGGTGCCGGTAACGATTTTGTTCAAAGGACCAGCAGATAAACCAAAAATTGAAAATATCACAACAGGAGAATTTGTAGCTGTTAATAAAGCTTTACAAGATAATGAAACGTTGTATATTAGTACAGAATATGGAAAAGAATATATCGAAATAGAAAGAAACGGTGTTAGGACCAATGCATACAATTACATTAATCTTAGAAGTGCGCTGGATATGACCCTGGCACTAGGTGATAATGTTTT
Organism: Eubacterium maltosivorans; assembly: GCF_002441855.2. Classification (NCBI taxonomy): domain Bacteria; kingdom Bacillati; phylum Bacillota; class Clostridia; order Eubacteriales; family Eubacteriaceae; genus Eubacterium; species Eubacterium maltosivorans. The sequence goes on along the minus strand of NZ_CP029487.1, from coordinate 1,934,229 downwards.
AAAATACAGTAGCGGGAGAAGTGATATGACAAACGCAGTAGAAGTCCGGTATAAACGCCGATACCTGGGAATCTAACAGAAGGAGGAAAACAAATGGCAGAAAGAAGCGGCTTTTTTAACGAAAAAGAATACACTCAAGATGACTTGACGGCTTATTACAAGAACAGCTTTATGTCCGGCATCCGGGTCGAGGAAGACGGCACCATGAGCTATAAGGTCACTGCGGGCAGCGGCAATGTTTCGGTTGCGCCGGGATACGCAAATGTCTGCGGTATTTTTAACGAATTGACCACCCCAAAGACGTTGACAGTGCCCAAACCTACGAACTATATGCGCATTGACCGCGTTGTGGTCCGCCTGGACTACAGCGCTATGAACTGCCTGGTGGTGCTCAAGCAGGGCACAGAGGCCAGCAGTCCACAGCCACCTACACTGCAGCGGGATGGTGTGCGCTATGAACTATCTCTTGCACAACTAAAGGTGGGATTGACCGGCGCCATCACAGTGTTGGATGAACGTCCCTATAAAGCCCTCTGCGGTGGCATGGGGCCAAGAAATCCCACGGAGATGAACACTTGGTTTCAGAACTTCCAGGAGGTCGTGGAAAAATGGTTCCGAACCCAGCAGGGCACCGGATGGCGGAAGATTTTTGAGATTAACGAAGGCGAAAGCTTTCCGGACGAAGCGGAGGCGGGTGCCTTATGCCGGGTTTACAAAAAATAACCAGCGTTCGCTTTTTTAACAAAGACTTGGAGATGATTGGCGAGGTAAGAAATTATACCTCGCTTATTTTTATACGTCGTTGGGAGACTTTTGGGGAATTTGAGCTTCATACTAAAATACAACGACCCGATCTGTTTCAGCAAGGCAATTATATCATGCTGGACAACGACCCTTATCGCAGCGGCATAATTTTAGAACATAATGACGACACAGATGGATATGGGGTCAACAGCCTTGAAGACATCACAATAAAAGGTTTTTCGCTTTTATACAAACTTTTCGGACGGTGGACAATTCCTCCCCCAGCCAACAACGGCTATTATATTTGGAACAGTAAACCTGTTGAGGATATTATGTATGATCTTGTTCGGGATTCAGCAGTAAACCCGACAAATAACAAGAGAAAAATTCCACATCTTGTTTTAGGAGAAAATAAGCACCGAGGCGAAAAATTAACGTATCAGAGCCGACTAAAACGTGTTTCTGATGAACTAAATGCGCTGTCCCTTCAATCCGGTCTTGGCATTAGTGTTAAATTAGATGCTGAAAATAAGTTGCTTGTTTTTGAAGTTTTAGATGGAATTGACCGAAGTTATGCGGAAGATAATCCAAATAGTTATGTGTTTTCAAAGAAAAACAGGCGAGTAACCAAAAGAAAGTATAGCTATACCGCAAAAGGAATGGCCAACATGGCCTACGTTGCCGGGCAGGGAGACGGTGAAGAGCGGGAAATTGAAACGATCAATGATGATCTAACCGGGGATGACCGATGGGAAACATACATTGATGCAAGAGACGTCGAAAAGGAATCAGAAGAATCGGAGAGCAACACCACTCTGGCAGATAGAGGGCGTGTTAAACTTGCTGAAATGTCCGCGGCTGAAAGCTACGAGTTTGAGGCCAACCCGATCGATTACCGTGAGCTTTGGGATTTGGGGGATATTTGCACCTTTTATGATCCTGAAAATGGCGGCTATATGCTTTTTGAGATTGTTACGGAGATACGGGAGGTTTATGAAGGAGATGCAGTTACGGTTCAACCAACCTTTGGTCATACATCTGCCAGCATAAGTCAGAGTATTTCTGCTGCGAACAGTAGCGGCACTACAGAACGGGCTGGGCTTTCAGCTAAATTTAAAGTAATCTTTACAGAGTATGCAGAGATTCAAACGCTTGTGGCAAATAAAGCGGACATCAAAGACCTGACCGCCATCACCGCCACCGTTGAAACCCTGCGAGCCAAAACCGCAGAAATCCAGGTGCTGGTGGCAGACAAAGCCAGCATCGGCGATCTGAATGCCGCTACGGCCCGGATTACCGAGCTGGAAACTGACACAGCCGATATTCGAAAAGCCATCATTGACGTGGCCCATATCGGGGACCTGACCGCCATCACGGCGGATATTACAAACCTGAAAGCCGGTATCGCTGACATTGACACGGCCATGATCGGCAAGGCAGACATTGACCTTGCCAACATTAAGAATGGCTGTATTACCACCGCGATGATCGGCACAGGGGTCATCGGTACGACACAGATTGCAGACGGTAGTATTACCGATGCGAAAATCGTAGGTTTAACAGCGAATAAGATCACCGCCGGGCGGCTGGACGCTGCCCAGATCGAGGTTGTGAACCTGAATGCGGCGAATATCACCGTCGGCACCATCAACGGGGTGCAGATCGCCCCTGGGGCCATCACAGGGGATAAGCTGGCGCAGCAGGTCAACGATCAGATCACAGGGGCGGCTAGTGCCGCACAGCAGGCCCAAACCACCGCTGACGGCAAGAACAAGATTTACTATCAGAACACCCAGCCCGGACTTACGGGCAACAAGAAAGGCGATACCTGGTTTGATACAGCAAACGGCTATAAGGCCTATGTTTGGGACGGGACAAAATGGTCTGCCAGTCCTTTTGGCTCGGGCGCCCTGTCGGATGCCGTAAACAGCAGTATCACGACGGCAGGCAGCAACGCCAGTACCGCCTTAGCCAATGCGGCGGCAGCCAAAACCGCAGCCGATCAGGCCGCGAAGGATGCACAGACAGCACAGAGCAATGCCAACGCGGCAAAGACAGCCTCAGACCAGGCCGCAAAAGACCTGGAAGCCGCTGAAAAAAATCTGGCAGCGGTTACCGGCAGAGTGGATGCCACAGAGGAAGAAATCGCCGCCGCCCAAGCCGCCGTTACGACAGCCCAGAACAAGGCCAATGCAGCAGCTCAAGCAGCCGCTTCGGCCCAGACCAAAGCCGACAGCGCCTATACGTTTGCGGATCAGGCGAAAAAGGCAGCGGCCACCGCCCAGACCAGCGCGGATGGCAAAAATACCGTCTTCTACCAGACCGCACAGCCACCGACCACCGGAAGAAAAACAGGAGACACCTGGTTTGATACCGATGATGGAAACAGGATTTACCGTTGGGATGGCAGTAAGTGGACAGCCGCGCCATTTGGCACAAACGCCATTGCGAATGCGGCCATAACCAACGCTCTGATCGCGAACTTAGACGCGGGCAAGATCACAACGGGCAACTTAGCGGCGGCAAGAATCGGCGCTGAAAGCATAACAGCCGAAAAACTGGCGGCGGGGTCGGTCATTGCTGGCAAGCTCGCAGCCAACGCGGTGACAGCTTCGACCATTGCCACAGGCGCGATCAATGCAGACAAACTGGCAGCTAACTCGGTTATCGCTGGCAAAATTGCCGCCAATGCGGTTACAGCAGGCACTATTGCCGCGGGTTCGGTCAACGCGGATAAACTGGCGGCGGGCGCAGTGACAGCGGATAAGTTGGCGGTGGGTGCTGTCACGGCCGATAAGATTGTCGCCAATGCCATCACGACAGCTAAAATCGCTGCGAAAGCCGTCACGGCCAATGAGATTGCAGCAGGTACCATCACCGCAGCCCAGATCGCAGCCAACGCCATCACAGCGACACAGCTGGCAGCTGGCGCAGTGACCGCAGCCAAAATCGCAGCAGGACAAATCACCGCGGACAAAATCGCAGCAGGGGCCATTACCGTAGACAAGTTCTATGGTACGGCCATTACATCCAAAAACTACGTTGCCAACAGCGCCGGGATGAAAATCAACCTAGCGAATGGCACGATTGACACCAAGAATTTCAAGGTAGACAGTGCCGGAAACGTTGCAATGACCGGGACGCTGACCATGCAGGGCGCGCAGTCCATGACCGTTAAAAACGCTTCAGCATCGCTCGTCGGGACCGTGGCTTTTAAAGCCGTCAGTGGCCAGACATGGAGTCCAGGGGCGTTAAATGTGCTTGGGAAAGACCTCCTGCACCTGGCAGCTGGGGACGCCTCCACAACAAAGGCTTTTGTCGAAGGCTATGTGGGCGGTTATAATCTGTTTGAGATGGGGCGGGAAGGCAGCAATTATGGCGTGTGGATGGGAACCAGTGCCGCCGCTAGAATTGGCGTGAGCAATGCGCAGTCCCCACAGGTTTATGCCGAGGGATGTACAAAAATTGTGAATTTCACCGTAGCCAGCGGGTTTTCAAAGCCATCCGGTGAACTGAACAACATTGTTTATAACAGCATGGGTAAATTTTGTCTGTTAAGCTTCTCGCTTACCGGCAATGTTGCCGCAGGCACACATACTAAAATATTGACCGTTCCAGCGGGCTATCGTCCACCGGGTCTAATTTTTTCAGCTGGCGTCGGTGGTGTCTATGGATGGTTCCAAATCAAGCTTCAAGCCGATGGTGGTTTATACGTATGGCACCCAAGCGGAATGACCTCATTCAGAGGAACGATTTTATATTATTTATAACAGGAGGAGCAAATGGCAAGAGGCATTAAAGATATCCGCTATGAAATCACCGATTTTTCCCTTTCCGAAAGAGGTGATCCTATGTGCAAGTTTTATGCGATTCTGCATAAAAACACACCAAAAGAGATGGAGATCGGGCGGAATATTATGGACACAGAACTCTATAAAGAAAACAGAGAAACAGCAATCAACGACCAGGCAAGCTTCGAGAACGAAGTCTTTGCTTTTCAGGATCAATTATTAAACCAGGAGGAAAACTAAAATGTTAGAAGGAAGAAGTAGAACCATTAACCTTGTTGAGTATTCAAAAATCGGAGAAGACCGTGTCTGTCAGTTTTATGCCAATATTAACAGCGATGCTCCAGAAACAATGGATATGGGGCGCTCTATTTTAAACCAGGAGCTCTACAAAATCAATCGGATGCAGGTCATGAAAGACCAGGCGGACTTTGAAACATACGCATATAATATCCAGGATGAAATGATCGCAGAGAAAAACAATAGTCAGGAGGTTACAGAATAATGAATACTATCAAAATGACCAACCAGGAAATCATCAACCATATCAACCAGATCAGTGAGATTATCGACGTGCGTTTACCCGCAAAGGCTTCATATGCTCTAAATAAAAACAGAAAGGCCTTTATTAAAGAATATGACTGCTATTTTGAGGAATTCACCAAGCTTCAGGAAGAGTACCCAGATGGTGGGGATACTTATCAGAAAGAGCTTATTGATCTATTGAGCATTGAAAGTGATGTGCCCATCCATACCGTACCAGAAGCCATTTTAGAAACAGCCACCCATGACTTAAGCCTGGAAGTGTTCCAGGCCCTTGAATTCATGCTGGAGGAATAAAAGATGCCAGTTAAACAGTACACCGAATATGAAAAACAGACAAACGGAGACTGGACAGAGCAGAATCCGAAAACCAACGCCTCAATGGTAGCAGGTCTGGAACTGGAATCTTTCAGTGTCACAAAAGCCGTTTCATCGGATACCTTGGTCTATGACGCTTTTATGATTAAACCTCTGGGTGTTTGTGTCATTAATTTTGACCTTCGTGCGATCAACGCAAAGCCTGCTCAGGAGCATAACCATTACTTTACCGTCCCTGAAAAGTACCGCCCAAGCCTTCAAGTTTTTAATGCTGGTGTTGGCGGTGTCTACGGTTGGATACAGATCCGCATTGATCCCGATGGCAAGGTTTATGGTTGGGGAAAAGAAGGGGCTACCACACCGCGTGGCACCTTAATTTACAGAGTTTAACAGTGGGGCCGGGAGGCCCTTTTAATATGCAGAAAGGAGGTAAGGGCCAATGACCGAGTGGCAGGTTTTCGGCATCATCGCAGCGCTGGTAAGCTTTGTTGCAATTTTTGTCGGGATCGCCTACAGCTACGCGAAAAGCACGACAGAGTTAAACGTGACACTGAAGGAGCTACGGAAATTTATTGATGACTTTAAAGAGTCCAACAGCAAAAGCCATCAACGCATGTTTGAATGGCTGGAGGAACATGATGATAAGTTTGTCGATCATGACAAGCGCATTACAAAACTGGAGGAAAAAGAGAATGAACATTAACTGGAAAATACGATTAAAGAGTTTACCGTTTTGGGCTGGCATGTTGTCGGCCTTGGTTGTTTTCGGGCAAAGCGTTGTGCCGCTGTTTGGCTTGACCATTGACTTTGGCCCGATCCAGGACGCGTTTAATGCAGTATTGATGCTTCTGGCGGCTTGGGGGGTGTTGGTAGACCCGACCACGCCAAAAACGGCGGATAGTGGCGTCAGTCTGGCAAAAATGAGTATTCAGGAAACAGCCAAAGATGTATTAGAAAATAAGGAGGAAAAATAAAATGTTAAACGGTATTGATATCAGCGCATGGCAGCGAGGGATTGACACGGCGGTCATCCCTGCGGATTTTGTGATTGTAAAAGCCACGGAAGGGCTTGACTATGTGAATGGCGACTGTGACCGCGCTTACCAGCAGGCCAAAGCGGCCGGTAAAAAGCTGGGGGTGTACCACTTCGCGGACGGGAACAGCTCTGGGACAGCTGAAGCAGATTTCTTTGTGGACAATGTGGCTGGCTATATCGGGGAAGCGGTTCTTGTTTTGGACTGGGAAACCCATACGGTTACTCGCGGGCCGGGATACGCCAAAGAGTTCTTGGACAGAGTACAGGCCCGGACGGGTATTAAGCCCATGATTTACATGTCCGGATCCGTGGTCAACGAGTGGGATTGGAGCGCCGTTGTAGCGGGAGATTATGGCTTGTGGGTGGCCTATTACAGTACCGACAGCTGCGATGGCTACTGGCCGGACGCGCCCATGTACCCCATTTCGGATTGGGCGGATGCCGCCATGCTACAGTACACTTCCAGCGGCTATCTACCTGGTTGGGGTGATCCCTTAGACTTAAACGTCTTTTACGGCGATCACGCTGCCTGGGACGCTTACGCAGGTGGGGGAACGGGTGTAGCACCACAGCCACAGCCAGCACCGGCACCAGAAGCGCAGGAAAACGCCCAGAATACGACTACCTATATTGTTCAGAGTGGAGATACCCTATCCGGTATTGCGGACCGATACGGAACCACCTACCAGCATTTAGCGGCGATCAACGGCATCACTGATCCGGATTTGATTTATCCGGGTGATGTGATTGTGATCGATGGGGTGGCGTCTGGCAATGGGCAGACTTATACGATTCAGAGCGGCGATACGCTTTCTGGTATTGCTGGAAGGTTTGGCACCAGTGTAAGTCATCTAACCATATTAAATGGGATTGAAAACCCGGATTTGATTTATGCTGGGGATACAATCAGAATTAATTAGTATTGGAAGGTCAGCCTTTTGGGTTGGCCTCTTTTTTATTGATTTATGTTTCTTTTTATAGTAAGATTTAATCTATAATTTAAAAAATACTAAGAGGGTATGATGGATAAATCTGAAAATAAAAGTTTATTCTTTTTTAAAGCTTTGGCATGTTTTTGCGTTGTTACAATTCATTTTCGTTTACCTGGCAAATTTGGAGAATTATTTTTTGTATTCTCAAGATTTGCTGTCCCTTTTTTCTTTATGATATCTGGCTATTTTAGTTTTTTTGAAAATAAAGACAAGGGAATTATTGTTATAAATAGGCGAATTAAAAAGGTGCTATTTTTGACAGCGATTAGTTTTTTCTTTTATTTCTTTGTGAATATAAGTGTAAAATTATATGAAGGTTCATTTCCGATCTGGGTAAACACTTATTTTTTAAATGTAAAAAGTTATATATATTTATTTGTTTTTAATTGGACAACTCCTATTATAGGCGTTGGGAGTATCTGGTATTTATTCGCAATACTTTATGTATATATAATATATAAAATTATTCTTAAGCATAATTTACATAAGATTTTTTATGTTTTGACACCTGTGATTTTGGGGATTGTTCTGATTGTTGAGTACCTACAATTCAAAAAAGTAATTAATATAAATGAGGTATATTACCGGAATTTTTTGTTAACGGGTTTGCCGTTTTTTATGCTTGGAAATATGTTGAGAGCAAATTTAAAAAGCAGAGAAAAATATAAAAAATACATGCCGTTGCTTATTGTCATGGTAGTTATTCTTTTAGTGCTAACAATAAATGAATACAAAGTCTTTGGTACATCATTTAGTTTTTATTTTAGTTCAATCCTATGGGGACTAGAATTTTTTATCATTTCGATCATGCACCCTAGCATATTTGATTTTAAATATCCCTGTATAATTGGAAAGATGTACTCAACCGATATTTATATTATACATTATTTTTTTATAATTCTTTTTAATCTTTTTTTGGTGAAATTTCAAATAATTTATAAATTTGGAGCTATTTTTATTTTCCTTTTATCTTTAATAGCTAGTATTGGGTTTAACAAATTTATGGAATTAAGAAAAAAACGTATTGAGATATAGGTTTTAATTTTGACCAGTGTTTTTTGTTTTAAATTTTTATTGCCGGGTATAAATCTACCAGAACAGCATACCTCTTACTTAATTGAGTAACATACTCAATCTCCCCAACTTTTCCTTTTTTAGAGCTCTCGGTCCTTTGGATCGGGAGTTTTTTTTATCTTTGCGCAAAAAATTAAACAACTAAAAAAATTATATAAAGTATTGACTTTATATATATAATAACGTATTATGTGATAAAATAGGGGGGTGTAAAGTATGTCAAATGAACAGATTAGTATTATAGTTACAATTATTAGTTGTTTAATTACAATTATTGGATTTCTTCCATTGGAAATTAGATCAAAAAAGATCAAGCGTCTAAAATGGATTATTGCATGGATTGCAGCTTGTAGTAGCTTTGTATTACTTGCGTTTTTGTTGATAAACAGTAACAAGGAAATTGAGATTTCTATCTCGTCTCCAAATGTAACAACAATAGAGGAAGGTAGAGAAATAGTATATGAAGTAAAATATCCTAAAAAACTTCAAAAAGTTATAGAAACGGATCCCAATGAAGTTCTTAAAATACATACAAAAGGATTTAATTATTCTCATATAGCTTATAATTTTATTGATGAAGAAAAAGTACAAGTAACTCTATATGGTGTAACAAGTCGTTTTGATTCTAATGATTACAACAATAATAGCATAGATTTATTAGCAAACTTTGACTCTAAATACAAAATAACTGTAAAAAAGGCAGATGTAACGTTTTCCATAAAGCCAAGGCCTATTGTAGTAGTTAGTTTCGATGAAAATGAAATACAATCAATAAAACCTGGAGACTCATTGACTTTTCATTTGTATGTAAACGCAAGTAAAAGTCATGTAGAAAAATATGGTCAGATATCAGATATAAATTTTAAAAATGTTTATGTAAATGAGAATTCAGATATTACTTACGAGGATGCTTCTTTAGGCGAGAAAGTTAATGATATTTATCCTATTACACTTAATAACGTAAACTTTAACGTTACTTCAGAAAAAGAGATAAGTCATTGGCTTTTATTCAAATGCAAAATCTTTGATTCATTATCAGAAATGGAATATCCTATGTTTATAGCAAAGCCAAATTAAATTATAACAGTATGAATTTTAGCGGCAATCATCCATATTGAACCTGATATTAGCTAAGACACGTTTTGTAGCGTGTCTTTTTTTCAACAACATGGATACTTCGTCAACCTGGATTACGGCGCAGGTCTGGAGGTGGATGGCATCTGGGGCAGCGCCAGCAATACCACCTTTGGCAGCCACAACGTCCGAGAAGGTGAAACCCAGTACATGGTCACCGCTCTGGAAATTCTACTGCTGCTTAAGGGGTATGATCCGGGCGGTGTCGAGTGTCCGGGAGTCTTTGGCGGCGGCCTGGGGAACTGCGTGGAAAGCTACCAGGGTGACAACGGCCTGGGGGTGGACCGGATCGCAGGCCGGGAAGTATTCCTTCACCTGATGGATGTAGAGGCCCAGCCTGTTATAGATGTGACCGATTTGCCAAACTTCGGACCCGATGAGTTCAAGTGCGAGTGCGGGTGCGGCGGGGACATCAAACCAGAATTAAAAGTCATGATCCAGAAGCTTCGGGACTACCTGGGCGATCCAGTGACCATTACCTCTGGTTTCCGTTGCGCTTACCAGAACGCCAAAGATGGCGGCGTTCCAGACAGCCTGCATATGGACGGAGAAGCTTGTGACCTGTACTGCTCCGGACATTCAGTGGATGAGGTGGCAAATGCCGCCCTGGCCGTTGGAATCCCAGGCGTGATCCGGTATTATTCCAGCCAATTTGTACATGTGCAGCTGTGGCCACGGGATACCGTTGGGGATTAATTCTCAAGAAAATCTCGCGATAAAACGGCAAGAAATAACCGTTTGTTTAGGGTTTCTCATATAAATCTCGTGTATTCAAGCTGACCTTCGGTCAGGTACTTTAGAACTTAAGGAAAAATAGTGAAAATGTGATATAATATAAAAAGAAACAGGGACACCGGCAACGGCCAGCCCCTAAGTTTTAGGTGTTAGACCGCTATGCGTTTGTGGTTAGGCGTTAGCGGTCTTTTCCATTTTTAATAAGCTCAAGAATAAACCCAATCATGATTAAAATCAAGATTAGCTGATTACTATCCATAAGCCTCACCCCATTTCTGGGGCTGGATTTGACCGCGCCAGTGCCACAAGGGCCGGATGCCCCTGTAAAATATATTGTAACATATTGTGACCATAAGAACAATTTGGGCTGTTTATATTTTACAGTTAGACCGTGATAGCCCTAATAAATTTATATTGTCTTATACAAATAAAAGAGTTGCTACTATTATATATTATAGAAGAAAAAAGAAAAAAAGGCCGAAAAAATCCAGCCTTTAAAAAATGATATTGTACCTTGCTTGTCGTACTTTGTCGTACCATACATTCAAACCCGCTATTTTAGGCCATTTAATATTGACTGGCAGTCAGAAGGTCAGGGGTTCAAGTCCCCTTGTCTCCACCATTTTGATTTTAAGGACCGTCATAGACGGTTTTTTTTATTTTTTGATTACCATTTGCAAAAGCGGGTCATCTGATCGACAAAAAATTGATTGATGATAACATTGTCATTATTTACCTTAAAATGGAAAAAGCCCTGTAATTCATCAATATAATCAAGTGTGTGTGTATCAGTGGCAATATTAATAATGGCCGCTTTTTCATCAGGTATATTTTCTTTAATACGGTCTCTGTATTCTAAATATAATTTTTTAGCGTAGTCTTGAGCATTTGGCGATAATTTTCGGTATTGCATTTTTTTATTCTCCTTTCAAGTTTTAAATCGTCTGTTTTAAGCTGATTATAGGTTTTATGCGGTAAGATAATCGAAAATTGATTCGGAGAGCATAAGCGTCTTGTTATAATTTATATCCTGTTTATAATGAAATTAACTTGTTTAAGCGAAATTAAGAATTAAACAAGTGCGAAGGAGGCTTTTATGATTATCAGTGCCAGCCGGAGGACAGATATTCCTTCTTTTTTTTCTGAGTGGTTCATTAAAAGGTTGGAAGAGAAATATGTTTATGTTCGAAGTCCTTTTAATTTCAAACTAATTTCGAAAATCAGTCTGTCTCCTGAGGTCATTGACGGAATTGTTTTCTGGACTAAAAATGCTGTTCCGATGATTCCAAAACTTAACAGATTAGGAGCGCTTCCTTTTTATTTTCATTGGACAGTAAATCCTTATGGGAAAGATATTGAGCCATACCTTCCTTCGAAAAATGATACTTTAATTCCAGGATTTAAAAGATTGTCAGATAAACTGGGAAATGACAGAGTGATCTGGCGTTATAATCCAATTGTTTTTACTGGAAAATATACCGCAGCATACCATCTTTACTATTTTGAGAAACTGTCAAATAAATTAAGTGGTTATACGAAGCGTTGTATTGTGAGTTTTTTGGATTACTATGAAGATACAAGACAAAATATGTGTGGTCTCGGACTAACAGACAAAACAGTTATGGAGAAAATAGAGCTGATCAGTAAATTTGCAGATATTGCTCAGAAATACCATATTAGCTTGGAAATCTGTACAGACAGTCAAAAACCAGTAGGGATTAAAAAAGCCTGCTGCGTCGATAAAGCGATTTTTGAGAAGATACAGGGATACCCAATAAGTCTGGGGAAAGACCCAGGACAGAGATCAGAGTGCAGATGCATGGAAAGTATTGATATAGGAATGTATAATACCTGTGGTAACGGCTGTCTTTATTGTTATGCTAACCACAGTAAGGGAAAACTTCTGTATCATCAAAAGCACCACCATCCTGACAGCCCCCTAATTGTTGGTAATGTGGAAGAGGATGATGTTATCAAGGAGAGAATCGTATCGTCCGATAAAGAACACCAGATAAGATTCTTGATCAATTAAAAACCTCTGCGCTGAATCGCGCAGAGGTTTTTTAGGTTGGTGTTTTTATCATTTGATGGATATAAATCAACAGCAAAATTGAGAGCACAAATTCTGGAGTGAATTTTTTAATTAAAGCATTTAAACGGAAAAGGGGCATATCCTGTCTTGCACCCACAAATAAAACATAGAAAGTAATAAAATCAAGAATGGTTGTTGGTTTGTAATCAATGGGACAATCTTTAAAAGCATCTTTAATGGTGCTTTCTTTTTTAATCAATGATAGATTGGCTTTGGTCAAAGCGTTCAAAGCATTGAGTAAGGCTGGCAGGAATTGATCCATTGTGTAGTATTCCATTCTTTTTACACCGAGTGATTTACCAGCAATTTCTAATAATGTCATCAGAAGCGGTTCATCCTCAGGGTAATTTGTGCTTCGAATAATAGCATTAATAGCTGCCAAAATTGAAGGTTTATCTGAATCGGCAGGGATGCTGAGCAGATGAGCTACCTTTTCACGGGAAATTTTGTCCTGTAGAGGTGTTCCGATAAAGCGGTCAAGCCGGTCATAGAGCTTTCGCTGGCGGCTCATATCAAAGTAATAAAATTTTCCTCTTGCCACTTTAAAAGTCTTCAAACAGTCGAGATGTCCCATTGTAATATTGTTCAGGATCGTTTTTTGATCAAATTCAAGCGTCATGCCAAGATATTCGGAATTATTGATGACCTTGAGATTGATATCTTTGTTTTTAATTTTCTGTTTAACGCCGAGAGCTGGAAATTCAACAGAAATAATGTCATTATAGCCATTTTCGGCCATAAAATTTATGGGGACATTATCATAAAATCCACCGTCAAGATAAGTAGTGCCGTCAATTTCCTGTTTCTGAAAAACCGGAAAGGCAGCGCTGGCAAGCAAATAGTCAAGCAATTGTCCCTCGGGAATGTCCTCAATCATTAATTTGATTGGGGAGAGTGTATTCAAACGAACCGTTACAAGCCCGAGACGTATTGAGGATTTGCGAATGGCCTCTTCTGATATAAGTTTTTGAAGGTTTTCGCGTAAGGGCGTAATATCAAACCCACCATGAAACAAATCATTTAAAAAAGATAATCTAAAAAAGTCAAAACTGGTTTTAGACCATTGCTCAACATATTTATTGGTCATATGCGTATTGAGATTAAGGACTTGATTAATGGTCAGATTTGACCAGAAGTCAAGCGCCTTGTCAAAGTCATTTTGGGCGATAACCGCAGCGTTTAAAGCGCCTACAGAGGTTCCGATCACACAAGGAGTATGAATGTTCATTTCACGAAGAGCCTGCCATACGCCAATTTCGAAAGCACCTTTTGTTCCGCCGCCGCTAAGGACTAAACCATATTCTTTCATACTAATTCTCCTGTCCTGCTATAAAAATGGGTAACGGGTGGTATTGGTATACAGGCTGTTGGTAATCCTGTTAATTAAACTGTGCCCTTGAAAAACAGCCAGACCGATTACTGGAAGCACAAAGATCATGATGATACCAAGTGCGCCAAAAATAATACCAAGAATGGCAAACTGAGCAGGGGCATTTTCCCTTTTTAATTCCTGATAAGATAGGATACCGAAAATGATGGCGCAGACACCAATCCAAAAACCGCCACCGGCAAGGCTGGAAAGCATTGAAAGAACGCCGAGACAAAATGACAAAATGGCCCGGGGATTTTGAGAGCAGGGTTTTGTCATGGGAATATCAGTGTAATCTGGGGCTTTATCTCTTAAAGAGAACCAGAAAAACGGAATGGTGACTGGGAAAATGATACTCAGCACCAGATAAAGAGTTGTGTTTTTGGGGTTATAAATGCGGTAAAGCCAGTAATAAGCTGAGTATTCGTAGATAGCGGTCAGAATACAGGCAACAAACAGAAAAATCCATCCAACAAAAGGAATCTGTGTCATTGTATTGCTTAAAAGTATGACAACACCAGATAAAAGCGGCAGTATCACAGCAGCATATGGAATATGAAGTGAACCGATGGATACTTGGTCGTTAATCAGCGCGCCTAATAAATATTGGTTGGCCATTGGAATCCAGGCAATCCACGGATAGCGCAGATTTCTTTTTTTGGCAAGTGTGTAGAGGCTTATACCTTTAAAAATATAGGCGATAATGGCAAAAACACATGCAAATATCAAAATACAGAGACAGATTACAATAATAATGCCAATGAAAGCACCCAGGGCGTCATAATTGTAAAAAGAATCACCGAAATCGTAATAATCATAATAGTAATCCATTGGTGAACCTCCTTTAAATAGATCTTAAGTTTATTGTAATGTATTTTAAAGATGAATGCAAAAAATAATGTGAATACCCAGAGGATTACCGCTGAGGTATTCACATTTTTTTAAGAAAAGCTGTACTCATAAGGTTTCCTATTACGAATAACAAAAGGGAAAATCGAAAGCATAAAAGGGAAAATGATACTGAGTACGAGAAACAGTACTGCAGAATCTGAATAATATAATTTATATAATCGGTAGTACGCGGCATAATTGTATACAGCGATCGCAATTCCAATAATCCAGCCCAAAAAGGGAATTGCGATTAAAGCGCCGCTGCAGATAGACGCAACGGGTAAAATCACCTGTGCGTAAGGGATTTTAAGCGAGCTGATTGTCACCTTTTCACCAATAATTTCGCCTAATATAAAGAGTTTGATAACTGGGATCCAAGCCAGCCATGGATACTCGATGTTTTTTTTCAAAGCCATGGTATAGAGCCCAAAGCTGGAGAATATGTATAGAGCGATTGGAATAAGGCAGATAAACAAAACAGTAAGGATACCGAGCCCTGCCACAAACGCCACTAAACTGGCGACGAGCGAAGTTTCAAGCATGTTCAACACCTCCTTTGTTAACCGTATCATTGTATCCTATATGAAACAAAAATACAAAGGATGAGTTGTCAATTTTTTGTATCATTTTCCCGGATTATCTATTCATATTTTTCTTTTAGCGCATCAACCAGCATATAAGCGACTTTATTAATGGTCTGAGAGCCAGCGACAAGTACCAGATCATCGGATTCCAGATTATCTGTCAGATATTTTACAATGGTACTAAATTCTGACATAACAATGGTGGGAATATGATATTTTTCCTTAATTCGTTTCGCCAGATCTTCAGAGTAGATATCCCATTCATTTCCCTCGCGGTCAGAATAAATATCGTTAAGAATAATAAAATCTGCTTTCGCAAAAGCATCTACAAATTCATCAAAGAGATAGTAGGTTCTTGAATAGGTATGAGGCTGGAAGATAACCCACAAGTTATTATGCGCATGATTAAGACAGGCGTCGATGACAACCTTCAATTCGGTTGGATGGTGGGCGTAATCTTCGTAAACATTAATACCGTTTACCGCTCCGCGAAACTCAAAGCGTCTTTTGGCGCCGTGAAAATTATCAAGCGTTTTTTGGACTGTGGCCTCGTCAATACCCAAAAATTCACTGCATGCAATACAGGATAGGGCGTTTAAAACATTGTGCTCACCAGGAATTTTCATATCAAAGTGTCCATAAAATTCATTGTGATGGTATGCGTTAAAAGAAGGGTTTCCCATATCATCGTATTGAATATTATGGGCAGTCCAGTCATTTTGGGGTTCGAAACCATAAGTGGTGACCGGACAGCGGAGATTTTCTACAGTATCCAGCACGTCCTGAGAATCGCCATATGCGATCATGAGGCCGTCTGGCGGAAGAATTGCACCAAACTTGTGGAAGGACTCCTTAATTTGTGGAAGTCCACCGGTAAAATAATCAAGATGATCCTCTTCAATGTTTGTAATAATACCAATATAATGGGATGTTTTTAAAAAGGAATCTACATATTCGCAGGATTCGATAACAAAATAGTCGCTGTTTCCCAGGCAGGCGTTACCGCCGATTTCCGGTAGCTTTCCTCCAATGCTGACACTTGGGTCAAAATCAGCATAGTGCAGTAAGGCGGCGATCATGGAAGATGTTGTTGTTTTTCCGTGTGTCCCTGCGACGCCAATGGTTTTATCAAAGGCTAGAGACAGCAAGCCGAGATAATCCGAACGTTCGACTATTGGCAGGCCAAGATCCTTAGCGCGAACCATGTCGGGATTATCTTCATGAATGGCTGCAGAATAGACAACCATGTCTGTATCTTGCGGGATATTGTTGTAATCATGTCCGATATGGATTTTGACATCGCGCTCTTTCAGCTTTCCGGTATAAGAGGACTCAATCATATCGGAACCTTCCACTTTAAAGCCCTGGTCCAGGGCCATCCCTGCCAGTCCGCTCATGCTGCTGCCTCCAATACCGATGAAAAATATCTTTTCAACTGGACGATTGAATTTCTTTTTTAATATTTCTTTCAATTTGTTTGCTCCTTATAGTTCTCATGGACTACAAGAATTATATCACAGCTATTTATTAAGATAAAGTCCCAGCAGTAAGGAATTTTATTAAGGAAAGACGAAAAAGACTTGCACTTTTTTTGAATATGAATAAAATTATAAATAGACTAAAAAATGTTCGGGTTTTATAGGTGAATAAATGAAAAAAAATGAACGTGTTTGTGCAATTACAAAAATATTGACAGACAACCCTAATAGGGTTCTGACCTATAATTATTTCAGCCAGCTTTTTGATGCGTCTAAAACAAGCGTTTGTGAAGACGTAGCAATTGTAAAAAGTGCGGTGGAAATGATGAAAATGGGAAAAATTGAAACAGTGTCCGGTGCGGCGGGTGGCGTTAAATATCTGCCAGTTGTGCCAGATGAAGAGGAAAGAGCAATTCTTTTGGAAATAGCAGAAAGACTCATGGAGCCTGAACGTAAAATTCAGGGAGGATTTCTTTATTACAGCGATATTCTGTCCAGCCCTTATTACGCGCAGCGTTTAGGGAAAATTATTGCGGGAAAATATCTTGAACAGGGCGTAGAGTATGTTGTGACGACAGAAACGAAGGGAATTCCCGTAGCCCTTGAGAGCGCGCGGTTTTTAAATGTTCCCATGACAGTTATCAGAAGGTCGAATAAAGTGACAGAGGGTACCACAACAAGCATGAACTATGTTTCCGGCTCGACGAATAAAATTAATACCATGTATCTGAGCCGGAGAGTCAACCTTGAGGGCAAAAAAGTATTGATTATTGACGATTTTATGAAAGGCGGGGGGACTGCTAAGGGGATGATGAATTTAATGGAGGAAGTTGGAGCTGTCATTATCGGACCCTGCGTTATATTTGTGACAGAAGAACCAAATGAAAAGCTTGTGGATAATTATTTACCACTATTGCGCATGTGTACCTCGTTAAATGACAAAGAAAAAACGCTTGTAGAGTTGACTGTGAAATGATGTCTATAAAATGGTGATAGAATACAAAATAATCGGGTAAGTTTTTGTTTTAATTTTGTCTGAAATATGGTACTATAATGTAAAGGTATAGTAAGATGTGATTTTATTTACTACAATCGAAGGGGAGGCTTACATTATGGTAATTACAGACGTAAGAGTAAGAAAAATTTATCCAACAGGGAAAATGAGAGGGATCGTATCGGTTACATTTGACGATGAATTTGTCGTGCATGATATTAAGGTAATCGAAGGACAGAATGGTTATTTCATTGCAATGCCTAGTAGAAAAACACCGGACGGAGATTTTAAAGACATCTGTCATCCGATCACCTCCAGTACCCGCAAGGAAATGCAAGGAATCGTTTTGGAAGCCTATGAAAAAGCAGTTTTGGAAAAAGCTGAAGAGACTGAGCCCGAAGAAATTGATCTTGAAGTAGATTTTGAAGATGATTCAGAAGAATAAGGGGTTCTATAATCATTTTAGTACAAACAGAAAAGCATTAAATTAAGAGGAGGGAACATGGTTCCCTCTTTTGACGTTTACAAAAGTAAATTAGCTGTAGACATTTATCACGATAAAGGGTATTATTTTTCATGGTAAAGAGTCCCTTTATATGAATGTTAATATAAAATTCAGGTTTTATACTGGAATATTGGAGAATTAAAAAATGAAATCAACCAAAACAGTGATTTTGGCTGCCGGTCATGGGACGCGGATGGTCTCTGAAAAACCAAAGGTACTCCATGAAGTCGGCGGAAAAGCAATGCTGGATTATGTCATTTCTGCCAGTGAAGCTGCTGGTGCGGATGATACCGCCGTAATTGTTGGCTATAAAGCAGATATTGTCAAAGCTGCTCTCCCCGAAAATATTACAGCGATCGAGCAAAAGGAACAGCTTGGCACAGGGCACGCCGTTCTTCAGGCACTGCCGTTCTTTGAAAATTTTAATGGCAATGTGCTTGTTTTAGTTGGCGACGCGCCACTGGTCCGTAAAGAGACATTGGAGGAGCTTGTAAAAGCACATGAAGACGGCGGCTTTTCAGCGACGGTATTAACTGCTGTTTTCGATGATCCGACAGGTTATGGAAGAATCGTCAAAAATGGTGATGAACTGATTAAAATTGTAGAGCACAAGGATGCGACCGACGAAGAACGCGGCATAAAGGAAATTAATTCTGGAATGTACTGTTTTGATGCACAGGCATTAAAGACAGCGTTGCAGGCAATTAATTCTGATAATGTCCAGGGTGAATATTATCTCACCGATACCATTGAAATTTTGAGGGGAATGGGTAAAAAAGTAGGTTCTTACCCTACTCCAGATGTGGATGATATAGCAGCTGTAAATTCAAAGGTGCAGTTGGCTGAAATTGGAAAAATCATGCGCCGCCGAATTAATACTTCCTTGATGGAAGCGGGCGCAATCATTATTGACCCTGAAAACACTTACCTGAGTGCAGAGACAAAGATTGGAAAAGACACCACTATTTATCCTGGCGTTATCACAGAAGGCAGGGTGATCATCGGAGAAAACTGTGTGATCGGTCATAACAGTCGTATTGTAAATTCCACCATTGCAGACGGCGTAGATATTCAGATTTCCACCGTATTAGACAGCTTTGTCGATGAGAATACCCATGTGGGTCCATACGCCTACTTGCGTCCTAACAGCCATATTGGAAAAAATGTCAAGGTTGGCGATTTTGTTGAGGTTAAGAATGCTGTTATGAAAGATGGCGCGAAGGCGTCGCATTTAACCTACATCGGCGATGCTGAAGTTGGAAAAAATGTTAATCTGGGCTGTGGCACGGTTTTTGTGAATTATGACGGTACAAACAAGTACCGCACGGTCGTTGAAGATAATTGCTTTATCGGCTGCAACAGTAATCTGGTTTCTCCGGTAACAGTAAAAGAAGGTTCCTATGTCGCAGCCGGCTCAACCATTACCGATGATGTACCGGAAGATACTCTGGCTGTTGCGCGTGCCCGTCAGGTAAATAAAGAAGGGTATGCCCTTCAGATGAAACAAATTAAAAAAATCAGTAAATAATTAAATTTAAATAAAATATGAGGTGCAAAAAAAGATGGATGGAAAATTTGGCGGAATTAAGATCATTGCGGGTAATTCCAACAGAAAATTAGCCGAGGATATCGCAGACTATTTGGAAGTACAGCTGTGCAATGCAGATATTCTTCATTTCAGTGATGGGGAAATTGGTCTTAATGTATTTGAATCTGTTCGTGGAGCAGATGTTTACGTTATCCAGTCAACAGGGAATCCTTGTAATGACAATCTGATGGAGCTGTTGATTATCATTGACGCGATGCGCAGAGCTTCAGCGGGCCGTATCAATGCGGTTATTCCTTATTATGGCTATGCAAGACAGGATCGTAAAGCAAAATCCAGAGATCCGATCACAGCGAAACTGGTCGCAAATTTGATTACAACGGCTGGCGCAGACCGTGTTATTACCATGGATCTTCATTCCAATCAAATCCAGGGATTTTTTGATATTCCTTTAGATCATTTATCCGGCGGCGGTTTAATCGCTGAATATTTTAAAAATCTTCGTCTGGATGACATGGTGGTTGTGTCACCGGATGCAGGAAGTGTTAAGCGTTCCAGAAAATTAGCGAGAACTCTGGAATGTCCTTTTGCAATTATTGATAAGCAACGTCCAAGACCAAATGTTACTGAAGTCATGAACGTCATTGGTAATGTTGAAGGAAAGAATTGTATCTTGATTGATGATATGATCGATACAGCCGGAACCATTACAACAGGTGCTGACGCTTTGATGAAGCTGGGAGCAAAATCGGTGCGGGCGGCTTGTACTCACGGAGTTTTCTCTGGTCCAGCCATTGACAGAATCCAGAATTCGGCCATTGAAGAGTTGATTACCCTGGACACGCTTGTAGTTCCAGAAGAAAAAAGGATTGATAAAATCAAAATCCTTTCTACCGGAACTTTATTTGGCCGCGCCATCGACTACGTTCATTTTGGCCGTTCTCTCAGTAAATTATTTTCAGAAAGATACGTATAAACTTTCATGTATTTGATTATAGGACTTGGCAATCCAGGCAGAGAGTATGCCTTAACACGCCATAATATTGGATTTGAGGCGGTTGACTATATTGCAGGCCAAAAGAATGTCCAGATTACAAAGGATGAGCACGAAGGATTAACAGGCGTTTATTTTGAGAATGGCGAAAAAGTAATGTTGGTTAAACCAATGACCTATATGAATAACAGCGGCCTTTGTGTAGAGGAACTGGTATCCTATTATGATGTGCCGCTGGAGAATACGTTGGTTATTTATGACGATATTGATCTTGATCCAGGCAAGATAAGAATAAGGAAAAAGGGAAGTGCGGGAACGCATAATGGTATGCGCTCGATTATCTATCAGCTTCAAGATCAAAATTTTCCAAGAATTCGGATAGGAATTGGGAAAAAGCCGCCTCAATGGGATTTGGCAAACTATGTTCTTAGTAAATTTACACCGGATGAAATGGAAGTAATGCGTGAAGCAGTAAAAAAAGCGGCAGAAGCGGTACAGTACTATATAAATGAAGATATCGATTTTGCCATGAACCGTTTAAATCGGAAAGAAAAAGCCGAGAAAGCAGAAAAAAAGGATTCTGAGGTTCAGAATCAGTAAAATAAATAAGTACAAAGCCCGGGTCAGTTGATCCGGGCTAGTGCTGTATAAGGAGAGGAAATGGATCGACTGTTTAATGACTTAAAAGGAACACCTAAAATCGAAAAAATATTTGAAGCCATTGAAGAATCCATAGGGGTTAATCTCTCAAATGTCAAGACTGGCCTAAAAGGTTTTTTAACGCTTTTGACCTATGAACATTTTGATACGAATGTTTTGTTTATCACCCATTCCGATAGAGATGCTCAAAAAAAGGCTGAAATTCTGAGAAAGTTCAGAGATACTGATGTGTTATACTATCCTCTGGAGCCGGTTCATGATTATTTTTCGGATGCTCATAGCCAGGATATTGCTCATCAGCGTATGACCGTGATTGAAAAGCTGTTTTCGGGAAAAAAATATATTATCGTAGCATCAATTGACAGCATTTTGAAAAAAATGGTTTCCAGGGAAGCCATGGAAGCGCTGTTTTTTTCAATTAACAATGGTGATACCTTTGATTTGGAAGCATTGGTTGTAAAGCTTGTGAGCTTGGGCTACGAAAGAGTTTATCAGGTAGAGTCGAAGGGACAATTTGCGCTGCGTGGTGGAATTTTAGACATCTACAACGTAACCTCTGATGATGCTGTCCGTATTGAGTTTTTTGATGATGAAGTGGACGCAATGCGTCTTTTTGATGTTGACAGTCAGCTGTCATATAATCAGATCGAAAATGTTCGCATAGCGCCTGCAAAGGAAATCGTTTTGTCTGAGGAAGAGCGGCAGAAAATTTTTAAAATGATCCATAAAAAATATGATGGAAACGAGCTTTATATGGAGCTTGTTGAAAAGCTTGAGCAGGAAGGCGCCCAATATGACGAAACTTTGTTTACCTTTATTAAGGAAAACGACTCCTTTATGGATTATGTGGGAAAAAATATTGTTATCTGGGATGAGTATACGCGAATCAAAGAAACCTATGATATCTTTATTAAAAAGACATGGCTGGATTATGAGTCGCTCATAACGCAAGGATACATTTTGCCTGAGGAAAAAAATAAGTTTTTTACTTTCCATTATGTTGAAAAGAGCCTTGAAAACTGTCCTTCGGTTAAAGAGTATCTTTTTAACAGCAGAGCAAAAAAGGGAATGAATCTGGATATGAATTCCCGCGATCTTGAAAGCTTTTCGGGCCAGTTTCCATTATTTTTAGACTTTTTGAACCGCCGTCTTACCTTGGGATACCGGATTCACATCTGCTGTAAAACTGAGAAGACCCGTGAAACAGTCAAGCAATACCTGATAGATCAGGAGATCTTTAATTTTGTTGAGAATGAAGGGCCAGGTGTACAGCTTTCAGTCGGCGAAATTTCTGAAGGCTTTGAGATGGAAGACGAAAAAGTTGTCTATATTAACGAGTCTGAGATCTTTAAAGAAAAACGTGTTTCCCAGAGAAAGAAAAAACACAAGGGAAGAAAGATTGACTCCTTTGCTGAGTTACATGTAGGAGATTATGTTGTTCATGATGTGCATGGTATTGGGATATACCGTGGGATTGAGCAACTGACGATTGATAATGTAACCAAAGATCTGATGGTCATCGAGTATGCCGGAGATGCCAAGCTTTATATTCCAGTAGAACAGATGGATTCAGTCCAGGTCTATATTGGTACGGGCGGCGATAAAAAACCAAAGGTTAACCAGATGGGAAATCCCGACTGGCAGAAGGCTAAAAATAAAGCTCAAAAAGCAGTCGAAGATATGGCCGACGAGCTCATCGCGCTGTATGCTAAAAGACGTTCGATGAAGGGATACGCTTTTAGTCCAGATACATCGTGGCAAAAAGAGTTTGAGGACGATTTTCCTTATGTTGAAACGGAAGACCAGCTGCGCTGTGTTGAAGAGATTAAGGCGGATATGGAATCAGAAATACCAATGGATCGTCTTTTATGCGGTGATGTTGGGTATGGAAAGACAGAGGTAGCCCTGCGGGCGGCTTTTAAAGCCATCATGGAAGGAAAACAAGTAGCAATGCTGGTTCCAACGACGATTTTGGCACAACAGCATTACAATACTGTTTTAGACCGATTTCGGAAATACCCTATCAGTGTAGAGGTGATCAGTCGTTTCAGGACCTCTGGACAGCAAAAGAAAATTTTAGGAGATCTGGCACTTGGCAAGCTGGATATGATTATCGGCACACACCGCCTGTTATCCCAGGATGTTCATTTTAAAGACCTGGGGCTGCTTATTATCGATGAGGAGCAGCGCTTTGGGGTGCGGTCTAAAGAAAAAATAAAACAGTTGAAACAGAATGTCGATGTTTTGACCTTAAGTGCAACCCCGATCCCGCGTACATTACATATGTCGATGACGGGTGTACGCGATATGAGTGTTATTGAAGAGCCTCCAGAAGGAAGACGGCCGGTTCAAACTTATGTTATGGCTTATAATCCGCTGATTATCCAGGATGCCATCAATCGTGAGCTTGGTCGCGGAGGACAGGTTTACTATGTCCATAATCGTGTTCACGATATCCATGAGGTTGCCATTGATGTCCAGAGTCTCGTACCAGACGCGAGAATTGTAGTGGCGCATGGCCGGATGAGCGGCAGTGAGCTGGAGGATATAATGGTTGATTTTTTAAATCATGACTTTGATATCCTGGTGACAACGACCATTGTTGAGTCTGGGTTAGATGTCAAAAATGCCAATACCATGATTATAGATGAGGGAGATCATTTCGGACTTTCCCAGCTCTATCAGCTGAGAGGGCGTGTCGGAAGATCTGATGTTCAGGCCTATACTTACGTTACCCATAAAAAAGAAATTCTGACTGAAATTGCACAAAAGCGTTTAAAAGCCATCAAGGATTTTACAGCCTTTGGGTCAGGCTTTAAGGTGGCTATGCGCGACCTTGAAATTCGTGGGGCAGGTAATATTTTGGGTGCAGAACAGTCGGGACATCTATTTAAGATTGGTTATGAGCTGTACTGCCGTATTTTGGAAGAGGCGATCAGTAAACGCATGGACGGCGTAGAAGTAGAAACTGAAGAGCCGATTCGTATCAATTTAGATATTGACGGCTATATTCCTGAACGCTATATCAGCAGTGAAGAGCTGAAATATGATATTTATAAAAAACTTACATTTATTAAGACAATTGAGGATTATGATGATTTTGAAGAAGAGCTCCTTGATCGTTTTGGTGATATACCAAATGGCGTTTACAATCTGATGGCCATTGCTATGATTAAAAATATGGCTTCTGCCATCGGAGTCAAAGAGATCAAACAAAAGGGACAGTTTATCTATTTGACCTTTAGTGAGAAGAAGGAAGTCTTTGTGCCTGAGGCTGAAAAAATGCCGGAGTTAATCCGTAAATATAAAGTGAAATTTAAAGCAGGAAAAGCCAATGAAGCGTGCTGGAGCTTTAATTTGTCATCGGTCAAAGATAAAGATATTTTAAAAGAAATTATTTCATTTTTTGAGGATTTAAAATAATTAAGATGTCATTAAGATAAAATATGTTAAAATATAAAAATCACAATTTTTAAGGAGAGCAAAATGCATAAGAATAAGATCAGGGGAGTTGTATTGGCTTTAGCGGTTACGCTGGGGATTACAACACTGACAACCGGTTGTTCATTGGTTTCTGTCAACCCAGAAAAGGATAACCAGCAGGTTATAGCAGAAATTGACGGACAGTCTATGACAAAAGAGTCTTTTAATAACTATATGGCGTATTATGACCTGTACTACACGGCTAACGGAAGTTCAATGCCAACAGGGTCTAAACTGACTGAATTTAAAAAAGATTTGCTGGATAGTCTGGTTCAGGTTGGAGCCATGACTGCTCAGGCTAAAAAGGACAACGTTACAATCGATGAGGGGGCTGCCGAAAGTCAGGCTCAAACGGCGCTGGACAGCTTAAAAACGTCAGCAGGAAATAAATATGACAGTACTTTATCCAAATATAACACCAATAATGATTCTTTTACACAATTTATGAAAACTTTCATGGTTGACAACAGCTATGCCAGTGAGTGCTATTCCAAGCATATGGACTATCTGAAAGAACATCCTGAGGAAGAGCTGGATCAGGTGGTTGGAAAAATCAATGATGAAGAAATCAAACGTGGGATTTATAATTATTACTACATTAATGAGGAAATGACATCCTATTATTCTGGCGGACAGGGACTGCAGACAGATGATGCGAGTGTCAAAGAAACAAATGAATCGATTTTTAATTCAATTGCCCAAAATAAAGCACTGGTTAAGTACTGCGAAGAGAATAATATTGAAATAAAGCAGGAAGAGATCGACAATGCGCTTCAGACAAAACAGTCTATCCAGAAAATGATGTTTCAGACAGATGATGAACTGAATCAGTACCTTGAAAATTATTTCCTCACAAAAGAAAAATATGACGAATATCAAAAGGAAGACGCTAAGGGAACCGCTGCGGGTCAGGCAATCCAGGCAAAAGTTACAGAAGATGTCAAAGTCAGTGACGCAGACTTGCGCAAATATTATAAAGAGCATAAGGATTCTTATGATGAAAGCACAGTTTCAGCAGAGCATATTCTGACAGAGGATGAAACTTTGGCAAATGAAATTTACGATAAAGCAAAAGATGTAAAGACAAAAGAAGATTTTGAGAAAATTATGAACGAATACAAATCCAATGAAAAAGTAAAAGAAGCAACGGATTTGGGTGCTTTCAATAAAGAAAAAATGGTTAGTGAATTCTCAGACGCAGCCTTTGGAATGGATAAAAACAGTGTCAGCAAACCGGTAAAAACAGAGTATGGTTACCACATTATTTATGTTTATGATAAAAATGATGCCGGAGAAGCCAGCTTTGAGGATAAAAAGGATGAAATAGCCGAGTCTGTAAAAGAGGAAAAGGGCACAGAAGATTATAACAAGCTAAAAGAAGATTTGCTGAAAA
This sequence comes from Eubacterium maltosivorans, assembly GCF_002441855.2. Taxonomy (NCBI): domain Bacteria; kingdom Bacillati; phylum Bacillota; class Clostridia; order Eubacteriales; family Eubacteriaceae; genus Eubacterium; species Eubacterium maltosivorans. The sequence continues at coordinate 1,907,876 of NZ_CP029487.1, read as the reverse complement.
AAGAGAAAATTGATATCTATGATATTAAGACAACGCTTGAAAGCTATATGGATCAGCTGAAATCCGAATTGAACATTCAAGTTTATGAAAAGAAAGTTCAATAGCTATAATGAGTCAAAGGCTTGCTGCAAGGCAGGCCTTTTAAATTTGCGTATCCACTGCAAAAAAGTTATAATGATACTTATTTCGTTGAAAGAGGTTTTCAAGTGAGTAAAAAAGCGAGCAGTTATCTAAAGGGAGCGACAATTCTGGCAGTGGCCGGGATTCTTTCGCGCCTCCTTGGGTTGTTCTACAAGGTGCCAGTATATAACCTTGTCGGGAGCTATGGTAATGGCATATACAGCAATGTCACAAATGTTTATAATTTGTTGCTGATGGTTTCAACAGTGGGGCTACCGGTGGCAATTTCCAAGATGATTTCTGAAAATATCGCCATCAAGGATTATCTGGCGGCTCATAATGTGTTTAAGGTATCTTTCTGGACGCTGTTGATTATGGGTGGACTCTCCACTGCCTTTCTTTTTCTGGGAGCAGACTGGCTGATTACTGTCGCAAACTGGCCAGGGGAAAGCTTTCCGGCTATTATGGCCATTGCGATGGCACCGCTTATTATAGCGATCTGCTCATCTTTCAGAGGCTTTTTTCAGGGCTTTCAGATTATGAATCCCACAGCAATCTCTCAGATTATTGAACAGATCGTTCGTGTGGGATTAGGTGTTTTTTTGTGCTGGTATTTTGTTTCCAGTGGAATGGGCGTCGGAATGGGCGTCGGCGGAGCTGTTTTTGGAGCAACCGCTGGTGGTCTGTTTGCCATGCTGTTTCTCTGGTTTTTATACTGGGCTTTTAAAGCGGCCAATAAAAAGATCTTAAAACAAACAAGCCGTCCAGTCCCTTTGACGAGCAAACAGATATTTAAGCGCCTTGTTATCATTGCGATTCCAGTCACCTTGACTTCTGCCATTGTTTCACTGTTTTCAATGATCGACTCAATGATCTATATTCCAAGATTGGCGCTTGCAGGGGTGGATGCGCATACAGCTACCACTATGATTGGTGATTTTGCCAATGCCGATACGCTGATCAATATTCCACTTGTCATCAGCGGAACCCTTGCTGTCGCTATGATACCGGCCATTTCAGAATCTTTTGCCCTTCGGGATAAAAGGGCAATGGGACATAAAATCGACGTCGCTATCCGGTTAGTTATTATGGTGGCTTTGCCTTGTTGCATAGGCCTTTCGGTGCTTTCGCAAGGAATCTTTGATATCCTTTTTCAGGGCTCACCCTATGGGCCGGAAATTTTAAAATATTACGCTTACGCGACCATTTTTATGATGCTTTCCAATACATTCCAAAGCATCCTTCAGGCCATTGATCGTTTTAGAGTACCGTTGATTAATCTTGCCATTGCCATTGTTATCCGTTTTGTAACAGGGTGGATCTGTCTGGCAGTGCCAGCTTTTAATATTTATGGGATTGTTATCAGCAGTATGATTACATTTGTTTATTTAACAGTATCCAATTATATTTGCGTCAAGCGTTTCACGGGATTTCAGATGGACGTAAAGCAAACTCTTTTCAAACCTCTGGTTTCTGCGATTATGATGGGACTTGCCACATGGGGCGTTTACGCATTGGTAAGCATGATTGCCGGGAATTTTATCGCAGTAGTGACAGCGATAGTGGCCGCTGTTGTGGTGTATTTTTTCCTGATGATTTTGATTGGTGGAATTACAGAGGAAGAGATGGCCATTCTGCCCGCACAGAAAATCATCGAGCCGGTTTACAGGAAAATTAGAGGAATTTTATATCGCTAGAATAGAGGAGAAATCATGTCACAAATTAGCATTGTTGGTCTGGGTCCTGGCGCTTTTGGCCAGTTGACTGTAGAAACGCTGGAATTACTTCAAAATGAAAACAAAAACTATTTCAGGACAGCGATCCATCCGGTGGTTAAGGAACTGGAAAAACGTGGAATAATGTATTGCAGTTTTGATGAGCTGTATGAAGGGTGCGACTGCTTTGAGGATGTTTATGAGAGTATTGCAAAGCAACTTGTTCAAAAAGCAGAGTCCGGCGAAACGTTGGTCTATGCGGTTCCTGGAAACCCATTGTTTGGAGAACAAAGCGTCGTTGATTTAATGCGTAAATGTCAGGAAAAGAATATAAGCTATCAAATTTATTCGGGAGTAAGCTTTGTGGATATCTCTATGACAGCATTGAGAGAAGATCCGGTTAATGGACTGAAAATTATTGACGCCTTTGAAATAAATGAGCAAATTCCAGATAAGGCCATGGGCAACTTGATTACTCAGGTTTTTAACCGTCATATGGCTTCAGAGGTTAAACTTTTTCTTTTAGATTATTACCCAGACGATTATCCTGTTGTTTTACTCATAAATGCAGGTATTCCAGGCCAGGAGCTCATTAAGGAGGTCCCTTTGTGCGAGATGGACTGGGTGGAGGAAATTAATCATTTAACCACGCTCTACATCCCGCCGGATAAAAAGGATTTAAGAAGCTACCAAAAGTTACTTGAAATTATGGAAATTCTCAGAAGTCCGGAGGGATGTCCCTGGGACAGAAAACAAACACACGAGAGTCTCAAAGCATATTTGCTGGAGGAAACTTATGAGGTGATGGACGCCATTGAGACAGACGATACAGAGAATCTCGTAGAGGAATTGGGAGATTTACTTTTTCAGATTGTATTTCACGCGCAGCTTGGCAGAGAAGAAGGCCTTTTTACAATCAATGATGTTCTGGAAGAAATTAACAAAAAGATGGTGCGCCGGCATCCTCATGTTTTCATGACCCCTGAGGAGATTTCAACCGAAAAAGTCCTGACCAATTGGGATGAGATTAAAAAAACGGAAAAACAGACACAAACACTCGCAGATGAAATGGAGCGTATCCCCAAAGCGTTTACTGCATTAATGGAGGCCTGTAAGGTTCAGTCTAAAGCAGCAAAGGTAGGGTTCGATTGGGAAGATCCTTTGGATGCACTCGAGAAAGTTGCCGAAGAAGAACAGGAAGTAAGAGCAGAAATTTTAAGCAAATGTCCAGATAAATTGGAAGAAGAACTGGGAGATCTGCTGTTTGCGGTTGTCAATGTTGTTCGTCTGTCGAAAATTCAACCGGAAATTGCGTTGCGCAAAGCGACCCAAAAGTTTATTATGCGTTTTAAAGAAATGGAAAAAATTACCCTAAATGAACAAAAAAGTATGCTTGATTATGACCTTAATGGCCTTGAACAACTGTGGCAGCTGGTGAAATCCTTAAAAAACTAAGGTTTTTAGCTAAAAATACAGAAAATGCTTGTATTTTTTAGCGAAACGTGATTATAATAATAATCATAAAAATTAAAACATAAAGATCACACTTTACGGAGGGATAAGAATGAACAAATCAGAATTAATTGCCGCTATGGCAGAAAAATCGGGATTATCTAAAAAGGACTCTGAAAAAGCTTTAGGTGCTTTTATGGATACCGTTGTTGACGCCTTAAAGGAAGGCGACAAAGTTGCTCTGGTAGGTTTCGGTACTTTTGATGTTCGTGAAAGAGCTGCTAGAACCGGTTTAAATCCAAGAACCAAAGAACCAATCGAAATTGCTGCTTCAAAAGCTCCAGCATTTAAAGCAGGAAAAGCATTTAAAGATGAATTAAACAAATAATCAAAGGGAGGGCCGGAGCAATATTGCTCCGGCCCTTTTGATTTTTAGAAAGGAAAGACAATGCGAGTTGATAAATTTTTAAAAAACGCCCGTTTAATCAAACGACGTACCGTAGGAAAAGCGGCATGTGATGGCGGGCGGATTACCATCAATGGAAAGGAAGCAAAGCCTGGCAGTCGTTTGAAAGTTGGTGATATTCTTACAATAGCATACGGCGATGGCGAACAGAAAATTGAAGTTTTAGAGCTGTTGGAACACGCACCCAAGGATAAAGCAACAGAAATGTACAGAGAACTTTAGATTAAGATTTGACTGTGTTTTATAGTTTATAATAGCTGAATGAAATGGATTATGTTACAATAAATAAAAAACAGGTGGTGAAAAAACAGTGGCAGAAAAGAAAAAAAATGGCCTTCGAAGGCGCTTTAAGCCTAAAATGGGGACAATTATTGTGACTCTTGCGCTTTTAATCTTTGTTGGCACGCTGTTTGGAACCAACGCCATGAAAATTCATCAGCTTAATGCTCAAAAGGCAGATATTCAATCCAAGCTGGACGAGGCGGAAAAGAAAAGTAAACAGCTGGACGAAGATATTAAACAAATTGGAACAAAAAATTATATAGAACTCATTGCACGAAAATATCTGGGACTTTATTATCCAGACGAAAAGATTGTGGTACCTGTAGAGGGCAAAGACAATAATGGACAGAATAATAATGAGCAGCTGGCAGAGCAGCCGACACCGACAACTGATGAAAGCAGTCAGGATCATGCCAATAGCGATGAGCAGCAAAGTGAGGAAAACGAATGAGTGAATCAAGTGTACCTAAAGAACCCAAAATCAATCGAGCTGTGATTGATATCGGAACAAATTCGACGAGGATGCTGATATTTAGAAAAGATAAAAAAGGTCAGCTCTTTCGTGTTAATAAATCAGTCCGATATACTCGGATGGGCCAGGGGGTTAATAAGACAAAACGCCTTCATCCAGATGCGATCAAGCGAAATATTGAGGCTTTAGAGGAGTATAAAAACATTGCTGAAGATTATGAAGTAAAAGAAATGTTTATTTTTGGTACAAGTGCGCTCCGGGATGCTGAAAATTCTTTGGAATTTATTGATTTAGCTGCGCAAAAACTTGGAATGAAGGTAGAGATTATTTCAGGCGAAAAAGAGGCGGAATATGGCTTTATCGGCGTCTCACAGTGTTTCGATGAGGGACTGCTTATTTTTGATATTGGGGGCGGCAGCACTGAATTGATTTATGGGCAAGGCCGGAATCTCATAAAAATGAAAAGTCTGGATATCGGGAGTGTCCGTTCTACAGAAGCCTTTATTGAGAATGATCCCCCAAAAGAGGAGGAACTGAATCGGTTAAACCAAAATGCAGCCGAGGCGCTTGAGAGAGTTCTTGTTGATTATGAAGCGTACAAGCCCTATAAGCTGATTGGCATAGGCGGAACGGCGACAACAGTATCCACAATCAAACAGAAGTTGAAAATTTATGACAGTGAGCAGGTGCATCAGAGTGTTGTTACCAAAACAGAGCTTGAATCCATTATTCGGAATCTTTCATCAAAAACAATTGACGAACGCCGCCAGATCGTTGGACTGGAGGCTAAACGCGCTGATATTATCATCGCTGGTACCAGCATACTCGATAATATTTTGAAAGTTACCGGAAAAGATTCATTTGTTGTTTGTGACTATGACAATCTGGAAGGCGCGGCATACAGCCGTTTTCTCGCGAATAAAAAATAAACAAAAAAAAATTAAAAAAGTGTTGACATTAAGTTTCCCAGGCTGTATAATAACACTTGTCCTCAGAAATGAGGCAGCCACACTGAGTGCCGGAGTGGCGGAACTGGCAGACGCACAGGACTTAAAATCCTGCGATCCTTTTCGATCGTATCGGTTCGATTCCGATCTCCGGCACCACTATTAGTAAGACGCAGTTGCGTCTATTATATTGTCGCGGGGTGGAGCAGCTTGGTAGCTCGTCGGGCTCATAACCCGGAGGTCGTAGGTTCAAATCCTGCCCCCGCAACCAAATTCTTAAATTATGGCGGCGTAGCTCAGTTGGCTAGAGCATACGGTTCATACCCGTAGTGTCAGCGGTTCGACTCCGTTCGCCGCTACCATTAATTTAATAACAAGATGTTAGATTAGTTCCGGCCCCTTGGTCAAGCGGTTAAGACACCGCCCTTTCACGGCGGTTACGGGGGTTCGAATCCCCCAGGGGTCACCATTTTGTTTTGAAAAGTTAATATCTTAATTTTGTATGTGGTCGCTTAGCTCAGCTGGGAGAGCACCTGCCTTACAAGCAGGGGGTCATAGGTTCGAGCCCTATAGCGACCACCATTTTTTTATTCAGAATTAATTGAACTTTGAGATGAGCGTTAAATTATCATGGAAGAAAAGCTTTTACAATACATTTCTGATAACGGACTGATAATGGCCGGCGATCGCATTCTAATCGGAGTATCCGGTGGTGCTGATTCGCTGGCCTTGTTGTATTTTTTGAAAAAGTACCAAGGATTGTTGAATATTGAAATTGCAGCCGCGCATTTAAATCATAAGATCAGGGGAAAAGCGGCAGAGGAAGACCACGCTTTTGTAAAAGAATATTGCATTAAACAGTCCATTTTACTTTATGATAAATCGGTAGAAGTTGTTCAGCTGGCAAAAAAGAATAAAATTTCCCTTGAAGAGGCTGGAAGAGAGGCAAGATATGCTTTTTTTAAAGAACTTCAAAGCTCGAAAGCTTATAATAAACTGGCTTTAGGACATCACCTTAACGACCAGGCAGAAACAGTTTTAATGCGTTTGATTCGTGGCACTGGTATAAAAGGAGCGGCAGGAATGCTTTCAGAAACAAAAGGAGAAAGCAATATAATCCGTCCATTGCTATGTGTGGATAAAGAGACTGTTATTTCTTATTGCCAAAAGAATGGTTTGTCTTATCGAACCGACGATACTAACTTTGAAGCGGATGTCACAAGAAATAAATTAAGATTAGAAATCCTTCCACAGCTTAGGGGGATTAATCCAAGGGTTGAAGAGCATTTAGCAGAATTTGCTTTGCTTGCACATGAGCATGAGCAGTTTTTGCAAAATTCTGTTGCTGAGTTGAGCGTAAATATGATTACAAAAAAAAGTAATCGGGTATATCTTAATTTAGAGATGTGGCGGCAGCAGCTTCCACTTCTTCAAAAAGAACTTTTGCGTCATATGATTTTGCAGCTTAAGGGTAGTTTAAAAGAAATAGAGTACAATCATATCCTATGCGTTAAGCAGCTGCTTTTATCTGAAAAGACGGTCTGGGAGCTTCATTTGCCACATGGCATGCAGGCTGTCAGGCGATACGATCTTTTTTGGATAGAGACAAAAAAAGTGGCTGTTATCCCGAAAATGGGCTGCTATGAATTGCTGCCAGATAAAGCGTATTACTTTGCAAAAGAAGGTTTGTGGATTAAACTGACAGTGGTTCGGGAAGAATCTATAAAAAATTCAAAAGAATTAAAAAATCATAGTGAAAAATATTTTGATTATGGTAAAATAAGAGGAAAGCTTTATTTGAGAAATCGTCGACCAGGTGATTTTTTCAACCCTGTTGGCATCATAGGCAGAAAAAAGATAAAAGATTATTTCATTGATCGAAAGATTGAGCGTGAAAAGCGTGATGCGGTTCCACTGTTAGCAGTAGGGTCAGAGATAATCTGGATTTTGGGATATGCGATTAACCGAAACTATCAGGTAAGCGCTGAGACTAAGAGCGTTCTTAAAGTTCAGTATCAAATAATAGGAGAGAAATTTGGCGTTTGATTTTGATAGAATCTTAATAGAAAAGCATATAATAGAGAAAAGAGTTTCTGAACTTGGAAAAATGATTTCATCTGATTATGCAGATGAAGAACTTTTGGCAATTTGTATCTTGAAGGGAAGTATCTTGTTTTTTGCAGATTTGATAAGATATTTGAGTATTCCTGTCAAAATTGATTTTATCAAGGCATCCAGTTATGGAAAGCGTACCAGCACTTCAGGAAAGGTGAAGATTGACGACCTTTTATCGAATGAGATAAAGGGCCGGAACGTGCTTCTGGTAGAAGATATTGTGGACAGTGGTTTTACCATAAAGCGTATCTTAGATTTTTTTACGGAGCAAGGCGCTTTCGATGTCAGAGTTTGTACTTTGCTTGATAAACCGGACCGGCGAGTGGCGGATGTGGAGCCCGATTATTCAGGTTTTGTTATTCCGGATGAATTTGTTGTCGGGTATGGAATGGATTTTGATCAAAAATATCGAAATTTGCCGTATATTGCTGTTTTGAAAGAAGCAGAAAAATAATATTTGAAATTAGAAACTATTCAATGACTTATTTTATATGAAAGGAGTGATAGAATTTGAATAAATATCTAAAAATGATAGGGTTTTACTTAGTGATTTTGCTGATCATTATCGTGGCGGTTACTTTTTTAAATCCAATGCAGTCTGATGTTAAAACTTTAACATATAGCGAACTGTTAAGTAATTTAGACCAAAAGCAGGTTTCTGAAATAGAGATTAATCAGTCTTCTGTAAAAGGGAAACTTGCGAATGGTGACAGCTTTGAAGCCATTGTGCCTCAATATCTTATTGATGAACAAATCAGCGATTATATTACAGGAAACCCGGATCAGAACATTGAAAAGAATCCGAATATGAATGTGACGGTTGCAAAACCACAGGATTCCTGGTGGATTTCTTTGATTCCTTCAGCAGTTATTATTATCCTGATGGTTGTTTTCTTTATGATGTTTGCAAATCAGTCTGGCGGAGGCGGAGGAAAGGTTATGTCCTTCGGTAAAAGCAAGGCGAGAATGCACACCGATGCAGACAAGAAGGTCACCTTTGCGAATGTAGCGGGAGCAGATGAAGAAAAAGAAGAGTTGGAAGAAATTGTCGATTTTCTAAAATCTCCGGAGCGTTATAACAAGCTTGGTGCGCGTATTCCAAAGGGGGTTCTCTTAGTGGGCCCTCCAGGTACAGGGAAAACACTGCTCGCGCGCGCGGTTGCAGGTGAAGCGGGTGTTCCGTTTTATATCATTTCCGGTTCGGATTTTGTTGAAATGTTTGTAGGGGTTGGTGCTTCACGAGTAAGAGATCTGTTTGAGACAGCAAAGAAAAGCGCTCCCTGTATCATCTTTATTGATGAGATTGACGCAGTTGGCCGTCACAGAGGTGCAGGCCTTGGTGGTGGACACGATGAGCGTGAACAGACCCTTAACCAATTATTGGTTGAAATGGATGGATTTGGCATTAATGAAGGAATTATTGTTATTGCCGCGACAAACCGTCCGGATATCCTCGACCCCGCTTTACTGCGTCCAGGCCGTTTTGACCGTCAGGTGTTAGTCGGTGTGCCGGATGTTAAAGGGCGTGAGGAAATTCTCAAGGTTCATCAGAAGGATAAACCATTGGATTCTTCTGTCGATTTAGGTGTAATTGCCAAGGGGACACCAGGCTTTACCGGAGCTGACCTTGAAAACTTAATGAATGAGGCAGCCCTGTTGACTGCCCGTAAAAAAGCAAAGGTTATTACGATGGTAGAGCTTGAAGAAGCTATTAAACGCGTTATTGCTGGTCCTGAAAAGAAAAGCAAGGTAGTTGTTGAGTCGGACCAGAAAATCACAGCATACCATGAAGCGGGGCATGCCATTGTTATGGAATATCTCCATAACGGTGAAGAAGTTCATGAAATTTCCATTATTCCGCGTGGCATGGCTGCGGGATATACAATTTCGCTTCCAAGTGATGACAGCCAGCATATGAGTAAAGGGAAGCTGATGGATAAAATTGCTGGTCTGCTTGGTGGACGTGCAGCTGAAAAAGTTGCCCTTGACGATATTTGCACAGGTGCTTCCAACGACATTGAGCGCGCTACCAGCATTGCCAGAAAGATGGTTACAGAATGGGGTATGAGTGAACATCTTGGCCCAATGACCTTTGGTCATGACGATGGCGGCGAAGTATTCTTAGGGAGAGATCTTGGGCGTTCGCGTAATTACAGCGAAGAAGTTGCAGCGGTTATTGATAAGGAAATTCGAAATATTGTCGAGACAGCCTTTGAAAGAGCCTGCTTGATTTTAACCGAGAAAAAGGATAAGCTGGTTGAAATTTCAGAACATCTTCTGGAAGTTAACACCATTACAGGTGAAGAATTCAGAGCGATGTACAGCCGTTTGCCTTTAGATGATGGCAAACCTTTGGACGAAGGTAATATCGGCGATCCGGTACCGGAAGTTTAAAAAGTAAATAAACAGAAAAGCCGTTAGCAATAACGGCTTTTTTCGCTAATAGACGACCAAGAAAAGAAGGGAATAATTAAGATGCAAGAACTTAAAGTTGGTATGGAGCTTAAAAAAGATTATATGGTAACCCGTACTGAAACGGCTCAGACAATGGGGAGTGGAGGGCTTGAGGTCCTGGCAACCCCGATTTTAGTGGCATGGGCTGAAAATGCGGCCTATGAGATGGCAGAGCTGTGCTTGCCCGACGAGCAGACAACAGTTGGGGTCAACATTAATTTAAACCACATTGCAGCCACACCAGTGGGAATGAAGGTGCGCATAAAGGTGGTGCTTACCAATATTGAAAGCAGACGTTTGGATTTTACAGTAGAAGCCTGGGATACCGTTCAAAAGATTGGCGAAGGAACACACCAGCGCTTTGTTGTTCAGAAGATGAAGTTTATGGGGAAAGTTCTCCAGAAAAAAAATCCTAAGTAGACAGAGGTAGAATAGCGCATGATTTTAGTCATTGATGTAGGAAACACAAATACAGAAATCGGGGTCTTTAAAGACGACGAAATCCTCTGCTCCTGGCGATTTGTTTCAAAAACGCCCAGGACCTCTGATGAATATGCAGTAATGTTTCAGGGATTTTTTGAAAATGATCATCTGGATTACCATGAAGTTGAAAGCGTGATAGCAGCTTCTGTAGTCCCCAATATTATGTATTCTCTCAATAATGGGATAAAAAAACTATTTGGCGTTGAGCCTCTTGTGGTGGGTCCAGGGATAAAAACAGGGATGCCCATTCAAACCAGCGATCCGGCAGAAGTGGGCGCAGACCGGATTATCGATGCTGTAGCTGCGTACAATCTATATGGCGGACCAGTCATTGTACTGGATTTTGGAACAGCGACCACCTATGATTATGTCGATAAAAACGGCGCGTTTGTCGCCAAGGTCACTTCACCTGGTATACAGATTTCGGCCGAGGCACTTTTCAGGAATGCCGCTCAGCTTCCCAATATTGCAATTGAAAAACCTGCCTCGATATTGGGGAAGGATACTGTTACCAGCATGCAGGCCGGTTTAGTTTATGGTTATATTGGCCAGGTTGAGTATATTGTCTCAAGGATGATTGAAGAAATAGGGACAAAGGGTATTAAGGTAGTTGCAACAGGAGGCTATGGAAGAATGTTCCATGAGGAGACAAGAGCCATTGATATATTTGATCCTCAGCTTTCATTAAAAGGCCTTAAGATAATTCATGATAAAAACATAAAGACATCCAGAGGAAGATAGATGTTTAAAATAGGAAATATAGAAATAAAGAGTCGTATATTTCTAGCACCGATGGCAGGTTATACTAACCTGCCATTTCGTTTGATTGCTAAGAAATACGGGGCAGGCGCTGTTTTCAGTGAAATGATCAGCGGCAAGGGACTTTATTATAAGGACAAAAAGACAGCGGAGTTAATGCTTACCTGTGATCAGGAAACGCCGGCAGGAATTCAGCTTTTCGGGTCAGAGCCTGAAATATTAAGCGAAGTTGTGGAAAAATATATTAATCCCACCGCATTTGCATTTTTGGATTTTAACGCGGGTTGTCCGGCGCCCAAGATTGTTAAAAATGGCGAAGGTTCAGCATTAATGCGAAACCCAAAACGTCTTGGAGAGATTGTCCGAGCCATAAAAAAAGCAAGTAAAAAGCCTGTTATTATTAAAACACGTATCGGCTGGGATGCTCAGAACGTTAATGTAAGAGAAGTAGCTGAAATTATTGAGGAAGCAGGAGCCGATGCTCATACCATCCACGGCAGAACGCGTGAAGCTTTTTATTCAGGAAAAGCAGACTGGAAAATTATCGGTGAAGTCAAAAAAAACAGCAAAATTCCTATTATTTTAAATGGCGATGTAGACAGTGGTGAAAAGGCTGTCGAGGCCTTTGAAACGATTGGCTGTGATGCTGTGATGGTTGGCCGGGCCTCGGTCGGCAATCCGTTTATTTTTCGTGAAATTAATTATCGGCTTTCTACAGGTGAGACATTGCCGATGCCCACCCCGGAAGAAAGGATTCAGACCGCCATTAAACACGTTGAACTGGTTGATATGATGAAGCGGCCCGAAGCGGCCATTAAGGAAATGCGAAAGCATTTGGCCGCTTATACAAAAGGTCTGAAGAACGCGACCAATCTGAGAAATGAAATTTTTAAGGTATGTACAAAAGAAGAAGTCCTGACACTTTTAAACCAATACATGGAAGAAAATTATGGTTGATAAGCTTTTAAAAGAACAAAATTTGCGGATTATTCCTTTTCGTGAAAAGAAAATTTTTATTGTGGACAATCATCAATATGCTTTGCTGATATGGGCCAGAGAAGCGCTAAAGCGTGGTATTCCCGGCATATTAGTCAGTATTGATTACCATCCTGACACCAATCCCCCTTTTTGGCTGTATGCTTATCAAAAAGCAGTGGCCGTTGATCCGGAAAGAGAAGAAAAACTGTTTTCTTTATTTCAGAAAAAAATTTTGGGAACCATTGATCCGTTGAATTTAAATACTCTGGCTGAAAAGATGCCCTTAATGCGAAATGATGAGCATATCAATGCAGCTATGGAATTGGGGTATCTTATAGATTATCATATGATTAATTGTATGGAAAAACATTGTTATACGACGGGAAATCATTATCTGGTGCCTGAGGAAAAGTTTGGGACATTAAAAAATGAAATGTTTAGTGCAGCAGGATTTGATTTATCATTCTTAAGCAATCAGGCACATCTGTTTCTAATTTTAGATATTGATCTTGATTATTTTATGAGGCAGGAGAATTTTATTGCTTCACCCAGCGAAATGTCTGTTTTTAGAAAACTGCTTAAAAAAGCAGATGTTATCACCTGCGCCCGGTCTGCTACATATTTTGAGCATTTGAAAATGGAAAGTTTTACCATCGAAGAATGTGAGAATAGTCTGATTGCATTGATAAAACAATTCATAGAATAAAACGGAAAACGCTTAAATATTAAATTCTTTTTGTTTTTTCAGACAGATTAAACCAAGTATGCTAAAATAGAGAAAAAGTTCTGAAGGAGCGTTTGTATATAGAATGAAAAATCTTTATGAAGAAGAATGGTTCAGTAGACTCTATGCTGTTATTTGCGTATTGATTCTGTTGGTCGGTTTTGGTATACAGAATCTTTTAGTGTTAATGCTTCCGTTTATTTTAGCTGGGGGATATTTCTTTTTTAAATTTAGAAAAGAGGATGAAAACCGATTTTTGTTTCGGATGCTGATTCTTATGGCGGTTTTGCCCTTTATTTTAGCATTTGTTTTTATTCTCTGTGGCGATATAAGAAATGCCTGGTTCAATGCATATAATGTCAATCAGTGGGTTATGATCTTTACAGGCCTCTTAATTTATGCCGGAACACTGACATTGGCGTTCAGTGCGTTTTATGTTAACAGAGGATATGGCGCTGGAAAAAAGAATGAAAAAGAACCGATTGATGTTGCGAAGCTATCTTTTATTACATTGTATCCCCAAAATGGAAAAAAGGTTGAGAGCCTTCCAATGCCAGGAGATCTAGAGCATCATAAACAGCTGGTAATTCCGATTAATAAAAAAACAGATTGGGTAAAAATTCCGTGCCATCTTAAAAATGAAAGTGATTTGCCTGTTATCAGCATTGGGCTGGAAGCATTAAATGAAGAGATAAAGGGTACAAAGGGCATGGATCATGCGTTACTCATACCTCCGCATAATACGATTGGAATCGACCTGTATATTCCACTGACATCGGCGAAGGATGTTGATATTAAATGTAGTTTTAAAAATGTGCTGGGAGAAAAAACAGCAGGCTTTTTACATTTAGATAAAACAGGTGATGTCTATCATGGAATTTATAATTTGAGGATTGTAGAAGCTTAAATGAAGCACCTCGATGGGGGTGCTTTTATTATTTTAAAATAATTGCGCTTTGAAGAAAATGCAAGTATAATGGAATTAATATAGTCACGAGGAGAAAACCGATGAATTTTATTAAAGAGCAATATTTTCAGGTCGGGAAATTTTTGAGATCAAAAATCCTTTGGATTTTTATTATTCTGTCATTTGTATTTTTAGGGGTCAGTGTCCTGCTTTATTTTGTGTTGCTGGAACATCAGGAAATGGTGGTAGCGCTGTTCAAGCAATTTACAGAAGCTATTTTAAGTAAGGATATATTAGGCGCAGATGGCCGTATTTCATCTGGCGGTCTGTTTTTTAATAATCTCCAGGCTACAACCATATCGATACTGCTGGGCTTTATGCCTTTTTTATTCCTTCCGGTATGGGTTATGCTTGTTAACGCAGGTTCACTGTCCGTTGTTTTTGCAATGATAAAAATGACGGGAGCTGCCTCCGTTGGAAAGATGATTATATTTGGAATTCTACCGCATGGTATTTTTGAGCTAACAGCTCTGTTTTTAGGAATTTCTTTGGGGTTTTATATTTGCAAGACATTGTGTATCATTGTCTGTAAATCCAATTCAGGTATCCGGCTTAAGGATGAGCTTATTAACGTGCTGAGAACTTATTTGCTGATCATTGTTCCACTACTGATTATTGCAGCGCTGATCGAAAGCTACCTTACCCCTTTGTTAATAAATTTTGCCATATAAAAAGATAAAGCAGTGTCCATTGGTGATGGCACTGCTTTTATTTTATTCTTCTTCAGGTAAAATTTGGATTATACCAAGCTTAATGCCCTCAACAACAGCTGAGGAAGCATTTTGAACACCTAGTTTTTTGTAAATATGCTGCATCAGGGTTTCTACGGTTCGTTTGCTGACGGACAGTTTTTCGGAAATTTCACTTCGGTTGAGCCCCTGGCTGACGAATACCAGGGTTTGAATTTCTTTTGGTGACAGGTACCCATGTTTTGGACGGGCAGGTATCTGCTTTTCCTGTTCCAGAGGCTCAGCGTTGACAATTTTTTTCAGAGCAGCGTAGAGCTCTCTGGGGGCAATGCTTTTATTAAAAAAACCGTTCGCCCCTATTTCATTGGCCTGATATTGGTATTCAGCCAAATCAAAGCCTGTTAAAAAAACAATAGGAATTTTAGGATAGCGTTCCTTAACCTGTCGTCCAATGTCCAGACCATTGACGCTGCCAAGATGGATATCCAACATAACCAGGGAAAACACTTCTGTTGCCAAAAAAGGCCACAGAGAGTCAGGAGTTTTCAAAATAGCTACTTCCTCAATATCTTCAAAACGTTCTAAAACAACCTTTAGACTTGTGGCAAAAAGATCGTGATCATCAACTAATAAGAGCTTCATTAAATTTTATCCTCCTGTTTTTTTCTGGGAAAAGTCATTTTGATACAGAAACCCTGATTGAGGGCTCCCTTAGTTTGGAAACTCCCGCCGAGAAAGGTAATTTCCTGTTTTATTTTTACAAGGCCCAGGTGGTTCTGGGCAATGTCTGTAAATGAAAAATGCTCAGTATCAACACCGACGCCGTCATCTTCAATTGTCAGACAAAAATGATTGTTTTCATGACTTTCTATCAGTGATATCCATATATTTTTTGCTTTAGCATGTTTGAACACATTTGTAACCAGCTCCTTCAATATGCGATAGACCATAAATTTTTCATCAATGGTGATGTCGCTATCCTCGGGAAGCTGTAAATCAACGGCAATGGCCTGCCCATAGCTTTGGTTTAATTTGCCAACAAGATTAATCATACTGTCGTCTAATGGTGTAACGGTTAAAAAAGAAGGGTAAAGCTCCAGCATCTGCCGCCGGAGCGACAAACTGATTTTACTTAAAATTTCATCAATGAGATTAAGGGTTTCCTCTGGCCCATCCAAGGTAGAGGAAAGATTTTTTATGCTGAGAACATCCTGTAATATGTCATCGTGTAAATAGGATGAAAGGTTTTTTTTATCTTTTTCTGCCAAATCAAGGCTTTCAAGATAGGCCAAACGTTCAGAGGCAGCAAAGCTGGACAGAATATTATGATTTTGTTTTTCAGACATCCAGATACTGGTCACGAGGATATCCGTGATGGTCTGTGAATAGCTCTGAAGTGTCAGCATTTCTTTTTGGTCAAAGGCAGAGAAAGAAGGGCGGGATAAAATAATGAGTCCAACTTTTTTCTGGAGTCTGACTAAAGGTATGCTGATACAATTTAATTCACGATCAATAAAGAGCTTTGGTGATTCATTAACCAAATTTTCTTTTTTAATACTCGATAAGCTGAAATTTGAGAGACTGCCTTCTTTACTTAAAAAAATCGGATTATTCTCCTCCTTTAGCCAAATAATAGCAATGCCTTCAAAAGCCACTCCTGTTTTAAGAATTTCACTTACAAGAGTCCCTGTTTTTTCAAGCTGGTCATAAGAAAGGAGCTGTTTGGTAATATCTATCTTTTCCTGCTCAAAATTCTGAAGAATTTCTCCAAGTTTTTTTTGGCGATAGAACAAGTAGACGGAAAAGGAGAGGTCATAAAGTATAATAAAGACAAGCATAACATTATTAAAAATAAACAACTCCGTATACTTTGGCTGAAAGATAAAAAATAATGTCAGGTCAATACATAAAAACGAAAAGCATAAAATCCAGAAATTAGTGAAAGGATTTATATTCCATCGATCCCGAATCTGTAAGTTTTGCTTAATTAAAACATGAGTGAAAATAAGCGGCAGGACAAGTAGAAAGTAAAGTGTCCAGTCACCAAAGGATGGAGGGCTAAAAGCTGGCAAAATAAAACGCGGCAAAAAGGTAAGAAGTAAATAGGGCAGAAAGGAGCCCAAAATGCCAAAAACGATCAGCCTTACCGTTTTGGTGATATAGTGAGAATGATAATATCGGTAGTATACATAAAAACAAATGTATAAGGCAGAGAGGACGTTAGTAAAAAACAGAACAGCTTTAGCCAAAATGATATCAGAAATATTCATATAAACAATATAAGTACATGTATCTAAAAATAGTTGAAAAAGGATATAAAGTTTGTATCTTTTCCAAAAACGAGGTTCAGCCAGGCTCAGGAAAAAAATCAGAAGAAAAAATGAAAAATAGAACATTAATAGATCCGCTGCATAAGCATAGTTAAGGTCTGCAAACATCAATAAAATTAGAATCCAATTAATTACAGCGAGTAAAAGAATAAACAAAGCGATGGACAGGTTATTTTTTGTGTTTAATAAACAATAGACAATCAATAAATTTAATATAAAGGTTAAATTGCTGACGATTATCGGAAGGAAAAGCACCTTATAATTTAACAGGCCATAAATATAGATAAGCAGGGACAATATCAAATAGAGTATAATAAACAAGTGTTTTTTATAGGTCATCATAATGAATCCTTTAAATTTAGCTTATATAATGATAAAATTGTTCAATAACGCTTTCAGAATTTGGAAAGGATTTATTTAGGCATCGATAAGACTCCTTTTTACATTGGTTTGAAACATACTGGCAGTACTCAATCGCACCAGAGTCACAAATAAATTTTCGAATATGATCAAAATAGCTGAGATCACTGTGCACAAAATAATTTATAAAGTAACGAAAAATTTTTGGTTCACCATGTCTGGCGGCTTCAAGCCCCTTAATGACTGGAAGCGTTGCTTTTCTATCCCAAAGGTCAGAGCCAGAATCTGAAATGATGTTTGCCAGATCATTTTTTAGCTGATTTGACGCAGCAAAAAAATAGGAAAAAGCAAAAAGATCCTTTTGTTTCTTTTTTGCAGAGATCTGAACAATGGCATATAGAAGATAAACGGAGCGGTCAATACCACTGGTAAAATAATCCATCTCCGAGGAATTCAAGGTCAGCTTATTTTTTATATCCTTTTCCTGCGCGGATAACGATTTTCTGAGCGTATGTGTAAAAAGCTCTTTAGTCTTTAGAGAATCCAGACAATCATAAATTGAGCGAAGGCTGTAGTTTATAAATTTACGTGTAAAGCAGACAGGATCAACAAGTGCATTAAAACTAGGGTTGTCGCCGTCCATCAAATCATCCAGACAATCAGTTGCAATGATAAACGCCTCGATTTTCAAAGCGAAGTCATAATCCTTTTGAACTAATGCTGTGATATCTGTATTTTTTGATATTGCATTTAAATAGAGGCTGAACTCTCCCCAACTAAAAGAGCCTTTTAACTTATTAAAAAATATCTCTTTTAAATAAGAGATATTTTCTTTGATATGAGTATCGTTATCAAATTTCATTATACTAATTCTGTTTTACCAAGAAGCATTTTCCAGATTTAGTTTGAAACTATCGGCAATTTCTTTAAAGGTTTCTGGAGATAATTTTTCTTTCCAGTCATCGAGTTTGGTTTCATTTTTTTTAATTGATTGAACAATATCCCATACGTCATAGTTCATTGTAGCTTCCATTTTTTTCTCCTTTAATTATTAATTTTCGTTACTTATATTATAAAGCTATTTTAAAAAATAAGCAATGAGATTTTGAAACTTGCACTTTTTACGTATATCTTTTTTAAAAAAAATAATATAAAATAAAGATAGGAATTAATATGTATAAAGGGCAATGACATGAAAGAAAGAATGAGGATTGCTTTAAAAGTAGCAATTACAATGTTTTTTTTATTATTGATCAATTTAGCAGCTGATCCACATCAAGTTAGCTATTCATTGATTGTTTTTCTTTTTGTTTTAACAATGGTTGTGATCTTGTTGATTTTATTAATCTATTTTCGGACAAACGGTAACGAGCGAAGAAAAGAGAAATTTTAAAAAAGCGTTTTATGCAGAAAATAAGAATAAGTTTATAAAAATAATGAAATTTGCACTTTTTACGTATATCTTTTTTTTAGAATACAGTGTAAAATATAAAACGTATAGGATTTATTCTCTTACAAGTCCCCTCTCTCCACCATCAATGGTCTCCCAATGTATTGATGGTGGTATTTTTTTAGAAATTTCAAAAATTTTGAAAAGCTCTTGACAGAAAAGAGTGTGGATGTATATTATAGCCAACAAGTAATTTGCATGCAAGATATTTTTATAAAGAAACGTCGAGAGATGGTTTTTTATAACCTATATAGATTGCGTGCTATCTATTTTTGTACAAAATATGTACATCCAAGATTTTTATATAAAATGGATTTTTAGGGCGTTCTAAAATGAACAATTTATTATTTAATGTGGAAAATGAAATTGGTGTGATTACAATTAATCGTCCGAAAGCGCTCAATGCTCTGAACAGTGAAACACTTTCAGAATTAAAATAGCTTGTAGGCAAAATCGAGGAATGTAAAGACATTAAAGCTGTAATCGTAACCGGATCTGGCGAGAAAGCTTTTGTAGCAGGTGCAGATATTGCAGAAATGGTGAATGGTACTCCGGCAGAAGGACGGCAGATGTGTCTGCTGGCCCATAAAGCATTTGCGAAGCTTGAAAATATTCCACAGGTGACACAATCGCAGCGGTTAATGGCTACGCTTTAGGGGGAGGCCATGAATTATCTATGGCCTGCGATATTCGCATTGCGGCTGATAATGCAAAGTTTGCTCAGCCAGAGGTAAATCTTGGAATACTTCCTGGTTTTGGAGGAACTCAGCGTTTACCGAGACTTGTAGGAAAGGGGAGAGCAAAAGAACTGATTTTTACAACAGATCAAATTGATGCACAGGAAGCTTATCGGATTGGCCTGGCAAATAAAGTTGTCCCAAAGGATGAGCTTATGAGCAGCTGCTTGAAAATGGCAGAAAAAATTATCAGCAAAGCAAGCTATGCAGTAGCGCTGGTAAAATCGGCTATAAATACCGGTATGGATGTTGATCTGGCTTCAGGTTGCAGATTTGAATCAGATCTTTTTGATCTGGCATTCTCCACAAATGATAAAAAAGAAGGTATGAGTTCATTTCTGGAAAAAAGAAAAGCTGATTTAAAGGATTTTTAGGGTGATGAAATGAAACATATACCTGTTTTAACACCCAAACAAGCAGCGGATTTGGTTCAAAACAATCAAATCATTGTTACTGGAGGTTTTGTGGGGAGTTGCTGTCCTGAAACACTGACAAAAGAATTGGAAAAATGCTTTTTGGAAACTGGGGATCCTGAAAACCTGACCTTGATTTACGCGGCAGTCCAGTGCAACAGGGATGGCAGTGGTGCGGATCACTTTGCCCATGAGAGAATGGTAAAACGTGTTATCGTCGTTCACTGGAATATGGTTCCTCAGCTTGGAACAATGGTAATTGATAATAAAATAGAAGGTTATAATCTGCTGCAGGGAACCATCTCTCAGCTTTTCAGAGATATTGCGGGAAATCGTGTCGGAACAATTACGCATGTCGGTTTAAATACCTTTGTCGATCCCAGAAATCAGGGGGGAACTAAATGAGATCACCAAAGATGACATTGTCGAGTTGATTGATATTAATGGCCAGGAAAAATTACTTTACAAGGCATTTCCAGTCAATGTTGCTTTTTTAAGAGGAAGCTATGCCGATGAATATGGAAATATTACGGTTGAAAATGAGGTCGCTTCTCTTGGGGGGAACTTCCATTGCTCAAGCGGCTAAAAACAGCGGCGGAAAGGTAGTGGTACAGGTCGAAAAAATTGTATAGGGTGGCAGCCTTGATCCAAGGTTGGTAAAAATTCCCAGAATTTATGTTGACGCTGTCGTTGTTGTGGAAGAAGGGGATCATCAGCAGTGTTTCGGACATTCTTTTGATGCCTCACTGACAGGTACAACACAGTCACCGCCTGATGATACAAAAGCAGACTGTATGTGCACCAAAAAGATTATTGGAAGACGGGCTGCGCTCGAGCTTAGGGAAGACAGTGTAGTTAATCTCGGAATTGGTATACCTGAGTATATTTCTCGTGTCGCAAATGAAGAAGGAATTGACGATTATATGACGTTGACTGTTGAGGCCGGTCCGATTGGCGGTGTTCCACAGGGGGGGGGATCACAGTTTGGCGCAGCACTCAATCCAGAGTGCATTTTGGATCAGGCTTATCAGTTTGAGTTTTATGATGATGGTGGAGTCGACTTGGCATTTTTAGGACTGGCTCAGGCAGATGAAAAAGGAAATATTAACGTTTCCAAATTTGGACCAAGAATTGCAGGGTGTGGTGGATTTATCAATATCACACAAAACGCAAAGAAGGTTTACTTCTGTGGTACTTTTACCGTTGGAGGGCTAAAGACCGAGATTAAAGACGGAAAAATCAAAATTATTCAGGAAGGAAAATCTAAGAAATTCATAACAGAGGTAGAGCAGATTACCTTCAGTGGAGATTATGCTAATAAAACTGGCCAGCCGGTTATGTATATTATTGAGCGCGCTGTTTTCGAACTGAGAAAAGACGGTGTATATCTCATTGAAATTGCCCCGGGGATTGACATGAAAAAAGATGTCCCAGATCAAATAAACTTTGTACCTAAAATGGATGGAGAGCCGGCGCTCATGGATTGGAGGATTTTCCGGGACGAGTTAATGGGAATAAAAGGTAATTAAAAAGTTTTTAAATATTAAAATATATATAAAGGAGTTTTTAAATAGATTTTCAGTTAGATGATAAAAGATTGGCATTACAGAAGGCTGTACGTGAATTTGCGGAAAAAGAATTATTGCCAGGTGTCCGAGAAAGAGATGAGAAAAGTACTTTTCCGGTTGACGCTTATAAAAAAATGGGTGAAATGGGGCTGATTGGCCTTCCTTATCCAAAAGAATACGGCGGACAGGGCGGAGATTATCTTGATTATGCCATTGCCGTTGAAGAAATTGTCAAGGTTGATGGATCGGTTGCTATTTCTTACTCAGTATCAACCTTTCTCTATGGTGGGAGCATATCTAACGCTGCTTCGGAAGCGCAGAAAAGAGAATTTTTACCGCCAGTATTATCGGGACAAAGTTTTGGGGCATTTGGCCTAACAGAACCGAATGCTGGCTCAGATGCCGGCGGATGTATCACCAACGCAGCCAGAGAAGGAGACCACTACATTTTAAATGGTGCTAAGTGTTTTAATACAAATGGGCTTTTGGCAGATTATTTTGCAGTTTATGCTTTAACTCAGCCAAAAAAGAAAGCTAAAGGATTATCCTGTTTCTTAGTTAAAAAAGGTACTACGGGCTTTTCAATTGGCAAAATTGAATATAAAATGGGGATTCGTGCGGCACAGGTGTCTGAGCTCATCTTCGATAACTGTAAAATTCCGGCAGAAAACCTGATGGGTGAAGAAGGACAAGGGTTTAAGGTAGCCATGAAAACCCTTGACGGGGAGGCGTATTGGGGTTGCTGCACAGGGACTGGGGCTAGCAGAAGATGCCTTTGAAATCGCCAGGAAATATTTAATGCAGCGCGAGCAGTTTGGCAAACCATTGTATAAGAACCAGTACCTTGCTTTTAAAATGGTCGAGCTGGAGTGCCAGATTGAGCAGGAGCGACTAATGCTATACAAAGCAGCATTGGATAAATCAGAGGGAAGACCTTATACTTTATCAGCCGCAAAAGCAAAACTACTCTGTACCGATGCCGCAATGCATGTAACCACAGAAGCTGTGCAGATGTTGGGCGGGAATGGGTATATGAAAGACTACCACGTAGAACGTATGATGCGTGACGCTAAAATTACTCAGATTTACGAAGGAACTAATGAAATCCAGAAGCTGGTTATCAGCGGTCAGTTGTTTAGATAATGAATCTTAGGACACTTCATTAATAAAATGCTATACGCCTGATGTAAGAATCCTGTATTACAGACTTTTACGTAGAGCTCCAAAACTCCTGATGGTTTACCAATCAGGAGTTTTTGTGCGAATTCATTTGACAAAAAATAATGGATAAAATATAATTATTTAAAATGTAAATATTTCTGTAACAAAAGAATTAGAATAGAGGATTTTTTATGGAATTACAAGATTGTATAAATTTTTTATTGACGATAGCCCAGCATAATGTTTTTCAATATCTGAGTCAAAAGTTGGCGCCTTATGATATTACGCCCTCTCAGTATGGGGTGTTGAACTGCTTATGGGGCAGGGATTACAATACTCCTAAGCAGATCGCAGATACCTTATGCCTTGAAACTTCGACGATTTCGGGGGTTTTGGACAGAATGCAGAAAAAAGGACTGATTGATCGAATCGTCAATGTAGAGGATCGCAGAGAAGTCCAGGTTATCGCGACGGAAAAAGGAAATCTGCTGGAAGAACCTGTTTTGAAAATTATTGAAGAGGTCAATATTGAGGCGCTGAAGGACTTGAACAGCGAACAGCAGGAACAGCTTAAAACCTATTTGCGGATTATTGCGAATGGAGATTTTAAATAAAAGGTGATTGGGGTTGAAAGCACACAGGCAGTACACTGTGTGCTTTTTTGCTGTACATTAAAGTGGTTTTCGTATATAATAAAAAATTGGTGCGCTAAAGGGCAATAAAACAGCCTTTAAAAAATTGAGGCACATAAATTTAAGAGTGAGGAGCGTTTTTGATTTAGTGGAGAATCGAAAAAGAAGTCAGTTTTCAGGAAAGCTTGGTTTTGTCCTGGCCGCTGCGGGTTCAGCAGTTGGGCTTGGCAATATATGGCGCTTTCCATATTATGCCGCGAAATATGGCGGCGGAGCATTTATTTTAGTTTATATTATTTTAGCATTGACTTTTGGTTATACTTTGATGACAACGGAGATCGCAATTGGAAGAAAAACCCGATTGAGCCCCATTGGCGCTTATAAAAAATTAAACTCAAAGTCAGCCTTTATTGGTGTTTTTACAGTCGTCGTAGCTGCGATTATTACACCGTATTACAGTGTGATCGGCGGATGGGTTATTAAATATTTGGCTGTTTTTGCGACTGGTGGGATGAAAGAAGCGGCAACCGACACATTCTTTTCAAATTATATCAGTACAAGTGCAGAGCCTATTATCTGGATGGGGCTTTTTATCTTAATCGGAGCTGTTATTCTGTTCGGCGGTGTTAAAGGAGGAATTGAAAGAGCCAGTAAAATACTAATGCCTGTCCTGGTTCTTCTGACGATTTTTCTGGCCGGTTATTCTTTTACTCTGCCAGGTGCGCTCGACGGCTTTAAATACCTTTTAATTCCTGATTTTTCGAGGTTTTCAATTATGGGTGTGGTGGCCGCCATGGGACAGATGTTTTATTCAATGTCTCTGGGGATGGCCATTATGGTTACCTATGGATCATATATGAAAAAGGATGAAAACATCGAAAAGTGTGTCGGACAAATCGAGATCTTTGATACTGGCATTGCAATACTGGCTGCAATGATGATCGTTCCGGCGGTTTTCGCTTTTTCGGGTGGAGATCCGAGTGCGCTGAACGCGGGTCCAGGCCTTATGTTTATCACACTGCCTAAGGTCTTTGCTTCCATGCCCATGGGCGGCGCCATCGGTGCAATATTCTTTGCGTTAGTATTGTTTGCGGCGCTCACCTCAGTTATTTCGTTAATGGAGGCAATCATCAGCGCCGTATGCGATCAGTTTAAACTGCCGAGAAAAAATGCTGTTTTTATGGTGGCGCTTCTTTGCTTTGTTGTGGGCATGGCGCCAAGCCTTGGTTTTGGTCTGTGGGACAGCGTTCAAATTTTTGGTTTGCAGATTCTCGACTTTATGGATTTTGCATCGAATTATATTCTGATGCCTTTGGGCTCCTGCCTGACATGTATTTTGGTTGGTTGGATGATCAAACCGGATTTTGTCCTGAGTGAGCTTAAATCTTCAGGCGAGTTTAGAAGAGAGAAGCTTTATGTTTTTATGCTGAAATACATCGCGCCTGTCTTTACCATTGCGATTATGATAGCTTATATACTGGATACCTTTAAAATAATAAAGCTGTAAAAAGGCGGAGAAAAGATGCTGTGGTTAATTTTATTGGTGTTGCTTTTTGCTGCGGTGATAAGCTTTAATCAGTATACAAAAAATAAAAAGAAATATAAAGCTGGCGAAATGGGTGAAACAGAAGTTTACCAGCTTATCACTCAAATAGCGCCGAGAAGCAGTGTGATTCTGCGAAATATTTATCTGCCTACAAGCAAGGGAACCACAGAAACGGATCTTCTTATGCTTACCCGAAAGGGAATATTTGTCTTTGAGATTAAAAATTATCGCGGCGTTATTTATGGAGACGAACGGTACAATGAATGGATTAAGGTCCTGGGCAATGGAAAAAAAGTATCTTTCTATAATCCTGTGTGGCAAAATGAGGGCCATATCAGGGCATTACTGCGTCTGTTTCCAGAAATTAATCCACGGTTTGTTTATTCACGCATTGTGTTTTGCGGCAGCAGCGAAATAAAAAGAGTGAGGATCAAAAATCGCAGCGTTCGGGTTTTAAAGGATACAGAGCTAAAAAGAAAAATGAAGTGGAAGCTCCGTTTTAGTTTTAATAAGTTTTCAGGACGAGAGCTGGCATTTTTTGAACAGGAGCTCCAGAAGTTTACAGACATGAATGGGCGGACAAAGCGAAAACACAAGAAACAGGTTAAGAGCCTGAAAAGACAATATCCTGCCGGATAAATTTAAGGGCACGACGAAACAGGCTGCAATATAAATCCTATTGCAGCCTGTTTTTTATATGTGAAGTTATAGTATAATAAGAAAAAAGAAAGGGGGAGCGATTTATGCTAAAGGTTTTGATGGGATGCTTTTATCTGCTGGTACTGGTTGTTTTTGCATTTGTCATGGTGAAGTTTATAAGCCAGCGTATGAAAAGTACATTTAAGCCGCGAAAATCAAACGTTGGCTATGCTGCCGAGATCAATCCTAAAACAGCAGCTCCCCAGCTTCTGAATCAAATACTTTTAATGCTTCCAGGTGAGAACAATGAGGTTCTATCACGCCTGTCAGTTCTTGCGGAAGATGGAAACCAGGCGGAGATTGATGTTTTATTGATCTGCCCAACGGGAATATACTTATTTAATTCAATAAATGAGTCCGGTTATGTTACGGGTGGCGAAAAGGACAGGCAGTGGTATGTTTTAAATGAAGATGGCAATAAAAAAGCGTTTAAAAATCCTCTTGATGAAAACAGATATAATATGCAGGCCCTGCTTAGGCGCTATCCTGAAATTAAGGAAGAGTGGGTGTTTGACTATGTTGTTTTTAGTAACCGCTGTGGGATAAGCGATGTACATCTGGAAACAACATCTCCTGTACTGAACAGGAAAATGCTCTTTGAAACGCTGCGCGGCCAGATAGCAGAACAGTCTGTTATTTTAACGCCAGAGCGGATCCAATACCTTTATAATCGGTTGAAACTCTATACAGCCGGAGAAAGCACAGCGTCGTTATCGCTTCAGAGGAAAGCCGATAAGCCATTTTACAAGGGTGGGGCGGCCAAAATCCACGAGGTAAAGGTTCCAGATCTTACTCGATTTTCACCGGAAGATCAATGCCTTAAAAATAAGCTGATAGCTTTTGCCAAAGAACAAAGTCAGAGAGAGCAGACTACCGCGGCGGAGGTTTTGGACAGGGAAACCATTGAAAAGCTTGTTAATATGAAGCCTGAAAGCCGGATTGAACTGGAAACCGTTCAGGGAATGGATAAAAAACGGTGTGAAAATTATGGAGATCTCATTATAAGCATTATAAAGCAGCACGATGATGAAACGTCCAATAAGCGTCAATGAAAACGACAGTTTGAGAGGGCTGTCGTTTTTTTGCCGTCAAAAATGAACGCTTGTTAACTAATGATTTTATATGCGCCGGCAGCATTTACACCGGCTGTTTTTTCGCCTATAATCAAACCACAATTATCCTATCAGTTACCGTGCGCACGATTGACGATTAAAATTGGAGGTAAAAGATGGGCTTTATTGAATTGGAAAAAATAACAAAAGAATACTTTATGGGCGATCAAAAAATTCTGGCGGTTAATCAAGCCAGCTTTTCGATTAATCAGGGCGAGCTGGTCGTTATTCTGGGGCCCAGCGGTGCAGGAAAAAGCACAATCCTGAATTTATTGGGAGGGATGGATACCGCGACCAGCGGGCAGCTCTTTGTTGACGGACAGGATATCACAGCGCTTAAAGAAAGCCAGCTGACAGATTACAGAGCGTCGGAGGTTGGCTTCGTGTTTCAGTTTTATAATTTAATTCCAGCGTTAACCGTTTATGAAAACATTGCGCTGATAAAAGAAGCTACCTCAAAGGCACTCGAGCCGGAGGGTGTTTTAAAATCGGTTGGCCTCTGGGAGCGCCGTCACCTGTTTCCCACGCAGATTTCTGGCGGAGAACAGCAGAGGACAGCGATCGCGCGCGCATTGTGCAAAAATCCCAAGCTGTTATTGTGTGATGAACCTACGGGAGCCCTGGATTCAAAGACTGGGATAGTGATCTTAACGCTGCTTCAAAATATGAGCCGTGAAAAAGGACACACCGTTGTCATTGTCACGCATAACGCAGCGCTTGCAGAGATGGCTGATAAGGTGATCCAAATTAAAAACGGCCGTGTCGCAGACATTACACTCAATACTGCGCCGAGAAATGTAAGCGAGGTGAGGTGGTAATGCTGCTACGAAAAATGCTGCGCGATTTGAAAAACAACGCGGCTCAATTTCTGGCCATATTTCTAATGATTTTTTTAGGTGTTTTTATTTTTTCAGGGATGACCAGTATTGGACAAGGGATGAAGCAATCAAGCCAGGATTATTATGATGAAACACACCTCGCTGATGCCATTGTTTACAGCAGTTTTTTTACAAACCAGGATTACGAACAGCTGAAGAATATTTCTGGGATTGAAACCATAACCAAAAGATTGCAGTTAGATACGGCCTATGAATCGGACGGCGCGACAACTTTGCAGCTCAATGTTATCAACAGCGATGTCTTATCCGGGTGCTACTTAGTGGAGGGAAAAGCTTTTGACAGCAGCAGTGATGGTATTTGGCTAGACAGTGAGTTTGCAAAGGCACATCAGATAAAAACAGGCGACACGATGAGTGTTACCTGCCAAAACAATGTGCTTACCAAAGAGGTAAAAGGTCTTGTGATGCAGCCTGAATATTTGTACGCTGTCAAAAATAATAATGAAATTATTCCGGATCATACCCGATATGGCTATGCTTTTATGCCAGAAAAGGCCTGGAGCTTTGGTCCGGTACCATATACACAGGCGCTTATAAAAACAGGAGGGCTTTCTAAAAATGATCTGGAGAGCCGGATAACAGAATCCCTTCCTGACAGAGTAGTGATGCTTGTTATGCAGGAGAATATTCCAAGTGTCGCAATGTTTCGAAATGAGATTGATCAGATGAGAGCTGTGGGCTCGGTCTATCCAGTGGCTTTTCTGATAATTGCCATACTCACGACATTAACGACAATGACCAGGATAACAGCAGATCAAAGAGTCCAGATTGGAACGTTGAAAGCGTTGGGAATACGAAACAGAAAAATTACGCTGCACTACCTGTCATTTGGACTTTCAGTGGGAGGCGCAGGCAGTACACTCGGTGTTTTTACCGGGCCGGTTTTTCTCCCGCCGCTGGTTTTTGGATTCCAGAAATCAATGTATACAATGCCGTGGTGGAACAGTGCAGTGACACCGTCGGTTTATATCATGGCGTTTTTGTGCCTCATGATTTGCTGCAGCAGCTGTTACTGGGCGAGCCGCAAACAGTTAAAGGGAGCAGCGGCGGAGACGCTTCGGCCAAAAGCGCCCAAGACCAGCCGGCATTCAGCAATAGAGAAAAGCCGTTTTTGGAAACGTCTGGGCTTTTACAGCCAATGGAATATCCGGGATGTCCTAAGAAATAAGCTACGTTCATTCATCACCATATTTGGTATTGTGGGCTGTATGATGCTTATTCTGTGCGGCCTGGGAATGCGTGATACTGTCAGCAATCTTGCTGATACCATGTACGGCACGCTTCAAACCTATGAGACCAAGGTGAGCTTATCTGAGAAATGTACGGACGAACAGATAGAACAGCTTAAAAAAGAAAAGAACCATCAGTTTTTACAGGAAGCTGTGGTAGAGATTGAAAAAAATAGCGGAAAGGATACACTTGCTCTGTCCGTTTTTGATGAAGGACCTTATTTTACTTTTCAGGATACGAAGGGAAACACACTTTTATTGCCAGAAGACGGGGTTGTCATGACGCGTAAAACAGCTGAGAGTGAAGGGCTTTCAGTTGGTGATGTGATCAGATGGCGCAGCTATGGAAATCATAACTGGCATACAGAACAGATCAGGAAGATCATACAGACACCTTTAGAACAGGGGGTATACATGAGCCGTACAGCCTTTGAAAAAAGCGGTGAAAGCTTTGAGCCGACAGCCTTTGTAACCGATGAGGAGGCTGGAAAATTTGGGGGGGAAGCCTATGAGACAGTTCAGTCCAGAGAGGACTTAATGGCATCGCTCAACAGTATGCTTGAGATGATGAATGCTATTATCCTCATTATGATCGGCGCGGGCATTATTTTGGGACTTGTGGTTCTTTATAATCTTGGGGTGCTTTCGTTTCAGGAAAAAATGCGTGAGCTGGCAACTTTAAAGGTTTTGGGGTTTCAGCATAAACGGCTGACTAAGCTGCTGCGCAGGCAGACGGTCTGGCTTTCTATTGTGGGCATCGCTGCCGGAATCCCATGCGGCTATGGGCTGGTTGCGTATATGCTGCTTTTTATGGGGGATACCTTGGACATGCAGCCCAAAATAGAACTGTGGTCCTATACGCTCAGCAGCACAGGAATTTTTGCAATTTCACTTTTGGTAGGCTGGCTTGTATCCAGAAAGCTGAAGCGGATTGATATGGTCAGCGCCTTGAAATCTGTTGAATAAGGGCATATCAGGAATTTGTAAGGTTTGGGAGACCAAAAGCAAGGGTGACGATATAATCGTAAAGATCCTGCTTGCGTTCTTCCAGACTTTTGCTGCTTTTTGCAATTGAAAGGAAGGCCGCAATGGTTCCCGTAAGCATTGCAGCGCTGAGATTATCATCCTGAGGAAGCCCGAGATGCTCGGCAAGATGCTCAGAAAAAAGCTTAAGCAGGCGGTCGCGTTGAAACGTATATTTTGTTCCCTCACAGCCCTCCAACAGAATGACGATCCCTTTGCTCATCAACAGATCTAAAGGGAAAACCTCAGGAAGAATGTCGCCGATCATTGCGAGATAATTATCTTTGGTAAAGGCGCCAACCGGAAATTCCCGGTGCCTTTTGATCATGGCGTTGATTTTTTCAGGAATATCGCCGATCACCGCGTCGAGAAGAGCTTCTTTATTTTCAAAATAATTATAAATATTACCCAAAGTGGTGTTGGCTTTTTTGGCAATGGTGCGCATTGAAGCATCTCTATAGCCGCGCTTGTAAAATTCATCCTCTGCCGCCAAAAGAATCTCCTGACGTATCTCTTCTTTTTTTATTTGCATGGGTACTCCATTATCAGTTTAAAATCTACAGATGAGGCCGTGCCTGATGTTGCTTTAAGTACTAGTATAGCATATATGTTTGGCAATAATAACATGTTTTTTTAAAAAGAGCTTGACAAAACAAAGTGTAACTTTTATAATTACAATCAAGAAGTGTAACAAACGTGATTACAAAAGGAGGGTTTATGAGGAAAAAGGGTATAATCATTTTAATGCTGCTGGTATTAGCAGCATCAATATATACAGGCTGTACAGCAAAGCCCTCTGGAGGCAGCAGCCAATCTGAACAAGAAGGAGATAAAAATACGGTGAAAGCAGAATATCATAAAATTTCTCAGGATGAAGCAAAAAAAAGAATGGATGAGCATGAAAATATTGTAATTGTCGATGTGAGACAGGAAAATGAGTATAAAGAAGGGCATATAAAAGATGCGGTTTTAGTCCCGCTGGATACCATCGGTGATGAGAAGCCCGAGGCGCTGCCGGACTTAAACCAGGAAATTCTGGTGTATTGCCGGAGCGGGAAGCGCAGTGAACAGGCATCAAGGAAGCTGGTAGCTTTAGGCTATACCAATATCTATGATTTTGGTGGGATTAACACATGGCCCTATGAAACGGAGTGATTAAATTGACTGGTGAATTTAGTATTGCGGTTCACGCCCTGGTCTTTCTGAACCACCATCAGGGTGAGATTTTATCCAGCGAGGCCCTTGCCGAAAATGTATGTACCAATCCTGCAAGAATCCGCAAGGTGATGGCAAAGCTAAAAAAAGCAGGATTGGTTAAAACAAAGAGCGGCAGTGAAGGTGGCTATTATTTTGACTTAGACCCTTTTGCGGTGGATCTTCGTTCGATCTGTGAAGCGATTGGCGGAAAGGTAGTTTCGACCTCGTGGCGCTCCGGGGATTCGGAAATGGATTGTCTGATTGCCTCTGGCATGGCAGATATAATGGATGAAATTTTTATGTCCCTTGACGCAGTTGGAAAAAAGGAGCTGGAAAAAACAACGGTTGGCGATATAGACCTTAAAATTTTTGGTTCATAAAAAAATAACAGGAGAGAAAAAATGAAACACTATGATGCAGTGATTATCGGTTTTGGAAAAGGTGGAAAAACGCTGGCGGGCAGCTTGGCAGGTATGGGAAAAAAGGTTGCTATGATTGAAAAATCAGATAAAATGTACGGCGGAACCTGTATTAATGTCGGGTGTATCCCTACAAAGTCGCTGGTTAACAGCGCTAAGGCTTCAGTCATTCAAAAACCAGGCAGCTATGATGAAAAGAACCGCCTATACTGGGAAGCGGTGGAGGAAAAGCGCCGGTTGACAGGCATGTTGAGAAAAAAGAACTTTGATAAGCTGAATGATTTAGATAATGTGACAGTCTATAACGGCCTTGGCAGCTTTGTATCCGCCAACCGTGTAAAGATTGAGACCGCGGAGGAAACCTTTGAGGTTGAAGGCGACCAGATTTTTATCAATACCGGATCCGTTTCAGTGATTCCGCCCATTAAGGGTATTGAAGGAAATCCTTATGTTTATACCAGTGATTCCCTGATGGAGCTTGACGTACTGCCGAAGCGTCTGGCAATTATCGGCGGAGGCTATATTGGACTGGAATACGCATCAATGTATACAGATTTTGGCGCAGAGGTTACTGTATACCAGATTGAGGATAAATTAATTCCGCGTGAAGACCGTGACATTGCAGAAGCGATTCAAAAGGCATTTGAGGATAAAGGGGTGCGTTTTGAAATGAACGTCCAAACCGAGGAAATCGAAAATGCCGGTGACGAAGCAGTCGTGCATTATAAAAAAGACGGCACAGCACTGTCAGTCGGCGCGGACGCGGTCTTGATTGCCACTGGCAGGAAACCAAACACAGATGGTCTTAACCTCGAAGCCGCCGGTGTTGAAAAAACGCCAAGAGGCGCAGTCAAAGTCGATGAAAAGCTTCGGACAAGCGCTCCTAATATCTGGGCAATGGGCGATGTCGCGGGGGGATTACAGTTTACTTATGTTTCATTGGACGATTTTAGAATTGTCAAGGATCAGCTGGCAGGCAGCGGCAAACGCGCCAGCAACGACCGGACAGTTCCCTACAGTGTCTTTATTGATCCGCCGTTTTCACGCGTTGGCCTTAACGAAGAAGAAGCAGCAGCTCAGGGTTATCATGTGAAGATTGCCAAACTGCCCGCCGCAGCCATACCAAAGGCCCAGGTGCTGAGGAAACCAGTGGGTCTGTTAAAGGCTGTTATTGACGCCGATACGAATAAAATTTTAGGAGCCATGCTTTTCTGTGAAGAATCCTATGAAATGATTAACATTGTGAAACTGGCAATGGACGCAGGCCTGGATTATACAGTCTTAAGGGACCAGATCTTTACACATCCTACGATGAGTGAAGCACTGAATGATTTGTTTGCAGTATAAAGAATAATTTAATAAATATAGACAAAGGAGTAACGATAATGGCAAGAGTAATTAATACACAGGAGTTTAATGAAGAAGTATTGAATGGAAAGGGGGTTGTGTTGGTCGATTTTTTCGCGACATGGTGTGGGCCATGTAAAGCCCTCTCCCCGATTCTGGATGAACTGGCTGAAAAGGTAAAAGATGTTAAAATTGTTAAGGTGGACATTGACGCGGACAGCGATTTAGCTTCTGAATACCGCGTTATGAGTGTTCCGACACTAAAAATCTTCAAGGACGGCGAAGTAAAAGAAAGCCTTGTGGGCGGGCGTCCCCTTGAAGAGCTGGAAGCTAAGCTGGCAGAATACCAGTCTTAACAGAAGGCAGAGCAGTACTGAGATGTTGGGGGCTGTATAAATCAAAGTTTGAACAGTTGTCTTTAAAGCAATTATACTTCTTGTCTTTTTCAGTGGGCTGTACTATAATTTAATATAACGTTAGTATTATCTTGGTCATTCAAAAGTATGTAAGATGATAAAAAATGAGAACAGGAGAGACAAGATGGATATTTTAGAAGGGCTGGGATCAATTGGAATTGATTTGGAAACAGTCTTGCAGCGTTTTTCTAACAATGCAGCCTTACTCGAGCGCTTTGTACTCAAATTTCCAAAAGATGAAACCTATGATGCGTTAAAACAGGCAGTGGCAGACAAGGATTATGAGCGTATTGAACGTGAGGCCCATACATTGAAGGGAACAGCCGCAAACCTTGGGTTTGATCTTCTGAGTGAAAGAGCGGCAGAAATGGTGGAAAAGGTACGAAGGAATGATTGCGCAGACCTTGAACCTGTTTTTGAAGCCTTAAGCGAAGAATACGGAAAGATTATAGCAGTGATTGAAGGCAAGGGCTGAGCCTGCCGTTGAATCGGAATGCTATTTAAAAAGAGTACCACTTATAAAAGAGGTACTCTTTTTGATTTAGAGATCGACATACTCAATAACCTTATCGGTAAAAAAGATGCCGTCCAGATGGTCGAGCTCATGGCAGAAGCATTTTGCCAGCAGTCCTTCCGCTTCTTTCTGGAGCACCTCCCCCTCTGGTGTTGTGTACTCAACGACAACGCGTTCGGGGCGTTTGACCTTTCCCCATACATCGGGAGAGCTCATGCAGCCTTCAACAACAACGCGTTCGCCCTCCGCTTCGATGATCTTTGGATTAACCAGCTGGTAGAGGCCTTCCCCTACATCAATGACAACCACACGTTTTAGTACGCCTACCTGGTTGGCGGCAAGGCCGCCGCAGTTTGGAAGCTGGTACATGGTTTCTGTCATGTCTTTTATTAATTCCAGTGTTCGTTCATCAATGGTTTCAACAAGACGGCATTTTTTGTGTAAAATGTCGTCTGGAAGTTTTCTTATTTGTCTAATGGCCATAATGATAACCTCAATATTTTAAATTTAATGCTTTGAAAATTGTATCCTAATTTTTTAGTTATGTCAACGCAGCCTGAAAGACAAATATTTAACAATTATTTACAGATATAAAAAAATACTTTATAATACCCCGAAGATAAAGAAAATTTAATCTTTGACACAGAAAGGATGACTAAAATGAGAATGAAAAACAAAGTCGTTATTATAACTGGCGGCGGTAAGGGAATCGGTTTTGGCGTCAGCAAAGCCTTTGCCAGTGAGGGTGCCTCCCTTGTACTGACCGGAAGAACTCCTTCTACCCTCGAGCAGGCAAAAGAACAACTCGAGTCGGAATACCATGTTGAGGTGCTGACAGTAACAGCGGATGGAAGCGACGAAGCCGCGGTTAAAAACGTCATTGAAAAGACCGTTGAACGTTTTGGACATATCGATGTGTTAATCAACAATGCACAAACCTCAAAATCCGGCGTGCTTTTGCAGGATCACACAAAGGAAGACTTTGACCTTGCCATCAATACAGGACTTTACGCGACATTTTTCTACATGAGAGAAGCTTTTCCGTATCTCAAGGAAAGTCATGGCGCCATCATTAATTTTGCTTCCGGCGCCGGTTTGTCGGGAAGAGAGGGACAATCCTCCTATGCTGCAGCGAAAGAGGGAATCCGGGGACTGTCAAGAGTAGCGGCTACGGAATGGGGACAGTACGGCATTAATGTCAATGTGGTCTGCCCCCTGGTAGAAACACCGGGGTTGGCAAAATGGAAGGAAGAGTATCCGGAGCTATACGCAAAAACCATTAAGGGCGTACCGCTCGGCCGTTTTGGTGACGCCGAAAAGGATATTGGACGTACCTGTGTTTTTCTGGC
Organism: Eubacterium maltosivorans; assembly: GCF_002441855.2. Taxonomy (NCBI): domain Bacteria; kingdom Bacillati; phylum Bacillota; class Clostridia; order Eubacteriales; family Eubacteriaceae; genus Eubacterium; species Eubacterium maltosivorans. Next base: position 1,872,852 of record NZ_CP029487.1, on the reverse strand, counting down.
CAGTGAGGACGCTTCTTTTATCAGTGGTGAAACCATTACGCTTCAGGGAGGCTCTGGGCTTAGACCATAACAAAAAAACAGACCATTCTTATTTTGAATGGTCTGTTTTTGTATTTCTATTTTTTTGAAACCGGCAGCCAGACCTCACATCGGTAGTCCTCTGCCTGCTGGTCGCCTTCGCCGTAGACCTCGATATCCGGCGCGTTGGCGTATTCATAGCCAGAGTTTGGCAGCCACTCGGTGACAATGCGGCGCTGCAGGGTCTGGATGGCCTGAGGCAAAGGGCCGATGCACTCAAAAACAGCCCATGTGGCGGCAGGGATGGTGAACTCAGTCATCCCCTGCGGCAAAGATTTGTCTGTCGCAACGGCAATATAATAGTCGAAGGTTTTTTCGTTCATGCTGGAGCTCACTCCCAGCACCCCAAAGGGCTCTTTATCCATAAGCGGTACAAGCTGTGGGATCAGGTTCTTTTTGGCAGCCTCCTGCCAGAGAGCAGGAACCTTTTTATAGCTCTCCTCAAAGTTTACGTCCAGTGATTTGCACACACCTACAATTCTAAATGCTTGTTTTTCAATAATTTTGTAATTCATTTCGGTATCTCCTTTAATTGAAATAGAGAAGGTAATCCGTGGATAGGCTTTCAAAGAAATTCCTTTTGATCTGGCGGAAGAGGGTGGTACACTGTGAACACTCTGGAAGGCGCGGGTAAAAGCGGTAGGGGACTGGTACCCATATTTCAGTGCGATGTCCACTACCTTTGCAGCAGTTGTCTGAAGCTCAAATGCGGCTGCGGTCATGCGGCGCCTGCGGATATACTCGGAAAGCGGTATATCTGCAATGTATGAAAACATCCTTTGAAAGTGAAAGGTTGAGCAGCAGGCGATTTTGGCAGCTGTACTATAGTCAATGGTGCCGCTCAGGTTTTCTTCAATGTAATTGACAGCCTGGTTGAGTCTTTGAATCCATTCCATGTTTAACACTCTCCTTACAACAAAAGTTTACCATCAAATGAGAAAAGTTTCCTCGCAGTTCCTGCACAAAAAAGGCAGCAGGCCCTTATGATCATACCCGAAAGCAGATGAAAAGGAAATGCTTTTTTAAAAAAGAAACTTCTCTTTCCTTATAAGTTAGGATAAAATATTAGAACGATGACAATATGCCAGAGAGGAGCATAAAATGAAGAGTATTCTTGTAGTGGAAGACGATGAAATGCTGGGCGCAGGTCTTTGCTATAATCTGGAGCTTGAGGGCTTCAAAACCACTTTGGTACAGCGTTTTGAAGACGCTGGAAAAAGGATTGAGAAAGACCACTGGGATATGGTGATTTTGGATGTGAATCTTCCGGATGGCGATGGCTTTGGTCTGGCGAAAAAGCTGCGGCTCCAGGACAGAACTCCATTGGTTTTTCTAACAGCCTGTGACTTGGACGATGATATTTTGAAAGGCTTCGAGCTGGGAGCAGACGATTATATTACCAAGCCCTTTAATATAAAGATCGTGATTAAACGCATCAACGCGGTTCTCAGAAGAAGTGAAGTCAGCAGAAAAGAGCTGTTTATCTGTGGAAACCTTGAGATTGATTTTGAGAAACGGGCGGCCAGCAAAAACGGAGAGCCACTGGTGCTGACGCCGACAGAGTTTAAGCTTCTGCAGATTTTCTGTAAAAATCCCGGCAGGGTGCTGACCCGGAAAATGCTTTTGGAAAGTCTGTGGGACAACGAGGGAAATTTTGTTGATGAGCATACCCTTACGATCAATGTCAGCCGCCTGCGTTCAAAAATATCAGACGATACCTTTGCCTATATTAAAACAATCTATGGGATGGGCTATGAATGGACCGGTGAAGGGGATGCGTAAAAGACAAGTATCCACTGTGCTGCAGGAGTGGATCAGTATTGCTGTTATGAGTATTTTGACTGCGGCCTTCGCGGTGCTGGTCTTTGCCCTGACCGATCGTGATACGGGCATGATGCTTCGTGCGGCCGCGGTAATTTTTGCAGTGGCTTTTTGGGGGATTTTCTATGTTTTTCAGCTGATTTGCAGACGGCGCTTTGTTTCCTTTGCGGATGAGCTCTGCTCAAGTCTGGACAGCTTGATCCAGAACGAAGGGATACAGTCCTTTAACCTGGAGGAGGAAACTCTGTCTTCAAAAGTGCAGATGAAGCTGAATCAGTTATATGATATTACCAATGCCGCCACCCAAGAGAGCAGCGAACAAAAGCAGGCGGTTCAGAGGATTATTTCAGACATATCACACCAGCTTAAGACGCCTATTGCCAATATAAAAATGTACGCGGATACCGTAACGAATCCTCAGGTTCCAGAGGAAAAAAGGCTTTTCTTTCTGGATGGGCTTCAAAATCAGGTGGAAAAGCTTGACTTTCTGATCCAGGTGCTGACAAAAATATCACGGTTGGAAAACGGACAGATCGTATTAAAGGCTGAGCGTCAGGTCTTTTATCCTACTCTTGCCCAGGCAATCAGCGGTATTACTATGCCGGCAGAAAAAAAGGGGATCACCGTAAACGTGGTGTGTGACGAGACGCTTGAGCTTTATCACGATACAAAATGGACGGCCGAAGCGCTTTTTAATCTGTTGGAAAACGCGGTTAAATACACCCCGGAGGGTGGAAAGGTATCTGTTTCAGCAGAACAGTGGGAGATGTACACAAAAATAGAAATTGCGGATACAGGGATCGGCGTTTCTGAGACACATATCAATGATATTTTTAAACGGTTTTACAGAGAATCCAAGGTTCACAGTACCCCTGGCATCGGCGTGGGGCTTTATCTGGCGCGCGAGATTATCGGGAAAGAGCAGGGCTACATTAAAGTAGCCTCACGGGAAGGTGAAGGCTCTGTTTTTTCAGTATTTCTGCCGAATCAGGCCGGTTGATGAGCAATCTCTCAAAACTGTAACATTCTTTTTTCAAATCGAGAGCTTTTTGAAACATTCAGGTGATAAGATTAAGTCAGCAAATAAAGGAGACAGAAAATGGAGATCTTAAAAACAACGGATTTGAAAAAGCATTACGGCAGCGGCGAGAGTATGGTAAAGGCACTGGATGGTGTGTCCTTATCGGTTGAACAAGGAAAATTTACAGCCATTGTGGGAACCTCCGGAAGTGGAAAATCAACCCTTCTGCATATGTTAGGAGGGCTGGATAAGCCGACCTCTGGCAGTGTAAAGATAGGCGGCAAGGAGCTGTCTGACATGAACGACGAGCAGCTGACCATCTTCAGAAGACGCCAGATCGGCTTCATTTTCCAAAACTACAACCTGGTGCCTATCCTTAATGTATACGAAAATATTGTACTGCCCATTGAACTGGACGGTAATACAGCAGATAAACGCTTTGTGGGCGGTATTGTCAAAATGCTTGGGCTTAAGGAAAAGCTGACAAGCCTGCCGGGAAACCTGTCAGGCGGACAGCAGCAGCGTGTCGCCATCGCCAGAGCACTGGCGACAAAGCCGGCGATTATTCTGGCAGATGAGCCGACAGGAAACCTGGACAGCCGGACCAGCCAGGATGTACTGAGCCTCTTAAAGGCAACCAGTGCTCGTTTTAACCAGACCATTGTCATGATTACGCACAATGAAGAAATTGCCCAGCTGGCGGATGAGGTTATCCGTATTGAGGACGGCAAGATCGTAAACGGCAGGTAACGGCAATGAATTACGAAAAAAATAATAATGGAAAAGTTATCGGAAAGCTTGCCAGAGACAGCATTAAAACGAGCAAAATGCGCAATGCCTTTATTGCTGTCACCATTATTTTATCTGTAAGCCTCCTGATGGTTATGAGCCTGTTTACCGTCGAGATGAAAGAAGCGGATAAACGTGCCATGGCCAGAGCGCAGCATGCGATTTACTATAACCTGACAGATGACAAACTGCATCGCCTGACACAGGATTCACGAGTTTCCTACCTGACGCTCGGAAAAAGGGGACAGGCGGTAGAAATCGACAATTATACGCTGGTGCCTGTCTATGTGGATGGCAATTCCATGGATATTAAAACAATGGACCTGCTGGACGGAAAGCTGCCAGTACAGGAAAATGAGGTGTTGGTTTCACGAGAATACCTGGAACAGATCGGCAAGCCGGCAGAGCTTGGAACAGAATTTACCGTAACTTTCCTGAACGGAGCAACTGAAAGCTTCAAGGTCAGCGGCTTTATTGAGGGAACAATGGGAAGCAAGCAGTATACGCTGGTCTTTTCAAAGGCCTACGCCGAAAATGGCCCTCAGATGAAAAACATTCCCTACGAGGCCTATGTCCGGCTTTCAGGGGCAGAGAAGATGGGCAAGGAAACCTGTAAAGCGGCGATTTATTCAGTCGGCGGTGATGCGGGAATACCGCGGGAGGACATGAATCCAAACGATCATTTTCTGGACACCCTGACAGCAGATACTCCGGAAATCGCTTTGGCTGCGTGTGTGGGAGTTGTTGTACTGCTCGCCAGTGTTCTGGTTATCTATGGCGTTTTCTATATCTCGGTGGTTGGCAGGATACGCCAGTATGGACAGCTGAGGACCATTGGCACGACCAAAAAACAGGTGCGGCGGCTGGTTACCCGCGAAGGCGTCTATCTCTTTGCCGTATCGGCTCCGGTGGGGGTTATTATCGGCAGCGTTATCGCCTATTTTCTGAAGCCTGACGGATGGAGCCTTTTAAATACACTGCTGGTAGCGCTGCTGGTGCTCGTGATTGACCTGATCACTGTTTTGATCTCCGTTCGGAAGCCTGCCTCAATCGCGGCGTCAATTTCGCCCATTGAGGCTTCGAAATATTCGGCTTACTCCGGCGGCAGGAAAAAGAAAACCAAAAAGGTACACCGGAGAATCAGCCCGCTGCATCTCGCAGCCATGAACTCAGCCAGAAACCGGAAAAAAGTTTTTATGACAGTTCTCTCGTTGGGGATCGGCGGCGTTCTATTTATGGCGGCAGCGACCTTTGTCAATTCCTTTGATAAAGAAATGTATTCACGTCAGGGCGATTTTGCAGATTCGGAATACATCGTTTCTTTTTCAGGAAACGCTATGGAGCTCTCAGAGTACGGTATAGCAGGACTTCAGAAGAATTCCCCTTTCACCGACACGCTTGAAAGCCAGATTTTGTCCATCCCTGGGGTGGACGGTATCCGCAGTAACCAAGCGACCTCTGTTGAATTTGATTATCCTAAAGAAGATCTTGTCCATGTTGAGGATAACATCTCCCCGTTTACCAGAGAGCAGGCTCAGGAGCTTGAAAAATACCTGGAGGATGGGAACCTGGATTACGACGCAATGCTGAAAGGCGACACCATCCTTCTTCAGGCCAACTCGGTGGTGCAGGAAATTTATGGCTGGCGTTTTGAGGTTGGCGATACGTTAACCCTCTATTTTTACAATGGCGATACCGTGGTACCCAAAGAGGTAAAAATAGCAGGTATGATCAGCACAGACTATCCGAAGCCCATCAGTGGATGGTTTATGATGCCTCAGGAGGTCCTCCAGTCCATCGTGCCCTTTAATCTTGATAAGGATTTTATTGTTTCGACAGAGCCTTCTATGGAATTTGCGGTTGAGCAGCCGCTGCGGGCTTTGGTAGACAGCAATCCAAACCTTGCTCTGTCAACGCTTCAGGAACAGAGAGAACAGGATGCGGGAAGCATTGCGACCCTCTCAGCTACTGCGCTGGGGCTGGCGTTGTTTATCATCGCATTCAGTATGATCAATCTTGTCAATACATTGATTACCAACATCCTGTCTAAAAAGCAGGAGCTGGCCATGCTGGAATCCATTGGCATGAGCCGCAGGCAGATCCGCCAGATGGTGCTCGGCGAGGGGATGCTTCTGGCCGCGGGAAATCTGCTTATCACTCTGACGCTCGGCACCGCAGCAGGCTATATGATCTGCTGGGCCTTTGGAAAGCTTGGAGTCCACTATATGATTTACCAGTTTCCGGTTTTCTATGTGCTGGCCTACGCGGTAATCCTGCTTCTGGTACCATACCTTATCTCAAAAATTGCACTCCGCAGCTTTGAAAAGGAAACGCTGGTGGAACGATTGAGAGAAGCAGAATAAATAATTGAAACATCTGGATAGCAGTTTTATATCCAGATGTTTTTATTTTGGAGAAAAATAATAATTTTTCCTGAAAAAATGCCAAAGAACAAAATTTTATCTTGCATTAATGCGGAACTGTGCTATAATACTATTAAATTCCAGGTGGAATACTGGGAATTAAAAAGGAGGTGCCACAGTGAGACTCTCCACAAAGGGCCGGTACGGTGTACTGGCTATGTATGAGCTGGCGTGCCGGTATGGCAATGGGCCAGTATCAATAAAAGAGATAGCAGAAAAACAGAATTTTTCAGACTCCTATATGGAACAGCTTTTTTCGACCCTTAAAAAGGCGGGACTGATCGTCAGTTTAAGAGGCGCGAAGGGTGGGTACATTCTTTCAAGAGAGCCCAAGGACATCAGTGTTGGTGAGATTATCCGCGCGCTGGAAGGCCCTATTGAGCTGGCCGACTGCGTCGGCGGCCCTGAGGGCTATGTCTGCCAGAAGTCGGGAGAATGTGTCACCAGAGGACTCTGGATGGAAATCAGAGACAGCATTAATAACATCATTGATAACCGGTCTTTACAAGACTTAATGGATAATTGAAAGAGAGGCTTTTTATGAAAAGAATCTATTTAGATAACGCGGCGACAACAGCCGTTGACGAAGCGGTTTTGGCAGAAATGCTGCCATATTTTACAGAAAAATACGGAAACCCATCCTCTATTTATAAAGAGGGCCGGGAAGCCAAGCGCGGCGTGGAAGCTGCCAGATTACAGCTTGCCCAGGCCATTAACGCAGACCCGAAAGAAATTTACTTTACAGCCGGCGGCTCCGAATCGGACAACTGGGCCATCAAGGGTGTGGCTTTAAAAAACAGAAAAAAGGGAAACCACATCATCACCACAGAAATCGAGCACCACGCAGTGCTTCACACCTGTGAATACCTTGAAAAGGAAGGCTTTGAGGTCACCTACCTTCCGGTTGATGCGGACGGACTTATTTCACTGGACGATCTCAAGAACGCCATCAAGGATGAAACCATTCTGGTTTCAATCATGTTTGCCAACAACGAGATCGGCACCATTGAACCCATTAAAGAAATTGGAGAAATTGTTAAGGCTAAGGGGATCATCTTCCATACCGACGCAGTGCAGGCCTTCGGCAATGTTCCCATTGACGTAAAAGATTTGAATGTGGACTTGTTATCCCTCTCCAGTCATAAAATCTATGGACCGAAGGGAATCGGCGCTTTATATATCCGAAAGGGTGTACCGATCGACAATCTGATCCACGGTGGCGCACAGGAAAGAAGGCGCCGCGCCGGTACAGAAAACACTGCATCCATCGTCGGATTTGGCAAGGCTGCGGAAATGGCAGCCAATGACCTTGAAGCCAATACAGCCCATCTACAGGAGCTCAGAGACGCTCTGATCAAGGGTGTAATGGAGAAAATTCCTCAGGTGCGTTTAAATGGGCATCCGACCAAGCGTCTTCCGGGGAATGCCAATTTCTGCTTTGACTATATTGAAGGGGAATCCATTCTCTTAAGTCTTGACCTGATTGGCGTTGCGGGCTCAAGCGGATCGGCCTGTACCTCAGGCTCTCTGGACCCGTCGCACGTACTGCTGGCCATTGGACTGCCGGCTGGGATTGCCCATGGCTCCCTGAGACTGACAATTGGCAAGCACACCACTATGGAGGATATTCATTACGTCGTCGACAATCTTGTCGATATTATTGAACGGCTGAGAAAAATGTCACCCATTGACGCCAACAGTCCGATTGATGACGCCGTTTATGACCATGACCACCACCATCATCACTGAGAATGATGAAAAATAACAGATAGATAAGGAGAATAAAATCATGATGGAATATACAGATAAAGTAATGGAAAACTTCCAAAACCCTAAAAATGTCGGGGAAATGGAAGACGCAAACGGAATCGGCCAGGTAGGCAGCCCTGCCTGTGGCGATATTATGAAAATGTATTTAAAAATAAACGATGACGGCATTGTTGAGGACGCCAGCTTTAAGACCTTTGGCTGCGGCGCCGCCATTGCGACCAGCAGTATGGCCACAGAAATGATCAAGGGTAAAACCATTGAAGAAGCCGCTGCCCTGAAAAACTCAGAAGTAGTGGAAGCCCTTGGCGGACTTCCGACTGAAAAAATCCACTGCTCTGTTTTAGCGGCTGAAGCCATTCAGGCCGCTATCGAAGATTATAAATCAAAGCACAGCGCATAAGCCTATGATCCAAAACGCTTTTCAATCATGAAAGGCGTTTTTTTATTTATGAGAAATCCTTTTGTTGACAGGACATTAAAAAAGGGTATTAAAAAATAAGCAACTCGTGATGGTGCAAGACTCAGCAAAAGAAAGAGGGAATGGTAATGGAGATGAACCAAAAAACAAAACGGACCTTAATCGGGCTCATTATTCTGGCGCTGATTTTATGGGCGGGACTTAAGAATATCGACGCAGTGTGGGGGGCGTTTCTCGGGCTTCTGGGATTAGTTTCCCCCTTTATCATCGGCGCTGGCATTGCCTTTGTCTTAAATATACCCATGAGCCTCATGGAAAGGCGTCTGTTTACAAAAAAGCGCCTAAAGGGAAAGCGTGTCCAAAAGCTGCGGCGACCTCTGAGTATCCTGATGGCATTTTTAATTCTTCTTGGTATTGTGGCTCTGGTTATCTTTCTCGTGCTGCCGGAGCTGGTAAACGCTGTATTACTCTTTGCAAAGAGCTTTCCATCGGTTCTTGCAAGCTTTCAGAGCTGGGCGGTCCGCATTCTCGGCGAGCATTCAGAGATTTCTGCTTTTATACAGAAGCTGGATACCGGTGGGCTTGAAAGTCTGAACTGGGACATGCTCAGCAAAAACCTGTTTTCCTTTTTCAGGGGCGGCGCTGCGGGATTTTTAAACACAACGCTGAACGTGGCAGCCTCGGTAGCAGGCGGTGTTTTTCATACGGTGATCGGCCTGGTGGTGGCGGTTTACCTTTTGTTCCAGAAAGAAAGGCTGGGGCTTCAAACCAGAAAGCTTCTGTACGCCTATCTGCCGGAAAGGCGCGTTGACCGGATTTTGGAAATTGCCAGCCTTACCCAGAAAACCTTCAGTCATTTTGTTTCAGGACAGTGCATTGAAGCCCTGATTTTAACAGTCATTTATACCATTGTATTATCGCTTTTGCAGATGCCATATGCCCTGACCATTGCAGTGCTGATCGGTCTGTTTTCGCTGATCCCTGTCTTTGGCGCCATTGTGGCCTGCTGTCTGGGGGCGTTTCTCATCTTGACCCTGAGCCCGGTCAAGGCGTTGATTTTTGTGATTGCCTGCTTCATCGTACAGCATGTCGAGGGCAACCTGATCTACCCCCATGTTGTGGGCAGCTCCATTGGCTTGTCCCCGCTTTGGATTCTGGCCGCGGTCACCATTGGCGGAGGAGCTTTTGGGATTCTGGGCATCATTGTGATGATCCCGCTCTTCTCAGTACTCTATACATTGACCGGCCAGACAGTCAACCATCGTCTGAGCCAGAGGGACATAGCCCCTCGAAAGCTTTTAAAGAAAGAAGAGTGACCTTTGGATTTGAAGAATTCTTGAGCATTCTCTCAAGACAATGCGCTTGCGGATGTGCTATAATAAAGCCAGCGACAGAAGCAATAAAGTTTATATAGAAAGGTGAAAAAATGAAAGCCAGTAATTTATTAAACACCCAGGTGTTTCTTGAAAATGACACACGGCTTCGGGGGCTTGTGCGCGACATAAGAGTTCGGGACCACAAAATTGACTGCCTGGTTCTCTCGGAGGGCGGCCTGTTCAGCAAAGCACAGATTATTTTTCCTTCAGATATCATCGAAGTGGACTATGACCATGTAACACTGGGCGGGGACAAGGGCATCACCAAGCTCTCCGCAAAAGAAATGAAGGCGCGGCTTGCGGACAGCTATTCGATCGTGAACACACCGGTAAAGGATGTGGATGGCAAGCGCTTTGCCAAAGTCGCAGATGCGACGGTCTCCAAGGATTTTAAGGTTCAGGAATATGATTTGTCACGCAGCTTTTTTGACGATCTGGACTACGGCTACAGCCTTGTGGCCGCAGAACATATGACATACCATGATAAAAGCCTGAATTACGACAGAGATATGCTGGAAATGGACCGGACGCACCGGGAGGGCGGTATTCTGGAAAAGGTTTTGGGGGAGGAACATCATGAAAATATCACCGGATAAAAAACGAATTTTGATGGTCAACACCATTGTGGTTTTGATCTGCATCCTTTTTGCGGTATTTTTATGGCCTACCTTTTCGGGAATGTTCATGCCATTTTTTATGGCCATTATTTTGGCCTACCTCCTAAACCCGTTGGTCAGGATCTTTGAACGCCGGGGCTTTGGTCGGGGGTTGTCCGTTCTTTTTGTCTGCGTCATTGTCCTTTTGATTTTGTTCGGCGTTTTTATGAGCTTTGTGCCCAGCCTGATCAGCAACATTGCCCAGATGGTGACAAACATTCCGTCAATGCTCCAGAATTTGCAGAATTACAGCGGGCAGATATCTGAATTTATTCAGAAATACAACGCTTCAGATATGTCGAAATACTTTAATCTTGAACAAAGTCTGTCTCAGGTGGCTGGCATGTTCGGCAGTATGCTGCAGGGCTTATCCAATGCCCTTATCGCCAACAGCGGCCAGCTGATGAACATCGTTATCGTTCCACTGGTGACCATTTTCCTCCTGCTGGACAAGGAGGTGTTCACCCAGTCCCTCATGTATCTGGTGCCCATTGACGCCAGAAATCAGGTAAAGAAAATGTTTTATGACATCGATATGGTGATCGGCGGCTTTATCCGTGGACAGGGGCTCATGTCCATTATCGCCGGGATTCTGACAGGTGTGGGCGCTTACTTTATGGGGCTGCCCTACGCGCCGGTCATCGGTGTGATTGCGGGGGTTACGACCATGATCCCTTATTTTGGTCCGGCGGTGGGAATGGTGGTGATCTGCGTTATGGCGCTTCTGTCAAGCCCGATACAGATGGTCTATATCCTGATTTGGATGGCCGTTGTCCAGGTGGTGTGCGGCAATCTGCTGGCGCCAGCGCTCATGTCCGGCAACGTTGGGCTGCACCCGGTTGTCATTATTTTTTCTATCTTTTTCTTTGGCGCCATGTTTGGCGGTCTGGGTATGATTCTGGCAGTACCGATCATGGGAACGGTCAAGGTTGTCATGAAGTATTTGATCGCCGGTTTTGCATCCTCCAAGGGTGAAATGCTCAGGTAAAAGGATATTGACAGGCAATTCAGAATAAGGCTTGACAAAAGCGAAAACATTACATATAATTTGAATGTTAAGTAAATATGAATGCAATGAGAATGACAACCTTATGACAGACCATTCAGAGAGGGAACGGTTGGTGTGAGTTTCCATGGAAGTGATAAGGCCGCCCCATTTGAGCAGCGGTTCTGAAATCAGGAGAGTGTAAGAACCGACGGCTGACAGACCGTTATTTGTTTGAGTGAGCAAAGCGCCGCTTTGCTAATTTGGGTGGTACCGCGGAAATCAACTTCGTCCCTGTTTGCAGGGGCGGAGTTTTATTTTTTTACTCAAAGCATCAAGTATAAACAAAAACAAATTCATAAAAGGGAGAACGAAAACATGCAACCTTTAGGTTTAAACGAAATTCGTGAAAAGTTTTTAGCGTTCTTTGAGAGCAAAGGACATTTAAGATTAAAGAGCTTTCCACTGGTGCCGATCAATGACAAGAGTCTGCTTTTGATCAACTCCGGGATGGCTCCGATGAAGCCTTATTTTACAGGCGATGAGATTCCGCCGAGAAAACGGGTAACCACCTGCCAGAAGTGTATCCGTACCCCAGACATTGAAAATGTGGGAAAAACCGCCCGCCACGGTACCTTCTTTGAAATGCTCGGCAACTTTTCCTTTGGAGATTACTTTAAAAATGAAGCCATTCCATGGGCATGGGAATTCTGTACCGAGGTCATGGAAATGGACCCGGAAAAAATCTATGTCTCCATCTATTTAGACGATGACGAAGCCCATGATATCTGGCATGACGAAATCGGCGTGCCGGAAGAACGGATCGTCCGTCTCGGAAAAGAAGACAATTTCTGGGAACATGGACTGGGACCATGCGGCCCCTGCTCCGAGCTTTACTATGACCGCGGAGAAGAATATGGCTGCGGCAGCCCAGACTGCGCTCCGGGCTGCGAGTGCGACCGTTATGTTGAGTTCTGGAACCTGGTATTCACCCAGTTTGACAAGGACGAGGAAGGCAACTACAACCCGCTGGCCAACCCAAATATCGATACCGGCATGGGCCTGGAACGTCTGGCCACCATTATGCAGGGTGTTGACAATATTTTCGAGATTGATACCATCGGCCATATTTTAAACTATATCTGTAAAAAGGCCGGTGTAAAATACGGCGAAAACACACAGGACGATGTTTCCATCCGCGTTATTACCGACCATGTCCGCAGCGTTACCTTTATGATCGCTGACGGCGTTATGCCGGGTAACGAAGGCCGTGGCTATGTTCTGAGACGTCTCCTGAGACGTGCCGCCCGCCACGGCAAGCTGCTTGGCATGCAGGAGCTTTTCCTTTATGATGTGGCCAAGGAAGTGGTTCGCGTTTCGTCTGGCGCTTATCCGGAGCTGGCTGAAAAGCAGGATTACATTCAGAAGCTCATAAAAATTGAGGAAGAACGCTTTAAAGAAACCATCGACCAGGGTCTGAGCCTGCTCGAAAAAGAGCTGGACAGCCTGATCGCACAGGAAGAAAAGGTATTCCCCGGACAAGGCGCCTTTAAATTATACGACACCTACGGCTTCCCCTATGACCTGACTAAGGAAATTGTAGAGGAACGCGGCCTGACCCTGATCGCCAGTGAATTTGAAGAAGCCATGCAGGAGCAGCGTGAGCGCGCGCGCAAGGCCCGTGCCGAAAGCGACCTGGCTGTCTGGGCAGACGATCCCTTTAACCCGCTGGGACCAGACGCACTGGTTGAATTCGTAGGCTATGACAATCTGGAAGCAACCGGAAAAATCATTGGCCTGATCGCAGGTGAAGAGCTGGTGAGCGAAGTACACGCCGGTGAGGATGTTCTGGTGCTGCTTGACAAAACCTCCTTCTACGCTGAAAGCGGCGGACAGGTTGGCGATAAAGGCCAGATCGTATCCGGCGACAGCGTGATCGAAGTAACCGACTGTAAAAAGGGCAGCCTGAGCCGCCATATCCATTATGGCAAGGTGGTTTCTGGAACCTTTAAAATGGGCGAAGAGGTTACGACAAAGGTCAACCGTGAGCTGCGCGCCGCTACCCAGAGAAACCATACCTCGACCCATTTGCTCCAGAAAGCGCTGAAGCAGGTGCTGGGCGACCATGTTGAACAGGCAGGCTCCTTTGTATCGCCAGAACGCCTCCGTTTTGACTTTAACCATTTCCAGCCAATGACTCACGAAGAAAAACGTCAGGTAGAGGAAATTGTCAACAAGGCGATTCTGGAAGCCATGGATGTCGCCATTTTTGAAACCAGCATCGACGACGCCCGCTCTATGGGCGCGATGGCTCTTTTCGGTGAAAAATACGGCGAGGTTGTCCGCGTTGTCAAGGTTGGAGATTTCAGCATTGAGCTCTGCGGCGGCTGCCATATCACGAACTCCGCCCAGGTCGGGATGTTTAAAATCCTGAGCGAAACCGGCGTCGCAGCCGGCATCCGCCGTATCGAAGCGGCCACAGGCATGAACGCCGTTTATCATGTTGAGCAGATGGATGACACCCTGCTCGAAACCGCGGAAGCCTTAAAGACCAACCCAGACCATCTTCTGGAAAAGGTTACCGAG